>DAIEGL010000066.1 GCA_027356255.1 Geobacter sp. | reverse complement strand
CGACAAGCTGCTCCTGGCCACCGGCGGCGACCCGTTTGTGCCCCCCATCGAGGGGATGGCGGACAAGGATCGCATCTTCACCTTCACCACCTGGGACGATGCCGCCAAGCTGAAGGGGATTGCTGCGGACATCGACCGGGCAGTCGTCATCGGCGGCGGTCTGATCGGACTGAAGGCGGCCGAGGGGATGAACCTGATAGACAAAAGCGTCACCGTGGTGGAGCTGGCCGACCGGGTGCTTTCATCGGCATTTGACCGCCCCGCCGGCAAGATCGTTGCCCGCAAGATGAAGGCCAACGGCATTGACGTCATCACCGAGGATACGGTCATCCGGATCGAGGGGGAAGGGGCGGAGATCAGCGGCGTAACGCTGAAATCGGGCGATTTCATCCCCTGCGACACGGTGATCGTTGCCATCGGCGTCCGCCCGGCGGCAGGCTTCCTGAAGGGGAGCAAGGTGGAAGTGAACCGCGGCATCGTCGTTGACGACCGGATGGAGAGTTCAGTGAAAGGGATCTACGCTGCCGGCGACGTGGCCGAAGCCCGGGACTTTTTCACATCGAGTAAGAACCCCATGCCGATCTGGCCGGATGCCTATATACAGGGCGACGTGGCCGGCGTGTCCATGGCCGGCAAGGACAAAGGGTATTTGGGCGGCCTGGCCATGAACTCCATCGAGCTGTTCAAGGTGCCGACCATCTCCATGGGGATTACCAATCCTGCGGATGAGAAGGAATTTGAAATCCTCACCTATCAGGATCAGGAAAACTACCAGTACCGCAAGATCGTCCTCAAGGGGAACCTGTTGGTCGGAGCGGTCTTGGTCGGTGCAGTGGACCGGGCCGGCATCTTCGCCGGGCTGATTCGGGAGAAGATCGACGTCACCCCCTTCAAGGACAAGCTCCTGGCCGTTGACTTCGGCTTCGTTCATCTGACCAAGGAGATCCGCAGCACCCTGTTTGCGCCGCAAGGGAAAGTAGCCTAAAGACAGGCTGTAGGAGCGAGGTTAGAGGAGCGAGGAATAGCTCTCTTTTTCTCAATCCTCGGACCTTGAACCTCGTACCTTTTAGTAATCGGAGAACCAAAATCTCATGAAAAAACAACCTACCCACATATTTCAGAAAGACATCTCAAACTGCGGTCTGACCGGGTTCATATCCAAGACGGGGAAGCTGGTCGAAGGGGACGTGATCATAAAGTCGATCTCCCTGATGCACGATCGCGGCAACGGCTTGGGCGGAGGTTTTGCGGCATACGGCATCTACCCTGAGTACAAGGAGTTCTTTGCCTTTCACCTGATGTACGAAAGCGGCATGGCCCTGCAACTGACCGAGGAGTATCTCGAAGAGCATTTCTTTGTCGAGCAGCAGGAGGACATCCCGACCCGCCGCATTGCCGCCATCGCCAATCCGCCCGTCTTCAAGCGTTATTTCGTCAAGCCGCTTGAGACCGCCGATTACAAGGAGGCGGTCGAATTCCAGAACATGACCGTCGAGGACGTGATCGTCGGTCACGTCATGCGGATAAACAACGAGATCGACGGCGCCTTTGTCGTTTCCTCAGGGAAGAACATGGGGGCGTTCAAGGGTGTCGGCTATCCCGAAGAGATCGCCGACTTCTTCCGCCTGGAGGAGTACAAGGGGTATATCTGGACCGCCCACAACCGCTTCCCGACCAACACCCCGGGCTGGTGGGGCGGGGCGCACCCGTTCACCCTGCTCGACTGGTCCATTGTCCACAACGGGGAAATTTCCTCCTATGGTATTAACAAGCGCTATCTGGAGATGTACGGTTACCTCTGCACCATGCTCACCGACACCGAGGTGGTGGCCTACATGCTCGATCTTTTGATAAGAAAGCACGGCCTGACGCCTGAGCTGGCGAGTATGGCCCTTGCATCGCCTTTCTGGGACATGATCGATACCTTGCCGGAAGACGACCGCCAGTTGCTTACCGCCATCCGCCAGGTTTACGGCAGCGGCCTTCTGAACGGCCCATTCGCCATCCTTTTCGCCAGCAACGAGGGGCTGATCGGCCTCAACGACCGTGTCAAGCTCAGGCCGCTGGTCTGCGCCACCAAGGACGACTTCGTCTACATGGCTTCGGAAGAGGCGGCGATCCGCGAGATTTGTCCCGCCCCCGACCATGTCTGGTCCCCACGCGGCGGAGAGCCGGTAATTGCCAAGCTGAATCCGGGAGTGATTTAAATCGCGTTCTACGTTCTATGTTCGAGGTTCTATGTTGTAAACATAACTTAGAACATGGAACGTAGAACATAGAACTGTTCCAACAGGAGTTAGAAATGAAAATCGACGCGAACGGCGTATATTATCGGGACCTGAATATAAAGATCCGCGAAGCGGTTGCAGACGGCGCGGAGAAAATAGACCTGGTCAACGTCAACGGCCAGTACTTCATCGGCGACGGCATCAACAAGCCGGTCACCATTACGGTCAATGGCGTGCCGGGCAACGACCTGGGTGCCTTCATGAATGGCGCGACGATCGTCGTCCGGGACAACGGCCAGGACAACATCGGCAATACCATGAATGCCGGCAAGGTGGTGGTGCACGGCCATGCGGGCGACGTGCTAGGCTATGGCATGCGCGGTGGCCGCATCCACATCCTCAAGGATGTGGGGTACCGGGTAGGCATCCACATGAAATCCTACCAGGACAACAAACCGGTGCTGGTGGCGGGCGGCAAGGCGGGGGACTTCTTCGGCGAGTACATGGCCGGCGGGGTGCTCGTCCTCCTCGGCATGTTCACCGATGCCCCGGACAAGGCGAAGCACGGTTTCCGTTTCGGTACCGGCATGCACGGCGGCGTGATCTATGTCCGCGGCGGTGTCGATGAGGCGAAGCTTTCCACCGAAGTGGGCGTGTTCGACCTGACCCCTGAGGACCGGCAGGAACTGGAAGGGTATCTCCAGGAATTCAGCAAGGATTTCAAGCTGGACCTGAAGGAAATCATGCGGGAAAAGTTTGTCAAGATACTCCCCAAGAGCAAGCGTCCCTACGGCAACATGTACTGTGCCATGCCCCGCTAGTCGGCGCGCCGGACCGGCTCCGCCGGGGAGGAGAGAGCGGAAAAAACTCCCTTGACTCGGTGCCGGGACAAATGGTACATTCCCTGAAAATTTTGTCGGCATGCCTTTTAATTTAGCCCCGTGAGGTTAGCAAAGGTGATGAAGAGAGAACTCTCAACGTGTATCCATAAAGAGCCTCTCCGTCTTTTGCGCGGGAGGCTCTTTTTTCATGCCCGCTCGTCTGCTGTAGCGAACCTGCTTTATTACCCTTGCTGAAAGAAAGGAGTGCAGAGGTGGCCACTGAGAATACGATAATTCTGGACGGGGCCGGAGTGAAAAGGGCCCTCACCCGCATCGCCCACGAGGTCCTGGAACGGAACAAGGGGGTCAAGGACCTTGTCCTCGTCGGGATCCGCACCGGCGGTGTGCATCTCGCCCATGAGCTGTCACTGCGGCTGGAGGAGATCGAGGGGGAGAAGGTGCCGGTCGGCGCCGTAGACATCACCCTCTACCGTGACGACATCAAGGGGCATGCAGAGCACCTGCCGGTTGGAAAGACGGAGATCCCGTTCTCCATCGAGGGGAAAAAGGTCGTCCTCGTGGATGACGTGCTCTTTACCGGCCGCACCATCAGGGCGGCCATGGACGCCATCATGGACCACGGCCGTCCGTCCTGCATTCAGCTGGCCGTCCTCGTGGACAGGGGACACCGCGATCTCCCCATCAGGGCCGATTTTGTCGGTCGCAACGTACCGACGAGTCTCAAGGAAAATATCACGGTCGCCTTCGATGCGGCCAACAAGCCGACCGAGGTGGTTCTGGAGAAATGAAATTCGGGTCGAGCTCCTTACTCGATCCCGATCTGTGATCGTCGCGGACGAAACACCTTAATCTGCCCGTATGAGCGGGCGCGGGGGGGGGAACATGCCATTCAAGCACAAGGACATCATCGGTCTGCAGGACCTGACCAGGGAGGAGATAGAGCTTCTCCTCAATACTGCGGAGAACCTGAAGGAGATAAACGAGCGGGACATCAAGAAGGTCCCGACCCTGCGCGGCAAAACGGTGGTGAACCTCTTCTACGAGGCCTCCACCCGCACCCGCACCTCATTCGAGATCGCGGCGAAGAGGCTTTCCGCCGACACCATCAACATCACCGCCTCTACCAGTTCGGTCACCAAGGGGGAAACCCTTTCTGATACCGCGCGCAACGTCCTGGCCATGAAGCCGGACATCATCGTCATGCGCCATGCAATATCCGGCGCCCACCATTACCTGGCCCAGCGGGTCTCCTGTTCGGTCATCAACGCCGGTGACGGCGCCCATGAGCACCCCTCCCAGGGGCTTTTGGACATGCTGACCATGCGCCAGAAATTTGGCTCGCTGGAAGGGCTGAAGGTGGCCATTGTAGGCGACATCACTCACAGCCGGGTGGCCCGCTCCAATATCTACGGCCTGACCAAGATGGGGGCCAATGTCTTTCTGGCCGGGCCGCCGACCATGATGCCGCCGGGGATAGAACGGCTGGGAAATGTCACCGTCTGCAATGACATGCGCGAGGCGGTAGCTGATGCGGACGTGGTGATGATGCTCCGCATCCAGCTGGAGCGCCAGGGAAAGACCCTCCTCCCGACGCTAAAGGAATATTCCCGCTATTTCGGCCTGAACAACCATGTGCTGCAGCTGGCGAAAAAGGATGCCATGGTCATGCATCCGGGGCCGATCAACCGCGGGGTCGAGCTCTGCTCCCATGTGGCCGACGGAGACCAGTCGCACATCCTGAAGCAGGTGGAGAACGGCGTGGCGGTCAGGATGTCGATGCTCTATCATGTTTCCGGCGGGGAATTGGCGACGGAATAATGTGAACCTGTTCGAAGTTCGAGGTTCGAGGTTAAATGCCTCAACATCGAACGTCGAACATAGAACTCTTTCAAACGAGGTGAAATTATGAATCTGCTGATAAAGGGAGGGCGGGTAGTCGACCCGTCGCAGAACATTGACGATAGCATGGACCTGCTGGTGGAGGACGGTCGGATCAAGGAGATGGGGAAGGGGCTCAAGGCGCCTGCCGGGGCCGAGATCATCGACGCCGCCGGCCTCCTGGTCACACCGGGGTTTATAGACATGCACGTCCATCTCCGCGATCCGGGGCTGGAATACAAGGAAGACATCGTAACCGGTACAAGGGCCGCTGCTGCAGGCGGGTTCACCTCCGTTGCCTGTATGCCCAACACGAAGCCGGTCAACGACAACAAGGCGATCACCTCTTACATAGTCAACAAGGCTCGTAACGAGGCGCTCGTCAACGTGTTTCCCGTCGGCTCCATAACCCAGGGGAGCAAGGGGGAAAGCCTTGCCGAGATGGGCGAATTGAAGGAGTCCGGCTGCGTTGCGGTTTCCGACGACGGCCGGCCGGTGGGCAACGGTGAGCTGATGCGCCGCGCCCTTGAGTACGCCAAGGGGATGGGGATCATGGTCATCGCCCACTCGGAAGAGCTTGCCCTTGTCGGCGAAGGGGTCATGAACGAAGGGTTCACCTCCACGGAGCTGGGGCTGAAGGGTATCCCCTGGGCTGCCGAGGATGTGGCTGTTGCCCGCGACGTATACCTCGCCGAGTTTACCGGTTCGCCGCTGCACATCGCCCATATTTCCACCAGCGGCTCGGTGCGCATCATCAGAAACGCCAAGGCGCGCGGGGTAAAGGTCACCTGCGAGACAGCACCGCACTACTTCTCCCTTACCGATGACGCTGTCCGCGGCTACAATACCAACGCAAAGATGAATCCGCCGCTTCGCGAGGCTGCCGATGTGGCCGCGATCAAGGCTGGGCTTGCCGACGGCACCATCGACGCCATCGCCACCGACCACGCGCCGCACCACCTGGACGAAAAGGACGTGGAATTCAACCTGGCGCTGAACGGCATCGTCGGTCTGGAGACCTCCCTGCCGCTCTCTCTGCAACTGGTTGCGGATGGCGTCGTGGATCTTAAGACCCTGCTTGAGAAAATGACCTGCAATCCGGCCCAAATACTCGGCATCGACCGGGGCACTTTGCAGGTAGGGGCTGCTGCCGATATAACCGTCATCGACCCGGCCCGGGAGTGGGTGGTGGCGGCGGAGCAGCTGGCGAGCAAGTCGAAGAACTCGCCGTTCATCGGACGCAAGATGAAGGGGGCCGCGGTGTACACCATCGTCGGCGGTAAAGTGGTTTTCAAACGTTAGCAAAATCAAAATCCACCACGGAGACACGGAGAAGCCAATCGGTTTTCTCCGTGCAACTCAGTGCTTCCGTGTCTCCGTGGTGACAGCATCTTAAGGGGTTTTATATTATGAAAGCAGTACTCGCACTCGCCGATGGGCGCATATTCCACGGCAGGTCCTTCGGCGCATCCGGCGAAGCGACCGGCGAGGTGGTGTTCAACACCGCCATGACCGGTTACCAGGAGGTCCTTACCGACCCTTCCTATAAGGGGCAGATGGTCACCATGACCTACACACAGGTTGGCAACACCGGCATCAATCCGGAGGATATCGAGAGCAACCAGCTCTATCTTTCCGGCTTCATAGTCAAGGAGTACCACGACTGCTACTCCAACTGGCGGGCGACCATGAGTCTTGACGCCTATCTGAAGGAGAACGGCGTGGTCGGCATCCAGGGGCTCGATACCCGCGCCCTGACCCGCCATCTGCGCGACAAGGGGGCGCAGAACGGCATCATCTCCACGGTCGATTTCGATCCAGAGAGCCTGATAAAGAAGGTGCGGGCGATCCCGAGCATGGCCGGCCTCGACCTGGCAAGCGGCGTCAGCTGCGACAAACCCTACCACTGGAGCGAGGCACTCTGGGATTTGGGTGAAGGGTATCGCCAGGCAGCGTCCCAAGACCTGAAATACAAGGTGGTGGCCTACGATTTCGGCATCAAGTTCAACATCCTCCGCTGCCTGGTCTCCGCCGGGTGCGACGTGACCGTGGTTCCGGCAACGTTTCCGGCCGAGGAGGCCCTTGCCATGAATCCGGACGGGATCTTCCTCTCCAACGGC
>DAIEGL010000042.1 GCA_027356255.1 Geobacter sp. | reverse complement strand
TTGAAAAACTATTGCGGGGCCGGTCTGCGGTGTTGCCGCTCGCTCAAAACCTCAACGTACAGGGAGTACGCCTCGGCTTTTCGCTCGCTTGCGCCGTGCATCCCGGCCTCTTTAGGCCCCACGGGTCCTCATGACGTTTTTCAACAGCCTGTTAGAATAAATATTGTGGACTGTACGGAGAAAACAGGCGAAGCAGCAATGCTCCGCCTGTTTTTCATTGGATTACCGGCCCTGTTCTGCACCGTAAATATACGCTTCACACTGTGCGTAATCAGTGTTATGTAATGATGTTTATTGCTGCATTACCAACCGTTTTCGCATGGAGTCGAATGATGGCAAATGAAGACCTGACCGGGTTGAAGATAGACAAAGCTGCGCTGGCAGTCCGTCGGCCGCGGCACAAACGGCCGCTCTTCTGGGTGGTTATCGCCCTGCTCGCTGTTATCGTGGGGGTCCTTGCCATGAAGGGGGTCTTCACCCCGAAGGTGGAGGTGGAGGTGGCGACGGTTTCCCTGGTTTATCCGTCCCAGGCGTTTACCCTCTTGAACGCCAGCGGCTATGTGGTTGCCCAGCGCAAGGCGGCTGTGGCAGCCAAGACGACGGGCCAGCTCGAATGGCTGGGGGTGGAGGAGGGGAGCCGGGTGCAAAAGGGGGATATCCTTGCCCGCCTGGAGAACCGCGATGTTGTTGCCTCTCGGGACCAGGCAGCGGCCAATCTGGCCAACTCAAAGGCTGTGCTGGAGCAGGCAAAGGCGGAGCTGCGCGATGCCTCACTCTCCTTTGACCGGCAAAAAGAGCTGTTTTCCCAGGGGATCGTGGCAAAGGCAGACTACGATTCTGCGTTCGCGCGCTTTAAGCGGGCCAAGGCCGGGGTAGCCGGGGCGGAGTCGAACATCGTTGCCGCCTCGGCAGCACTCCACGGGGCGAACGTGGCGATAGACTACACCCTCATCCGGGCGCCGTTCGACGCGGTGGTCTTGACCAAGAACGCCGATGTGGGGGACATTGTCACGCCGATCGGGGCAGCGGCAAACGCCAAGTCTGCGGTCGTGACCATTGCCGACATGGGGTCGCTCCAGGTGGAGGCGGATGTGTCGGAATCCAACCTGGAAAAGATCAAGGTCGGCCAACCGTGCGAGGTCGTCCTTGACGCACTGCCGGAGCTCCGTTCCCGCGGTGTTCTCCACATGATCGTTCCCACCGCCGACCGCTCCAAGGCGACCGTGATGGTCAAGGTCAAGTTCCTCGACATGGACAAGAGGATACTGCCGGAGATGAGCGCCAAGGTCGCCTTCCTGGAAAGGCCGGTGAAAAGCGGCGAAGATCGCCCCATGACGGCGCTGAATCCCCAGGCGGTGGTTACCCGCAACGGGAAGAAATTCGTCTTTCTGGTGAAGGGGGACCGGGTGGCGGAGACACTGGTCGAGACGGGTGCGCCGATCGGCGATATGGTCCGGATCATGAGCGGGGTGAAGGCTGGTGACAAGGTAGTCGTGAAACCGGTGGAAAAGCTCAGGGACGGCTCGCGGATCAAGACCGCGGAGAAATAGGAAAGGGTATCTTCCGATGGCAAACGAAAAGCCTCCCATGGTGGAGATCAAGGACATTTCCAAGTCTTACCGGCGCGGCAGCCAGATCATTCCCGTCTTGCAGGGGATTACCTTCGACATTGCCGAGGGGGAGTTCATGGCGCTCATGGGTCCGTCCGGGTCGGGGAAGAGCACCCTCCTGAACCTCATCGCCGGGATAGACAAGGCCGATGCCGGCATCATCCGCATCGGGGGGGTGGACATCACCACCCTGACGGAGGCCGAGCTCGCCGGCTGGCGCGCCGCAAACGTGGGGTTCATCTTCCAGTTCTACAACCTGATGCCGGTCCTCACCGCATTCGAGAACGTGGAGCTTCCCCTCCTCCTTACCCCCCTTTCGCGGAAGGAGCGGCGTGACCATGTGGAGATGGTCCTCAGCGTGGTGGGGCTTGCCGACCGGATGGACCATTATCCGTCGCAGCTCTCCGGTGGCCAGCAGCAGCGGGTGGCCATCGCCCGCGCCATCGTCACCGATCCGGCGATCCTGGTGGCGGACGAGCCTACCGGGGACCTGGACAGGGCCTCTGCAGAGGACATCTTGAGCCTCATGGACAATCTGGTCCACAGGTTCGGCAAGACCATCATCATGGTGACCCACGACCCGCGGGCGGCGGAAAAGGCGCATATCATCCAGCACTTGGAAAAAGGGGTTTTGTCGGCTTCGTAACCTTTACAAATCCAGAAAAACAGTTTGCCACAGATAAAAACGGAAAAGGCGGATTTAACCCTGCAAAGCAATTGGATCAAAATTTGATTTTTTGTTTGATCCGTTTTTTCCGGTTTTTCTGTGGCCCTTTTAGAGATAACCGTGCTCCGTGCTACGTGGCAGGATTCGGCCTTTTATGTTCATAATCAAACTCATCATACGCAATGCCTTCCGCCACAAGCTGCGCTCCTTCCTGACCATCCTGGGAGTGGCCATCGCCATCCTCGCCTTCGGTCTTCTGCGCACCCTGGTCGGGCTCTGGTACCTGGGGGTGGAGCAATCGTCCGCCACACGGCTGGTTACGCGCAACGCCATCTCCCTCGTCTTCCCCCTCCCCATATCGTACAAGGACAGGATCAGGCAGATCCAGGGGGTGAAGGAGGTCTCTTTCGGCAACTGGTTCGGCGGCGTATATATAGACGAGAAGCACTTCTTTCCCAATTTCGCCGTCGAGCCGCGGAGCTATCTCGATCTCTACCCGGAGTTCGTCCTCTCCCCCGGTGAGAGGGACGCCTTCATCCGCGACCGTCGCGGCGCCGTGGCCGGGCGCAAGCTTGCCGCCAAGTACGGCTGGAAGATCGGCGACATGATCACCCTCAAGGGGACCATCTTCCCAGGCCAGTGGGAGTTCGTGCTGCGCGGCATTTATCACGGCGCCCAGAAAAGTACGGACGAGACCCAGTTTTTCTTCAACTGGGAGTACCTCAACGAGACCATGAAGAGAACGACGCCGCGCCGGGCCGACCAGGTCGGTTTCTACATGATCGGCGTGACCAAACCGGAACTGGCAGCCGAGGTGTCGCAGGCGGTGGACGACACCTTCAGGAACTCCCTGGCCGAGACCCTGACGGAGACGGAAAAGGCCTTTCAGCTGAGCTTCGTTTCCATGACCGAGGCGATCATGATCGCCATCAAGATCGTCTCCTATGTGGTGATCGTCATCATCATGGTGGTGGCGGCCAACACCATGGCCATGACCGCGCGGGAGCGGATGGCCGAATACGCCACGCTCAAGACCCTCGGTTTCGGCGCCGGTCACATCGCCGGGATCGTGTTCGGCGAATCGGTCGTCATCGCCATGATCGGCGGGGTGGTGGGGGTGCTCTTCACCTTCCCCGCAGCCCACTGGATCGAGACCGAGCTGTCCCAGTTCTTTCCTGTCTTCAGCGTCTCGACCCTCACCGTTTATCTTGACCTCCTGGCAGCCCTGGTCGTAGGAGTGGTGGCGTCGATCTTTCCCACCTGGCGCGGGGCGACGATCAGTATTGCCGAGGGGTTCCGGAGGATCGGGTGATGGGCGTTCCCTACTACTACAGCTTCAGAAACCTCTGGACCCGCCGCCTCACCACCGTCCTCACCGCATCGGGGATGGCGCTGGTGGTGTTCGTCTTTGCCGCCACCCTCATGCTGGCCGAGGGGTTGCGCAAGACCCTGGTGGATACCGGTTCCTATGACAACGTGGTGGTGATCCGCAAATCGTCGAACTCCGAGGTGCAGAGCGGCGTGGAGCGGGAGCAGGCATCCATCGTCGAGAGCCAGCCGGAAGTGGCGATCGGGCCGGACGGACGCCCGCTACTGGCCAAGGAACTGGTGGTGCTCATCAACCTGCCGAAGCGTGGGACCGGGAAGCCTGCCAACGTCATCATCCGCGGTATCGGTCCCGCCTCCATGCGGCTTCGGCCCCAGGTGAGGCTTATCGAGGGGCGGATGCCGAGGCCCGGCTCTGCGGAGGTCATTGCCGGCGCCAGCATCGCCAAGCGGTTCAAGGGGGGAGGGCTCGGCGAGACGCTCCGTTTCGGGATGCGCGACTGGACCGTCGTGGGGGTCTTCGGTGCGGGGGGCACCGGCTTCTCCTCGGAAATATGGGGCGATGTTGACCAGCTCATGCAGGCGTTCCGCAGGCAGGTGTACTCTTCGGTCCTCTTCAAGCTGCGCGATCCGGGGGAATTCGGGCGCGTCAAGGAGCGGATCGAGAACGATCCGCGCCTGACCCTGGAGGCCAAGCGGGAAACCAGGTACTACCTGGATCAGTCGGAGGCCATGTCGAAATTCCTCACCATCCTGGGGATCGCCCTGACCATCATCTTTTCACTTGGCGCCATCATCGGGGCGATGATAACCATGTATGCGGCCGTGGCCAACCGGATCGTGGAGATCGGCACGCTGCGGGCGCTCGGTTTCGGGAAGGGGAGCATCCTCGTCGCCTTTATCCTGGAGTCGCTTTTCCTGGGCCTTCTGGGCGGGCTCGTCGGGCTTTTCTTCGCCTCGTTCATGCAGCTTGTCACCATTTCCACCATGAACTGGCAGTCCTTCGCCGAGCTGGCCTTCTCCTTCTCCCTGACCTTCGAGATCGCCTGGAAGTCGCTCCTTTTCTCCCTCGTCATGGGCTTTGTCGGCGGGGTGCTTCCCGCATTCCGGGCGGCGCGGATGAACATCGTCGACGCCCTCCGCTCGACCTGAAAAAGAATACAGTTATCGCAAACACGCTTTTGGGGTGCATCGATGAAGTTTTCCAATCTCCGTTCAAGAACCATTGCCCTGTTCATGCTCATCGCGTCGTTCGTCATCTACGGCATCGATTGCCTCGTTGGGGGGAAGGCCGGTGAAGTCTTCGCCGGTTTTCTCGGCAACCTGGCGTTTCTCCCCATCTACGTGCTGTTCGTCACCCTGGTGATCGAACGGGTCCTCAAGGAACGGGAGCGGGAGGCCATGCGGCAGAAGCTGAACATGGTCATCGGCGTCTTTTTCAGCGAGGTCGGCACCACCCTCATCAGGGACTGTTCCGGCTTCGTCGCGGATGGGAGGGAGCTGTCCGAGCGGCTGAAAATCGCCCCCCAATGGACTGCCGGCGATTTCAAGCGGGTCAGGGCATTCCTCCTGGGCCATGAAATCCAGGTGGACAGCCGCAATGGGGACTTGGCCGCACTGAAGGCCTTTCTCCTGGAGAAGCGCCGTTTCATGCTCGGCCTCCTGGAAAACCCCAATCTCCTGGAGCACGACGAATTCACCGACCTGCTCTGGGCCGTTTTCCACCTCATCGAGGAGTTGGAGGCGCGCAGATCTCTGACCGGCCTCCCTGCGGCGGACATGGAGCACCTGTCGGGCGACATAAAACGGGCCTACAATCATCTGCTCCGGGAATGGGTGGTGTACATGCGCCACCTCCAGGAGGCGTATCCATATCTCTTTTCCCTGGCAACGAGGACCAACCCGATGAATCCCGACGCACGGGTGGAGATCGCATAGTGAGTGGGAGGGGCGGTTTTTGCCATA
>DAIEGL010000040.1 GCA_027356255.1 Geobacter sp. | reverse complement strand
AACCTCATCGAAGATGCGGTGGCGCTGCTGCCGGAGGAGATGCGCCGGTTCCTGAAGGGGGACATGGATATCCTGTACGGCTATTCCGACATCAAGATGACGACCGATTCCTGGAAGAAAAGCGTGATCGGGAGGGACAGTTTAATCAGGAAATGCAACAGGATCTCCGTGGCGACCTCAGAGGTCCTTGCGGAGGATCTGGGTGTGACGGTCCAGTACGTGCTGGACGTCTCCCTGAGCGCCGCCACCCCCGATCCGTTCAACGATGTGCTGCGCAGCGCCACGCAGGATTTTCTCGACAAGGGAAATCTGGGTACCTACAAGATCGACTATCCGGGGTTCAGGGGAATTTCGCTTGATGAGGCGGTGGACAACCTGTATGCACTGAGGAAATACGACAAGAAAAGCGTGTATCCGGAAATGGTGAAGGCGACCGCGGATATCTGGACCGCCGTCTGGACGAAGAACGGCGGCAAGTGCACCCCCATGCCGCACAAGATCGTGAGACGGCCGTGAGGACGTCCCCTATCTGCCGTACCAGCGCCTGATGACGAACCCCTTCTTTCCCCGTTTCGCCGCATCCCCGTAGTCATCGACCGCCACCCGCCCCCGCATCACCCCGGCCAGGGTCTCCCGAAGCGGCCGGACCACCACCCCGCCGTTTTTGCCGCCGCAATCGAGGCGGCTCTCGATGGTCCTCTCCCGGTCGAGGATGATGATCACGTGCCCACCCCAGACGATCAGGTCGAGCGGCTCCACCCGCTCGATGATCCGCTCCGGGCTCAGGCCGGCGATCTCCACCCCCTTGCCGTAGCTGACGAGGGCGCTGGTGTTCCGCGGTGTAAAGCCACCGGTAGCCTCGTACAGGAGGCCGGAGCAGTCAACCCCGTGCAGTTGCCACATGGCGGCGGTCTCCGCAGGGAGAGGCGCGCTGCCTGCCGGCGGATAGAGGGAGAGCATCTGCGGCAGGCCGCCGCGCACGTTCCCCCCCCAGACGTAACTGCTCCCCTTCGCCGCCAGGAGGTTCCCGATCACCGTCTCCTTCGGCGGGAGCTTGCGCGGGCGCTCGGGCGGCTTTTCCTCCGTCACCCGGACAAGGCGGCTGTCGATGAAGTACCCCTTTTTAGTCGGGTACGGGTAGTCGGCGGTGGTCACCCGGTAGACAGGGAGCTTTCCCCTGCTTTCCTCCCCCTCGATGGTGAAGACCGTACCTGGGAGGGCAACGAACTCCATGGCGCGCAGCTGGCCGCAGCTGTCCGCCTGCAGGCTCCTTCCGTCCCTCCCGCCGAACACCGCGGCGATGTTCGGTGTGTTCAGCACCGGCGTCGCCGTCTCCGCCACGGCGTAGCGCGGCGCCGGCTCCCAGGCGAAACAGGGCAAAACCGACATGAGAAGGCCGGCAAGGATTATCGCTATGCTTCCCATCCACGCTCCGTTTTTCATACTGTAAACACTTGAACCTACGGCGGGCAACAGGCGCAGACAGAGCGAAAGAGTGATGTGCTCAGGTAGCGGTCCCCCCGGTCCGGCAGGAGGGTGACGATGATCCCTGACTCCATCCCTTTAGCCATCTCCAGGGCTCCTGCCACTGCGGCGCCGCTGGACATGCCGACGAACAGCCCCTCCCTGACGGCAAGCTGCCGGGCCGTTTCAAAGGCGATCTCGTCCTCCACGGTGATCTTGCCGTCCAGCCGCTCTTCCCGATAGATTTCCGGCACGATCGCCTCCTTCATGTTCTTCAGCCCCTGCACCTTGTGCCCGAGCCGCGGTTCCACGCCGATGATGCGCACCGCCGGCTTCTGCTCCTTCAGGTATCGGCCCACCCCCATCAGGGTGCCGCCGGTCCCCATGCCGGCGATGAACATATCGACTCCCCCGCCGGTCTGGCGGTAGATCTCCGGTCCCGTGGTTTCGTAGTGGGCGAGGACGTTGTTGGGATTGGCATACTGATTGGGCATGTAATAGCGCTCCGGCTCCTCTTTCAGAATCCGGTGGGCAAGGCGGATGGCGCCGTCCGTGGCCTCATTGGCCGGGGAAAGCACCACTTCGGCGCCGTAGGCCTCCAGGACGCTGCGCCGCTCCATG
>DAIEGL010000008.1 GCA_027356255.1 Geobacter sp. | reverse complement strand
GGCGCCTCGTCCTTGTTCCCGCCACGCGGGTTGACCACGCCGATCCCCGCGTGGCGGTAAAAGTTGTACTCCGGCTCCTTGCCGCAGCCGTCGATCAGGAGGTCTTCCTTTTCATAGACCAGGTCCATCACGTCCCGCTTGCAGATCTCGTAATCCGGCGTCATCTGTATCGCCATGGTCGGGCACGCCTCGGCGCAGAGGCCGCAGAAGATGCAGCGGGAGAAGTTGATGCGGAACCAGGAGGCGTAGCGCCGGCCGTTTTCCGCCTCTGCTGCCTGCATGGAGATGCAGTCCACGGGGCAGGCAGCGGAGCAGAGGTAGCAGGCGACGCAGCGCTCCCCGCCGTCCGGGTCGCGGGTCAGGACGATCCGTGCCCGGTAACGGGGATACGGGGTCCGCTTTTCCTCCGGGTACTGGATGGTCACCGGCCGGCGGAAGATATGCTTCCAGGTGGTCCAGAGGCCGATGCCCAGAGCTTTTATGTCGCTAAATATGGTCATGGATGCGTAATCGCCCGTTACCGGCTAGACCGTCGCGTGCGGCCTGGCGCGCAGGACCTTTTTCAGTATCTCGGCCGTGTCGGGGTGGCCGTTGTTCTCCGCATACATCAGGGCCGTGTTTCCCGCCAGGGTTCGCGCGTTGACGTCGGCGCCGGAGCTGAGCAGGTCCTGAACGCACTCGTTGCAGCCGTAAATGGCGGCAAGCATGAGCGGCGTGTGCCAGTCCCTGTCTCGCGGGTCCACTGTCGCCCCGTTTGCCAGCAGCTCCTTGATCGCCCATGCATGGCCGTTGGCCGCCGCATAGTGGAGCGCCGTTTTCCCCTTCTCACTCCTGGCATCCAGCTCCGCGCCGCGGGTGATCAGATCGCTGATTGCCGCCACGTCCCCCGCCTTTGCCGCATCGATGAGAGGGGTGTGTCCGTGTTCGTCTCTTTCATTCACGTTCTCAGTCATCGTGTCTCCTCCTTTTTTAATGTTTTTTGCAGGCGGTGACGGAAAGGGTCAAAACAGCATCAACCACCAGCCGGTGGCCAGAATATTGACGAGTGCCAGCGGCGTCAGCACCTTCCAGCCAAAGTGCATGAGCTGGTCGTAGCGCAGCCGCGGCATGGTGCCGCGCATCCAGATGAAGAAGAAGGCGAAGGCGAACACCTTGATGAAGAACCAGACAATCGGCGGAAGGACGGGGCCGCGCCAGCCGCCGAGGAAAAAGGTCGCCGCCAGCCCCCCAAGGACGATGATGTTGATGTACTCGCCGACAAAAAAGAGCCCGAAGCGCATCCCGGAGTATTCGGTGTGGAAGCCTGCCACCAGCTCCCCCTCCGCCTCCGGGATGTCGAAGGGGACCCGCTTGCACTCGGCGATGATGCTGACGAGAAAGATGACGAAGGCCAGTGGCTGATAGAGGATGAACCAGCCGTTGGCCTGGGCGTTGACGATGTCCGAGAGGCGGAAAGAGCGGGCCAGCATCACCACCGGCACGAGCGACAGCCCCATGGAGAGTTCGTAGGATATGAGCTGGGCAAGGCCGCGGATCGCGCCTAAGAGCGCATACTTGGAGTTGGAGGCCCACCCGCCGAGCGCCACCCCGTACACGGCGATGGATGAGAGGGCCATGAAGAAGAGGAGCCCCACATGCAGGTCGGCCACCTGCATCGGCAAGGCGTGTCCGAAGAGGGTGAGGGGGGCGCCGAAGGGGACGACGGCAAAGGTCAGGATGGCCGGGATGGCGGCCATGGCCGGCGCCAGGTAAAAGAGCCACTTGTCGGCACCGGCCGGCCGGAAATCCTCCTTGGCCAGCATCTTGATCAGGTCGGCCAGGGGCTGGAGGAGACCCTGCGGCCCGACCCGGTTCGGCCCCTTCCGGTCCTGGATCCAGGCGAGGACGCGCCGCTCGGCAAAGACCAGGTAGGCGGCCAGGGTGAGGATGACCAGGAAGACCACCCCGATCTTGGCTGCCAGGAGGATTATGTCGAGGGTTGCGCCGGTCATGGCATGCTTTCCCCTTCGCTTTCCGGGTCGAGGTCACGCAGCCTCTCCCAGCGCCCGGTGAGCGGCTCATCGATCCTTTCGCCCCCCAGCCTTTCGATCAGAGCCGCCATGACCCGCCAGGCGGGTCGGACATCCCCGCCGGGCGGCATTTTCCGATGGACCCGCGGCGGATGGAGCGCGGGGTCCAGCCCCTTGATGGGGAGCCCCGGATGCATCACTTGTTTGAAGCGCTGAGCCCTCCCCTCGTTGTTGACGGAGGTCCCGTCCATCTCCACCCAGGCGGCGGTCGGGAGGACGATCTGTGCCCTTTTGACCGCCTCGGTCTGCCGCCAATCGGCGGCAGCCAGGAGCGGCACATCTGCCGGGAGCTCCGGCGGGATGTCCGCCTCGAAGGCGATGATCCCCTTCACCCGGCCGGTGGAGATGGCCGCCGCCAGGGATGTCCCCCCCTCCTCTTCGGAGAGAAGCCCTGCGGCGAAGGCGTTGGGGGCGGGGAGGAGGCAGGCTGTCTTCGCCTCGGCCCGGGCGAGCATTCCGATGGCGCCGGGAGGGTTGTGTTTCGTGCCGCAGATGATGACGGGACTTTCGAAAATACCGAGCGGCGCCTCTTCGATGTAGCTGAGCTGTATCGCCTCGATTGAGACGGCCAGGGCCTGCTCCAGGGGGGCATGCTCCCCCACCAGAAAGACCGGCGCACCCTTCCGCCATGCCTGGCGCACCGCGAGCATCATCATCGGCGCCTCTTCCAGGAGGTCGCAGTCGAGGATGGCGACGCAGTCCGCCTTCCGCACGTCGTCCATGGAGGCACTCCTGTTCCCGGCCAGGAGCGAGACGGCCGCAGCGGTCCGGGCCTCTTCCTCCGCAGCCGTGAAGTGGCAGATAAAGCCCGCTTTCGCCGCCCGCGCCAGGCGCCCGAGGAGAATCCCCCCCTCCAGTGAAAGGCGGGGGGAGCCGACGATGGCGAGACTCCCGTGGCCGTGGAGTTCGGCCAGCTCGCCCAGGCGGCGGGTGAGGGCATCGAGCGCCTCATCCCAGTTTTCTTCCCGTCCGTCGACCAGGGGGACCCTCGGGCGTGCCGGGGCGTTCACCAAGGCGTTCGAAAACCGTCCGCGGTCGCAGATGAACCAGCCGTTGACCGCCTCGTTCCGGCGTGCCATGGTCTTCAGGAGTTCCCGGTAGCGGGCGGCCGGGATGGTATTGCACCCCAGGGAACAGTGGGGGCAGACGGACGGGGCCATGTCGTAGTCCCAGTAGCGGGCGCGGAAGCGGGCCGTCTTGTCGGTGAAGACGCCGGTGGGGCAGATGTCCGCCAGGTTGCCGGAAAAGGGGGACTGAAGCTCCCCTTCCGTGAACCTGCCGAAATAGACCCGTGCCGCGCTCCCCATGACGCCGAAATCGTTTCCCCCCGCATACTCCTGATAGAACCGGGCGCAGCGGTAGCACTGGATGCAGCGGTTCATCTCGTGCTCGATGTACGGCCCCAGGTACTGGTTCATGTGGGTCCGCTTTTTCCCCCGGTAGCGCCGGATGCCGTGCCCCCCCGCCACCGTATAGTCCTGCAGGAGGCATTCCCCCCCCTCGTCGCAGACCGGGCAGTCGTGGGGATGGTTGAGCATCAGCCATTCGATCACCATCCGCCGCATGCTGGCCGCATCGTCGTCGGTGGTGGAAACCACCATCCCGTCCTGGGCCGGGATCATGCAGGACATCTGGATACCATTCACCGGCCCCTCCAGGAATCGCATGGCGCAGAGCCGGCAGGCCCCCACGCTCCCCAGGGCCGGGTGGTAGCAGAAATGGGGAATCCAGATCCCCACCCGCTTTGCCGCCTCAAGGACGCTGGTGCCGGCGGGGACCTCCACCGCTATGTTGTCGATGATCAGTTTCGGCATAAAGATATCATTTACCCCTGAACGGGCATTTCTTCCTGCGGATGTGTTCCCTGATCTCATCCTCGAAGAGCCGCAAAAGCCCTTCCACCGGCCCCATGGCGCCGGGGGCCAGGGCGCAGAAGGCGTAGTTCAGGTACTTCACATGCTCCCGGAGTATGTCCATGTCTTCGCTCTCCCCCTCGCCCATCTCCAGCCTGGTCAGGACGTCCACCACGAAGGGGAGCCCCTCCCTGCAGGGGGTGCACCAGCCGCACGATTCGCGGGCGTAGAATTTCACCAGGTTCAGGGTCGCGCCGACCATGCAGGTCTCCTCGTCGAAGACGACGATGCCGCCGGTGCCGAGCCGTGAACCGGCCTTGGCCACCGTGTCGAAGTCCAGCGCCACACCCCGGTGATCGTTCGTCAGGAATGGGGTGGAGGCCCCTCCCGGCATGCAGGCCTTGAAGGTCTTGCCGGGACGCATGCCGCCGGCCGGACCGTCGAGCACCTCGTCGAGGGTCATCCCCAGCGGCAGCTCGACGCAGACCGTGTTCCGCACATGGCCGCTGATGCAGAAGAGTTTCATTCCTGCCGCTTCCGGGATGGCGGCCAGCCCCTTGAACCATGCCGGGCCGTTGGCGATGATGTACGGGATATTGGCCAGTGTCTCCACGTTGTTCACCACCGTAGGCCCTCCCCACAGCCCCTTCACGGCGGGAAAGGGTGGCTTGGAACGGGGATTGGCCCGCCTTCCCTCCAGGGCGTTCATGAGGGCCGTTTCCTCACCGCAGATGTAGCGGCCGGCCGAGATGTGCAGGTCTATGTCGCAGGAAAAGCTGCTCCCGAGGATGTTCTCCCCCACGAGCCCCGCTTCCCGCGCCTCTCTGAGAGCAATACTCAGGTTCGCCGCCGCCGTCGCGTAGCCGCGGCGGATGAAGACGAAGGCGTGGCGTACGCCGATGGCGTAGCAGGCGAGGAGCATCCCCTCCACCAGGGACCAGGGATTCGCCTCCAGGAGCGCCCGGTCCTTGTAGGTGCCGGGCTCCATCTCGTCGCAGTTGCAGATGAGCCAGCGCGGCCCGGGGAGGTCGCGGGGGACGAAGGACCACTTCTTCCCCGTGGGAAATCCTGCGCCGCCGCGGCCGCGCAGCCCCGAGTCGATCACCATCTGCTGCACGTCGGCAGGCGACATCTCCCTGAGCGCCTTTCCCAGGGCGTTGAACCCTCCCTCGTCGCAGTACTCGGCAAAAGTGACCATCCTGCCGGGGCGGTTATGTCGGAAGAGGACCTGTTCCATCATTTGCCTTCGTTCAACATCTCCTTCAGCACCACCGCGTTGTTGTGCTCCGTGTCCCTGGCTGCGAAGAGGAGGGTGACGCTCCCTCTTTTCGCCTCGGCGCGGAGATCGTCCAGCATCTCGACATGCGTTTTCAGCTCTTCCCGGTAGCGGGCGCGGAACTCCTCCCAGAGCGCCGGGTTGTGGCCGAACCAGCGGCGCAGGCCGTCGCTGGGCGCCAGCTCCTTCAGCCAGTCGTCGAGCCGCGCCGCCTCCCTGGAGACCCCGCGTGGCCAGAGCCGGTCCACCAGCAGTCGCCGGCCGTCGTCGGCGCCCGGCGGGTCATAGATGCGTTTGCATGCGATCATATCTGTCCCGGCAGCGGCAGTGCTGCTGCCGGCTCCCGGTCATTTGCTGAATGTCTTGATGATGTAGGCGGCGACCGCCTTGGCGTCGGCATCGGAGATGGCCTTCCGGTCAAAGGCGGTCATGCCGCCGCCCCCCTTGCGGATCTTGTCGATAATGATCTTGCTGTTTCTCATTCCTCTGAGCGTCAGTTTCGGATTCATAACGTTGCTGCCGTTGGGATGGCACATGGCACACTTTGTCTTGAAAACCGCTTCGCCTTTCATCCCTTTAGCCAGGGCGGTTCCGGAGGAAACGGTGAGGGCGAGGGCGAAGGTCAACAGCGCGGTTGTTTTCATCTGGGCCTCCTTGAGAGCTGCCGGAGCGGGTCCGGGTTGGTGAAGCCTACTTGAAGGTCTTCAGGATGTACGCGGCGATCGCTTTTGCTTCCTTGTCGGGGACGTCCTTCTTCTCGAACTTGGTCATCCCCGGACCTGGATTGCGCATCTTGGCGATGATGTCCTTCCAGGTTCTGATGCCGTTGGCCTCCCGTTCCTTTTTGTGCAGGGGCTTGGCCGGATTGACGATGTTGCCGCCATTGGCGTGGCAGGCTGCGCAGTGTTTTTCGAACTCCTTCTTCCCGTTGATCCGCTCACCCTTCCTGGTGTCCGCGAATCCATTGGCGGCGAACATTGCCATGCAGATCATGGCGATTGTTGCGGTCACTCCCTTTTTCATGGTTCTTTCCTCCTTTTTTTATGGGGGCGCATGGCGTGCGTTTTACAGCGTCTTTCGCTCCTGCGCCAGTATCTCGTCTATCCGCTCCGGCGTCACCCTGCCGTACAGGTTGTCGCCGATCATCATGGTCGGACCTTCGCCGCAGTTCCCCAGGCAGCAGCAGGGGAGGAGCGTGAACAGCCCGTCCGCGGTCGTTCCACCCGGCTCGACACCGAGGCGGCGGGCCAGATCGGCCATCATGGTCTCTCCCCCCACGGCCCAGCAGGATATGGAGTCGCAGACATGAATCACCCGCTTCCCCACCGGCCGCCGGTAGATCATCTCGTAGAAGGTGGCGAGTTCCTCCACGTGGAGCGGCGTGAGGCCGAGGAGAGCCGCCGCTTCCGTGACGGCCTCGTCGGTCAGCCAGCCGTAATGCCCCTGCAGTTCCTTCATCACGTCCACCGCCGCTTCGCGGGTGGTGACGGCGGCGGCGATGCGTTCGGTCAGCTCTTTTTTCAGGGTGTCGGGAATCATTCGGTCTCCATGTGAAAATGGTGCAGGAACCGGTGCAGTATGGGTGCGGCCAGAATGCCCACGGCAATGATGGCCACAAGGCCG
This sequence comes from Geobacter sp., assembly GCA_027356255.1. Lineage (GTDB taxonomy): Bacteria > Desulfobacterota > Desulfuromonadia > Geobacterales > Geobacteraceae > Geotalea. The sequence continues at coordinate 2,303 of DAIEGL010000008.1, read as the reverse complement.
CTGTAAAGGGCATACAGGCCGGCGAACAGCTTTCCCCCATCCGTGTACAGTTCCCCCACCGGCCCCATCCCACCCAGGATCATGGCGGCGTTGACGTAGGCATCGACCCACGACATCCCCTCGTAATGCCGGTAGCCCAGGATGCCGATGACCAGCGACACGGCGATGAATCCGAACGAGAGCGAGGCATGCCTGAACAGCCGCCTGAAAAACTTGGAACGGGGGAGTAGCGGCTCTCCGCGATGTTCGAATCTCCTCATCTTTTTCCCTTCGGTTGTCATCGGTCAAGGTCCGCCAGTACGAAATCGATCGAGCCGATGATCGCCAGGAAGTCGGCCACCAGCCACCCCCTGCTCATCAACGGCAGCGCCTGGATGTGGGGGAAGCTCGGCGTCTTGATCCTGACCCGGTAGGGGATATTGAGCCCGTCCGAGACGACGAAGTAGCCGTTCTCCCCCTTGGGGGCCTCGATGGCCGTGTAGCACTCCCCGCGCGGCGGGGCCATCCCCCTCGTGGAGTTGACGAAGTGGTGGATGAGCGACTCGATGTCGTTCAGGGTGTCGCGTTTCTGCGGCAAAACGAATCGGTAGTCGCCCGTGATCCAGCGGCCGCCCGGCATGCCGTCGAGGCACTGCCGGACGATGCGGAGCGACTGCTTCATCTCCTCGACCCGTACCAGGTAGCGGGCGTAGCAGTCCCCCCCCTCTGCCGTCGCCACGTCGAACTCGAACCGCTCGTAGCCGGCGTAGGGGATCTTCTTTCTCAGGTCCCAGGCAAAGCCGCAGGCCCGCAGGTTGGGGCCGGAAACCCCCCACTCGATGGCGTCTGCCAGGGTGATCCCCCCCACGCCCTTGAGCCTGGCCGTGAAGATCGGGTTGTCGTTCAGAAGCTCCTCGTATTCCTTTAGCCGCGGCGGGAACCAGTCGAGAAACGCCCTGACCGTGTCCTCCCATCCCTCCGGCAGGTCATCCGCCACGCCGCCGATGCGGAACCAGGCCGGGTGCATCCTCCCGCCGGTGATCTGCTCGACGATGTCGAATATCTTCTCCCGGTCGGTGAAGGTGTAGAAGACCGGGGTCATGGCCCCCACGTCTGCTGCGAAGGTGCCGAGCCAGACCAGGTGGCTGGCGATCCGGAAGAGCTCGGCCAGCATCACCCGGATGAAGACGGCACGCTCCGGGACGGTGATGCCGCAGAGCCGTTCCACGCTGTTCACGTAGGCCAAGTTGTTCTGCACCCCGGCCAGGTAGTCGATCCGGTCGGTGTAGGGGATGAACTGGTTCCAGTGCTGCCTTTCCCCCATCTTCTCCGCTCCCCGGTGGTGGAAGCCGATGTCCGCATCCATATCGACGATCTCCTCCCCCTTGAGCTTCAGGATGAAGCGGATGATGCCGTGGGTGCCGGGGTGCTGGGGCCCCAGGTTGAGCACCAGGGTCTCCTCGTCCGGCCGGTCGAAGAAGTCGGCGGCGGGGAGCGGCTCGTGACGCCGGGCGTCCTCCGTGGTGTACGGGGACATCTCCGTGGCGCGGAACGGGTGCCCCTTGCGGAGCGGATGCCCCTCCCAGTCGGGGGGCATGAGGATGCGGCGGAGATTCGGGTGGCCGCTGAAGCGGATGCCGTACATGTCGAATGCCTCCCGCTCGTACCAGTTGGCCGCGGGGAAGACACCGGCCGCGCTCGGCATCTCAGGCTCTGTGCCGGAAAGCTCCGTCTTTATGCGGAGATGGCCGGGGGTGTCGAAGCAGAGGAGGTGGTAGTTGATGGTGAAGTCCCGGTAGCGCTCCCGCTCCCGGCGGCATGACTCGTCCACGCAGGCGATATCCTCCAGGCGCCGGAACGGGTTGTGGTCACGGTTCTTCAGGCATTTGAGCACGGCCGGCACCAGTTCCGCCGGGGCCCGGTAGGTGAGCATGTCGGTCGCCGCCGGGTCGGGCGTTACCCGCCCGCCGAAGGCGCCTTCCAGCTCGCCGGCCAGGCCGAAGTCCGGGTAGGGGTGTCTGGGTGCCGGCGGGCGCCACATCTCGTCCGTGCGGGGCATCCAGAACCGGGGGTGCTGCACCGAGGTGCCGCGGACGGCGGTCCCCTCCATCCCCGGGCCGCGCGGGTCGCGGGACTTGGTGACCCCGTCCGTCAGGACCGGCGCCGTGGTCCCCTGGCTCCCTCCCTGCATGTGGAGGACCGGCCTTGCCGGGTGTTCGTCCTTTTTGATCTTCTCCTGGAGGAGCATGAGCCCCTGGAGGAACGCCTCCGGCCGCGGTGGGCAGCCGGGAACGTAGACATCCACCGGGATGATCTGGTTCACC
>DAIEGL010000293.1 GCA_027356255.1 Geobacter sp. | reverse complement strand
CGTCGGCGACCTGGAAGACCTGGAGAACACCGCCCAGGGGAGCGATCTCCTGGTGGCCAACTCCAACGGCCGCCAGGCGGCGGCAAGGCTCGGCGGGATACCGCTCCTGCGGGCCGGGCTGCCGGTATTCGACCGGCTGGGGGCGCACCAGAAGATGTACGTCGGCTACCGGGGAACCATGAACCTCGTTTTCGAGACGGCGACCATCTTCCAGGCCAATGCAAAGGAAGCGCAAAAACTGGCGCACAACTAAAGGAGCGCCGCTTTTCCGCCCTGGCTGCGTAAGTCTTCAGGATCGCTTGTGCGACGTGGCGCGGCCACGCCTCCGCGCAATCCTTCGACAGCCTTGCCAGGACGAAAAATCGACGCTCCGAGGGATAGTTAGAAAGCAAACTTAACGAGGTGTCTTATGAAAATCGCATTTACGACGAAGACCGGTGAGATGATCGATCAGCATTTCGGCATGTCGGACAGTTTCCATATATGGGAAATCGGGCCGGACGAGGCCCGTTACCTGGAAACGGTCACGGTGGGTAGCCATGGCGAGGATGAAGAGGACAAGATCTGTGCCCGGGCCGACCTGCTCAAGGATTGCGCCATTGTCTACACAATGCAGATCGGCGGTCCCGCGGCCGCCAAGCTGGTGGCGCGGAAGATCCACCCCATGAAGACCAATGCCGAGGTTCCCGTTGCGGAGATCGTCGCCAAGCTGCAGGGGGTGCTGAAGGGGACACCCCCTCCCTGGCTCAGGAAGGCGATGAACAAGGACCAGGCGGCATCGTTTTTAGAGGATTGATAACCCCTGCGGGCGACCCAAGGGTACGCCCCTGCTAAAACACACCACAATCAGGAGGATAGGAAATGGCTTACATCACAGGACTCAGAAGAAACAAGACCGAATACACCCCCGAGTTCATCAAGGCGATCGATGAGGAAAACTGCATCGGCTGCGCCCGCTGCTACAAGGTCTGCGCCCACGGCGTGCTCGCCTTCGAAGAGGTGGACGAGGACGATTCCGCCAAGATGTTCATGAGGGTGGCCAACCCGGACAACTGCATCGGCTGCCAGGCCTGCGGCCGGACCTGCTCGAAGAAGTGTTTCTCGTTCGAGCCGGTAACGCTGTAATCCGGACGCGATTTTGTAGGGGCGGCCCCGCGTGGCCGCCCGCATTCAAGGGCAGGCACACGGGCCTGCCCCTACAAAAGGAGACAGATTATGCTGATCGCCGTAGCTTCTAAAGACGGAAAAGAGATCAACCAGCATTTCGGCCATGCGGAGCGGTTTCTCATCTATGACGTGGCCGGAAACGATGCGCGTCTCGTGGACGAAAAGAAGGTGGAACGTTACTGTTCCTACGACCAGGACCATCCGCTCCGCGCCCACCTCCTGGCTGCCATATCCGATGCCCTGAAGAACTGCCGTGCCGTTGTCTGCGCGCAGATCGGCCAGGGGCCGCAGATGGAGATGGAGCGGCTCGGGCTTGACACCTTCGTTGCGGACGGGCCGATCAAGCCTGCCCTGGTGGAGCTGGCAAAAATACTGTAGAGAAACAGGACCGAGGATTGAGGTCCGAGGAACGAGGATAAACTATTCTCGAACCTCAAACCTCGAACCTCGTTCCTCGTTCCTCGAACCTCGTTCCTCGAACCTCGAACCTCGAACCTCGAACCTCGAACCTCGAACCTCGAACCTCGAACCTCGAACCTCGAACCTCGAACCTCGCAACAGGGTGTGGCCCATGCAGAGTCCTTCCTTCAATCACTGTAATCTTCCCCCCTGGGTCATCGCCTCGCGCCATTTCAACGACAATCCTCAACCGCTGGAGATCCAGGGGGTGCGGGGAGCCAATCGCTTCCTTTTCCAGAAGCTGGACACCATCCCGGACGCCTCCGGGCGGGCCCTCGTTTTCAACGACTACATGTCGGTCAAGTTCCAGCTCCACCAGTGGGAAAGCCAATCGACCGATACGGCGAAAAAGAGCATCAAAAACAGCTATCTCCGCTTCCTCCGCGGCTGGATGATGGATTCCAATTCCATTGAAGGCGCCGTCCTCAAGGGATGGGTCGAAAGCCGCATCGGCATCCCCCCCACCTTCCACAAGATCCGCATCCCCGGTATCCACAGCGAAGAGTACATGACCTTCGCCATGGACCGGACCAAGGGGAGTGCCCGGACCAACGCCATCAATTCCCAGCTGGATCTCCTCTACGAATACTGCCAGTACGAGCTGGCCAAAAGGCATCCGAACGAGCGCTGGCTCACCCTCTACCGGGGGACCTTCGATGCCAGCGAGCATGAGGTCCTGGAGCAACTGGCCAAGCGGGAGCAGATCGTCCGCCTGAACAACCTGGTTTCCTTCACCTCCGTGGAGGAGCGCGCCTGGGAGTTCGGCTTCACGGTCTGGGAGGTGAGTGTCCCGCTCTCCAAGATATTTTTCTACAACGACCTCCTCCCCAACAGCATCATGAAAGGGGAGGGGGAGTACATGGTGATCGGCGGGGAGTACCATGTCAGGATGGTCCCCTGCACGCTCTGATGAAAATCCTGAACCCCCGTTAAGTTATTCGACATGCGCTGTAAATAACCGTTCAACTCCCTCAATGCCGTAAATCGCGGCAATGATTGCCTTTGCGAGCCTTTCCTCACCACGGGTCCCCCCCTCCCAACTGTCGGATATATTTACATGTCGTTGGTTGTTCAAATATTTGTCCAGCGATATCAACGTGTTAGCTATCGGCATGCGGTATGCATTCGTGTTTGTCAACGATCGTGTGTCGGCTGTGGGAGCTGACGCGTTCCGTCAACTGTCGCGACACAATGCAAATCAGCAACTGAAGGGGGTACGGAAAAATGAAAAAATCGACTTTGATAGTGGCAATGTTACTGGGCCTGCTGATGATGGGGGTTGGGACCGCTCACGCGATCATGGTTGCGTTTACCCCTGAATTCGGCAACAAGCTGGCGGGGAGCTACTTCGACATGGACATCCAGTCCTTGGCCGGTTGGGGGCTTGACCTCGACTATGATGCCAACCTGCTCTCCGTGAACATGGCGAACCTTGGACCGCGCTGGTCTCAGCCTGTGAACAGCATTTCCGAAGACACGATCCTCTCCTCTGCCAACTTTACCGGTAACCACGGCAGCGGGTTCGGCGACCTCTCCGGGATCGTCGCAACGTTGCCCGGAAACAATTTCTTGGATGATCTATTCGACGGTTTCGATAACCTTTTCGATCGTTTCCCCCATGACGACGGAAACCCTGACGGCGGGGGCGGCGGCGGGAGCGGCGGCAATGCGCCGGTTCCTGAACCCGCATCATTTCTCCTGGTCGGGGCGGGGCTGCTGGGCTTTGCCTTGATCAGACGCAAACTGCATAAATAGGAGTCGGACCGGAAACGGAGCGTTTGCTCAGACAGACTCCCGGTGCGAAAAAAATAAGGCCGTCCGCAAATATGCCGGACGGCCTTATTCGTTAAAAAATGCAGCTTTGACTTTCTTGACAAGTAGCCGAATCCCGGTATTAGTTAATTGTAGGCATGATTAATAAATGCCGATTAATGAATCGGCCTGTCAGGCTCTGTTCATGGAGGGTACCGTGAAAACCATCAAATTGAGGACCTTGAGTCTTGCCGCCATGACGTCGCTTGTCCTTGCAGTCGCCGGTTGCAGCGGCAGTGGCGGCAGCGGCAGCGGCAACGGCGGAACCATTTCCCAGGGGAACAATGCGCAGAATGCGGCGTATCTTTTCTACCAGGGGAGCATCGGCGCAGTGGACCCGGCAAATCCGGCAAGCCCCGTCGCTGTGGAAAGCGGAGCGATCAGCCGGGCAACCTCCATATTTCACGGCACATACGACCCGGTCGGGATGAAGGTGTCCGATACCCTCACCCGGACGGTCGTATATGTGAAGGGTGGGCAATTCTTCAAGGTCAGCGCCTTGAAGGGAGGGGGAACGCCGACCCCTGCCCGACTCAGCAATGAAACTTCCGCCGATACCATGGCCGGTACGCCGACGGTCGCCGCGGATTTCGCCAACCACGACAATGCGCAGTACATATACCGGACGGCGGGGGGGGGCTGGAGGATGATCAAGGTCGGGATGGGCGCCGCCGATGCCCCGATGCCGGCAAAACAACCGCTGGCGCCCCTTTACTACAAACCATCCGGGGCTCTTGCCGGCTGGCTCGCGGTGGACGGCAGCGCGGTGAAAAAATTCGACGCGAACTTCAGCGCCGGCAGCGACGTAACGGTCGTCTCCTTTGCCGACAATGCGGAAGTCGTTGACTTCACCATCGATACCGTTTTCCTCAAGGTGGACGGCAAGCTCTATGCCTACAACACGGGGAGCGGTGCCGTTTCCGGCGTCCTGTACACATTCACCGCCTCTTCCACCGCTGCCACGATTGCGACCAAGGACGGCAGCAACATATACTTTGCGGACGGAGGCAAACTCTTGAGCGTACCCCTGGGGGGGGCTGCACAGGCTGAGCAGATCGCCGCGGAAACCGGCACCATCCACCAGCTGGCATATACCGACAAAAAGGTGGTTTACGTGTTGGATGACGGGGCACAGTACAAGCTAAGAACGACGGGCAAGAGCGGCGTGGCTCCCGGTACTGCTCCCGTGGACCTGGTGACCGCTGCGAACGGCGAAATCCTGATATTCATCGGCGCCAGAGGAAACCTCGCCTACTTCGACAAGATATCCAGTAGCGGCGCCACAACGGCGGGAACCGTCCTTGAAAACGGGCTCGGCCGGAGCGAAACGCCCAATGCCTTCTGGGTGGGAGGCTCGTTCCAGAACATATTCGATACGCGGTCCGAGGTGGTTCCCCAATATTTCATCAGGGCCGCCGGAATCACGTCGATCGTGGACTTCAGGGGGGGGCAGCTGGAATCTTTCGATGCCGCTACCGGCAGCCGGCTCGTCGTATTGGGGACCATACCGCAGGATATCCATATGGCCGAGGTCTTTGCCAATGCCTGCGGCAACAGGATACTCCTGGAGGGGAGAACGATAACCGGCTTGTCCTCGTACGTCAGTGACGTGTTCTATGCGGACCTGGCAAAGGGCGGTTCGCTGACGCGGGTCACCAGCACCCCGCAGGTCAGCGAGCATGTCGTCCCGGTTTTCAATTGAACCCGGCTGAAAACAAAATAATTCTCAAAAGACTGAAAATCAGGCAATACATTTTATTCATGATTGTGGCGCTTTACGCGGCCATCGTCATGTCATGCTCAAACGACGGACCTGGAAGCAGCAGAGATGCCGAGACCCTGCGCTTCGTCTTTCTGGCCGACAGCCGTTCCGACACCCACGGCTCTCCCCCGGCCCCTGTCGACATGATCAACACCCCCGTTTTGAAGGCCATCAATGCCCAGATCCTTGCGTTGTCGCCCCGACCGGAGTTTGTAATCTTCGGTGGGGACATGGCCTACCGGGGGCATTATCAAGACTCCAGTACCTCTTTCTATAGCTTCCAAGCCTGGAAAGACGTCATGGCGCCCCTCACGAATGCAGGCATAGCCCTCTATACGATTATGGGCAACCACGAGCTCTACGACACCCATGCGGGCAAATTTATCCTGGCCAATCAGACCGAATTCCAGTCGGTATGGAGTGGCAATCCGAATAACGGGCCGGCCGGGTATGAGCGGCTGGTCTATTCCTTCACCTCTCCCGGCGGCAGCGCCTTATTTGCCGTACTGGACCCCTATTATCTCATCGCAGATGTGGATGATACCCTTTCCGGCTCGATTGATGCCGTTCAATTATACTGGCTCGCCACACAAGTAGCCCAGACCAGGGCCACCCATAAATTCCTTTTCGTTCATGTGCCCCATTACTCCGTCACCGGCTCTTCCTCGAACTCCACCTATACGAATCTGTGGAGTCTCCTGGATAATAACGGCTTTGACATCTATTTCTGTGGGCATAGCCATCTTTATTCCCGGAAGACCATCGACAGCAGTATTCTCCCCCTTCCCCAGACCTACCCGCCACTGCCCGCCTGGAAGAACAACGTGGTGCAGCTTCTCAACGGCACCTGCGGCGCACCGGTAGAGCCTGGTCCCATTACAGTGGACCCGACTCTCTGGCATGTCTCCAATGCTCCAGACACCTATTACTTCAGTGTGGTGGATATCAAGGGGGGGGCGGTGACGGTGACAAGTTACCGCGGCAGCACGGGGAGTTACAGCGCCTTTGACACGTTTACGGTTCAGAAAAATGCCCCTTACCGGGGCGATTTGCTGTTGCCTGGCAGATGAATGGGCTGTGCCGGTAACTTTATTGGGAAGTGCGCCCCTTCCCCAGGGGGGAGAGCTCCACCAGCCGCGCGGCCAGGGTGGAAACCTCGTTCATGACGTTTTTGTTCATCTTCTTTATCCATTTTCGGGGAATGTTTTCCCGTCCGAAATAGGCTCCCGCGAGCATACCCATGACGGCTCCGGTTGTATCGGCGTCGCCACCCTGGTTGACCGTGTTGACCAGGCATTCCTCGAAATTTCTTCCCCTGAAGAAGTGATGGAAAACCGTCTGCATGGTGTCCACCACATAGCCGGTGGCGAGCCCCTTGTATGGATCGAAGCGGAAGCCGGGGTGTTCCTCGATGAGGGAATCCACCTCCCGGCGCAGGCGGGGCTTTGAGAATCCGGCGAGGGAGAGGTGTACGAGGCGCCCGAGGCAGATGCAGGCGGCGTCGGAGAGCGGGTGGTTGTGGGTGATATGGGCCTGAGCGACTGCCTGGCGCTTTAACAGCCCGTCGTCCCCCAGCGTGCAGAGGGCTGTCGGCAGAAGGCGCATGACCGCGCCGTTGCCGGCGTCCCACTGGTTGAACGGGGTTTCCAGTGTCCCCTTCAGCATGTAGTTCCTGATCCCCCGCCGGCAGGTGTCCCCCACATCGATGGGTTTCGACTTCAGCCAGGCGGCGAAGTTGTCCGCAATCCCCGGCAGCGACATTTCCCCGGCCGAAACAACGGCCCTGGCGACGCAGAGTGACATCTCGGTGTCGTCGGTCACGTTGCCCGCCTTGATCCGCAGCCAGCCTCCCCCGACGATCTCGTCCAGGGTGCCGTACTTCGATCTGATCTCCCCCGAGGTCATGAATTCGACCGGCGCGCCGAGGGCGTCGCCGACGGCAAGACCTATAAAAGCGGCCTGGGCGCGGGAGACTATCTCGTCTATGTCGAAATGCGCATTCACCATCGGACCATCCCTGTTTGCCATCCATCGATACGGATGCAATAAGCAATCCTCATCCGCAGCGTCGTGCCGAATCCGCCGGTTGCGGGGCTGGGGGGGAAAAGGTCTTTCACCTCCCGTCCGCATGTTGCCTAAAAAATAATCACATTCTGCTAAAATGGGCATGGAGGAGGGAGGCATTCCGGGGTATGACCACGGAACCCGGCTATTTTAAAGGGGATTTGCGCTAATTAAATTCTGGCACGCTTAATGCCATAACCATGTTGCAACGGACACGACGGCGTGTCCCGGAAAAGGCAACGAAGCCCGGCGGGAATATTCCCCTGCCGGGTTTTTTTTGTTCGGCAAGGGCGCTGACAGTAGCAGTCAGCGCCTTTTTCTTTATGCCGGCAACAGAGATAACCCCGGCCGAAAGGAGAGCTATCATGGCAACATCGTGCAACGAGCGGAAGAACATACAGGGGCATCCCTGTTTCGGCGGCAACCATCATAAGAACGGCCGCATGCATCTGGCGGTTGCGCCGCGGTGCAACATCAAGTGCGGCTACTGTTCCCGGAGGCACGACTGCGCCAACGAGTCCCGCCCCGGCGTGGCGAGCAGGATACTTACCCCGGAGGAGGCGATAGTCAAGGTTCGGGAGGTGGTGACGAGCAATATTCTCGGTCCGATCATCAAGGTGGTCGGCATCGCCGGTCCCGGCGACCCGCTGGCCAACGAGGAGACCTTCGAGACCTTCCGGCTCGTCGGCGCGGAGTTTCCCCACCTGATGAAGTGCATGAGCACCAACGGCCTGCTCCTGCCGGAGAAGATCGACCTTCTGGAGGCGCTCGACCTGCACAGTCTGACGGTGACCATCAACGCGCTCGACCCTGCGGTGGGGGCGAAAATCTACAGACATATCCTCTACCAGGGCAAAAAACTGACCGGGAGTCAGGCCGCTGAAATCCTGATCGCCAACCAGTTGGAAGGGGTAAGGCGTGCCGCAGCATACGGCATGACCGTCAAGGTGAATACGGTCTACATCCCCGGCGTCAACGAGGAGCAGGTGCCGCTCATCGGCACGAAGGTGAAGGAACTGGGGGCGTCCATCATGAACGTCATGCCGCTCATTCCCCAGGCCGAGTTTGCCGGGGTCGTTCCGCCGACGCAGGCTGAGCTGGATGCGGTGCGCAGCGCCAACGAGCAGATCATCGGCCAGTTCAAGCATTGCCGCCAGTGCCGTGCCGACGCCGTCGGGCTGATAGGCCAGGACGTGGCGTACGCCGAAACGGCGGGTACGGTGAACGGCCAGGCTTTGACCGCGGGGTGAGGGCGATACAGACAGACCGGTTCAGGCGTGCCGACATTGATGCCTTTCTCCGCCTGGCGGCGGAAGAGGGGTGGTTGTGCGACCCATGGGAGTTCGACTTTCTCCTCGGTACCTTTCCCGACGGATGCTTCGCGGTGCGCGACGAGGAGGGGGCGGTCGCATTCGTCACCGCCGTAAGCTACGGGACCAGCGGCTGGATCGGCAACCTGATCGTCCGCAGCGACCGGCGCGGCCTCGGGATCGGCAAGGAGCTGATGAAGCGGGCGATTGCCGCTTTGCAGCGTGCCGGCACTGAGAC
>DAIEGL010000283.1 GCA_027356255.1 Geobacter sp. | reverse complement strand
CGTCGCCGAGAGCGGCGAGATCTTCTTTGCCATCTGCGTCGATGACAACGGCTACGTTCCCTGCCACAACCTTCGCTATACCAAGCCTTTGACCGGGGACCCGGAGACCGACAAGATCAACAACAGGACGAAGAGAATATTTGACGACAGGACCGGCATACGGGCGGCGAAAAATACCGACACGTTCCTCCTTCAGACCTACATCAGGGACACGGGCGAGATCATGAACGACATGTCAACCCCGGTGTATATAGACAACAGGCACTGGGGCGCCATCAGGATCGGGTACCGGGCGAAATAGCCCGTTATGCAGATGCCCATCAAGGCCAAACGGCTGCAATCCAAGGGATTGCGGCCGTTTCCGTTTTCAGAGGATTATCTGGTGCAGGTCGCGCTCCCTGTATCGCCAGGCAAAGGCCACGGCGCGGAACAGCCAGTCGAGGAGGAACACCCCCCACACCATGTAGAGCGACAGATGGAGCGGTACGGCGGCAATGTAGGAGAATAGCACCCGGATACCCCACATGGCGGCGAGGGTGACGAGAAAAACGTAGTGGGTGTCGCCGGTGCCGCGCAGGCTCCCGGCGTAGACGAAGGAGATCGCCAGCGGCACCTGGGCGAAGGCCACCAGCCTCAGGAAAACGCACCCATTCGCGATGACGTCCGGGTCGCTGGTGAAGAGACCGATCAAAAGGTGGGGGAAGAAAAAGAAGAGGAGCGCCATGGCCGCCATGACCATGATCGCCAGCCTGAGCGCTTCCGTGTGGCTGATCCGGGCACGGCTGATCTTCTTGGCCCCGAGCGCCTGTCCCATGAGAGTCGCGGCGGCGATCCCCATCCCGGCCCCGGGCATGAAGGAGAGGGACTCGATGGAGAGGCCGATCTGGTGGGCGGCGTAGGCGGCCGTGCCGTAACTGATGATGAACTTGGAATAGAAGAGCTGCCCCGACTGCTGGGCGATCCGCTCCAGGGCCACCGGGTAGCCGACCCGCCACACCTTGCGGAACAGGTGCAGGTCGGGTCGGCCGACCTTTATGTAGCGCTTGCGCATGGCCTGGAACAGAAGGTAGAGAAAACCGCACAGCTCCGAGATGTTGATGGCGTAGGCGGCGCCGGTGACCCCCAGCCGGGGGAGCCCCAGCTTGCCGTAGATGAGCGGATAGGCGATCAGCACGTGGAGGACGTTGACGAGGATGACCCCTTCCATGGGGGTGCGCGTGTTGCCGGTGCCGTGCATGACGGCGGAGAGGATGTTGAGCCCGGCGGTGAAGACGAACCAGAGAAAAACCAGCCGGATGTATCCGGCGGCATAGGCGAGCACGTCGCTGTTCGCCCCGAGGAAACGGGCCAGGTCGTCGCCGAAGGTCCAGCCGAGAAAGCTCGCCGCAACCGCCATCCCCGCGCAGGCAAGGCAGGCTGCAAAGGACGCCCGTCGGGCCTCCGCATGGCTCCCTCCTCCCCACAGATGGGCAACGACCACGGTCGTGCCCGTGGCGAGCCCCCAGAACACCGTCATCACGACGAAGATGAGGAGCTGGCCCAGGCCGGTGGCGGCAATGGCCGCCGCGCCGAGACCGCCGACCATGAAGATGTCCACTATGGAGACGAGCCGCTGGAAAAGGGAGGAAAGGAGCACAGGCAGCGAAAGGCTGACCACGTTTCTGCGGATGGAGACCCGCTTCGACGGCCGGCCCGCCAGGATGTCAGGCAAAAACGGCAATTTCGGCAAGATTACAGCTCCAGTTCCAGCTCCTCCGCCATTCCCACGGCAAAGTTCTTTGCCCGGCCGGACGGGGCGATGATACCGTAGGCCATGGCTTCTTTCAGTTCGGCCCGGGTCGCCCCGGCCTCCTTCGCGACCGCGAAGTGCTTCTTCAGTCAGGTGGGACAGCCGACAGCCACCGCGCAGCCGACCCGGATCAGCTCGCGGGTCTTTACGTCCAGCACCTCCTCAAACTCGAAATCCAGAATCTTTTTTCGAATCTTCATGTGCCCCTCCCGGCAGAAGTAATCATACGGTCTGCAATAATAACCGGAAATAACCGCCATGTCCGCATAATTTTACTCTTACAATAAATTTTTAGCATGGATCAAATCGAATGGGGGTACGTGGATAGCAAAAAGGCAACCGAAGCGGTTGCCTTTTTGGAAATGCCGTTAACCGGAAAGCCGGGTGTGCCTAGAACGGGATATCATCGTCAGGGTTGAAAACCGGCTCCTCGTAGCTCGGCGCCCCGCCGTACTCCTCCTGGCCCGACGGTCTGCCGCCACCCTGGCGGCCGCTTCCTCCCCCTTCACCGCGGCCGGAGAGCATCTGCATCTTCTCCCCGACGATCTCGGTGGTGTAGCGGTCCTTGCCGTCCCGATCCTGCCATTTGCGGGTCTGGAGGCGCCCCTCGATATATACGGTCTTCCCCTTGGAGAGATACTCGCCGGCGATCTCGGCAAGCCGCCCCCAGAGGGTGATGTTGTGCCACTCGGTCTTGTCTTCCCACTCACCGCTTTTGCTCTTGAACCGCTCGCTGGTGGCGAGGGAGAAGCTGGCAACGGCGGTGCCGGAAGCTGTGTACCGCACCTCCGGGTCCTTTCCCAGGTTTCCGATCAGCATGACTTTATTGAGACTGGCCATGGGGCAACTCCTTATATCACCTATTTTCGCATTGCGCTGAATGGAGGCAGTCTATAGAAAATGCGCCCTTTAGGCAAGCGATATTTGGTTTGACTCTGTCGAGAAAAAACAGTACCTTAACGCGGATAATTTTCGGAGTTATGTCGATTTATGCTACGTGCGCGTATTTATCTGCTCTTTTTTGTCCCGTTCACCTTAATGTGCAGTGCAACGGCCGTCTGCGGCACTTTCTTCGACGCGAGCGGCGCCTTCGCCCATAAATGCGCCAGGTTCTGGAGCCGGTGGGGGCTTCGCCTCGCCGGGATCAAGGTCCGGGTGGATGGGCTGGAAAAGGTCCCCGACGACGGACCGGTCATCTACATGGGGAACCACCAGGGAAATTTCGACATTCTCGCCCTTTCCCTGGCAATCCCGCGGCGGTTTTCCTGGATCGCGAAAGAAGAGCTGTTCCGCGTTCCCATCTTCGGCAGCGCCATGCGCCGCGCCGGATATATCCCCCTCGATCGGAGCGACGGCCGCCGCGCCCTGAAAAGCATGAACGATGCGGCGGCGCGGATCAGGAACGGCAGCAGCGTGGTCGTCTTCCCGGAGGGGACCCGCACCAAGGACGGCAGCCTCCTTCCTTTCAAGCGTGGGGGATTCCTGCTGGCGGCGAAGTCCGGCGTACCGATCGTCCCGTTTACCATCAACGGCAGCATGCGGATAAACCCGCGCAACCGCCTGGAGCTCTATCCGGGCATACTCAGGATCAGCTTTGCCGAGCCGGTCAGCACCGCCGTGTATAACGGCAAGGAAAGCCCGGTGTTGATGGAGCGGGTGAGAACAGCCATCGCCGCAGGTCTGGAGTGAAATGATGATGATTCTTTACAGCGCCATGATTGTCGTCGGCATAGCCGCCATCGCCTGGGGACTCCCCGCTGCCCATCGGTTGAGGAGCCCCTTTGACATCCTCGCCGCCCTGGTCGCACTGGCGGGCCTGATTGCCGCCCTCCTGGGGGCGCTGCTCGTTCTCGTCCCCGGATTTTTTCTGGAATAGGGATCTTATGGAAAAAGCAAAGACCATCGCCGTCAACATCGCGCTTATCGCCTTCATCGCCGTTTTCCTCATCTGGGGGAACACCCTCTACCGCCAGCACGCCCAGTTCGACAAGGGGGAAAAGGCCCTGGCCGGCGGCGATTACATTGCCGCCATCGCCGGCTATGAATCGGCGATCCACATGTATACCCCCGGCAGCGGCCTGGTGGAACGGGCGGCCGAAAGGCTCTGGACGATCGGCGAGCATTATGAGCAGGCCGGCGACGTGGACAAGGCCCTGATCGCTTACCGCTCGCTGCGCAGCTCTTTTTACGCGGTGCGCGGACTCACATCACCCGGCAGGGAATGGATCGAACGCTGCGACGGGAAGATCGCCCGGCTGGTGAAAATACAGCAATTCCAACCAAAGGCGCAGTAGGCGCCTTTCTCTTTTGATCCTGCAACGATTCGGGACGGACAACAAATGGAAGCAGCAGCAACCGACATCATCGGACTGAAGATCATCCCGCTCGGCGGCCTGGGCGAAATCGGCCTGAACATGGCCGTCTTCGAATACGGCGATGACATCGTCATCGTCGATTGCGGGCTGATGTTTCCCGAACCTTACATGCTCGGGATCGACATCGTCATTCCCGACATCGGTTATCTGCTCGACAAGGCCGACAAGGTGCGTGGCATTTGTCTCACCCACGGCCACGAGGACCATATCGGCGCCCTTCCCTTCGTGCTGCGGGAGCTCAACCCTCCCATCTACGGCACCGCCCTGACGCTCGGTTTCGTCCGGGAAAAGCTGAAGGAATACGACCTGGACAACAAGGTGGACCTGAGGGTGGTGAAGCCGCGCGATACGGTCAGCCTCGGCGCCTTCAGCGTGGAGTTCATCCGGGTCGCTCACTCCATTGTGGACGGCTGCGGCCTTGCCATCCGTTCCCCCGAGGGGGTGGTGATCCATACCGGCGACTTCAAGCTGGACCAGACCCCGGTGGACGGCGAACTGACCGACTTGGCCACCTTCTCGCGCTACGGGGAGGCGGGGGTGCTGGCGCTTATGGCCGATTCCACCAACGTGGAACGGGAGGGTTACACCCTCTCGGAGAAGCTGGTGGGTGACGCATTCGACGAGATCTTTCCCCGCTGTGCCGGCCGGATCATCGTCGCCGCCTTCTCCAGCAACATCCACCGGGTGCAGCAGGTGGTGGAAGCAGCCGCCCGCTCCGGCCGCAAGGTGCTTTTGAACGGCCGCTCCATGATCGCCAACGTCCAGATCGCCCGGGAGCTCGGTTACCTGCGCATTCCCGACGGGCTCCTCATCGACCTGAAGGAATTGCCGCGGCTCCCCAAGGAAGAGATCTGCATGATCACCACCGGGAGCCAGGGCGAGCCGATGTCGGCGCTCACCCGGATCGCCATGGACGACCACAAGCAGATCAAGCTGGAGGAGGGGGACACGGTGATCCTCTCCTCCCGGTTCATACCGGGGAACGAGAAGACCATCTCCGACCTGATCAACCACCTCTACCGCCGCGGGGCGGAGGTCTACCACGAAAAGGTCTCAGAGGTGCATGTCTCCGGCCATGCCAGCCAGGAGGAGCTGAAGCTGATCCAGAACCTGGTGCGGCCGCGCTACTTCATCCCGGTGCACGGCGAATACCGCCACCTGGTCAAGCACGCCCAGCTGGCGCAGCGGGTGGGGCTTGCCAGGGAGCGCTGCATCCTGGCGGTGAACGGCGACGTGATCGCCTTCAGCGACGGGGAAGGGTGCATCATCGACCGGGTGGAGACCGGCCGGGTCTTCGTGGACGGCAAGGGGGTCGGCGACGTGGGGAACGTGGTGCTCAAGGACCGCAAGCACCTCTCCGAGGACGGCATGGTGGTGGTCATCATCGGCATCAACCAGGGGAGCGGCGAGATCATCTACGGCCCGGACATCGTCTCCCGCGGCTTCGTGTTCGAGGACGAGAGCCAGGAGTACCTGGACGAGGCGCGGCGGGTGGTCACCGACACCCTGGCTCTGCACAACACCGAGGTGATGGCCGACTGGAACGAGGTGAAGCTCGAGGTGCGCCGCGTGCTGCGCCGCTTCTTCAACAAGACCATCGAGAGGCGGCCGGTGATCCTGCCGCTCATCCTTGAAATGTAGGACACGTACAGATGACAGACCAGCTGGCTAAAAAAGAAAAGCTCACCAAGGAGATCAAGGGGATTGTCATGGGGGCGGGGGGGATATTCCTCCTCATCGCCCTCGCGTCCTTCAACGGCAGCGACCTCTCCTTCAACAGCTATTCGGCCGCGGCGGAGACCCACAACCTGGGGGGACGGTTCGGCGCGCAGCTGGCCGACGCCTCCCTGCAACTGTTCGGCCTGGCCTCCTACGCCATGCCCGTGGCGCTCCTCTACATCACCTACCGGACCCTCCGCTACAACGAGGTGCGCTGGCGCTACTACAAGGTGATCGCCTTCCTTGCCCTCCTCGTGGCCCTCTCCGCCCTGTTTGCCTTCAACCTGGAATTCACCGAGTTCCTCGGCCAGAGGGTGCAGACCGGCGGCTGGGTCGGGTTCAAGGGCGCCGACCTCCTGAAAAGGGCCTTCGGCAAGGCGGGGGCGCTCCTCATCCTCCTGCCGCTCCTGGCTGCGGCGATCATGGTCCTCTCCCGCTTTTCCTTCCTCCTCTTCGCCGACTGGTGGCTAGGCGCGCTGAAGGAGCGGTGGTCGCGCATGCGAGAGCGCCGGGCACTGAACCGCGAGCTCCTGGACAAGGAAAACAAATCGACCTCCTCAAGCGCCCCGGTGATCAAGCCGGCGGCGGCCCCCATTCCCGTTCCTGCGCCGGTGGCGAAGAAGGAGAAGCGGCAGGAGGAGAAGAAGGTCGCTGCGGTCCAGGAGGCCTTCGAGTTCATCAAGAACGACGGCAACCACCAGACCCCGCCCCTGTCGCTCCTGGATGCACCCACCGTGAGCGGGAAGCGCCTGGACAAGGAAACCCTGACCATGAACGCCAGGCTCCTGGAGAAGAAGCTCAAGGATTTCGGCGTCGACGGCGAGGTGGCGGAGATCTGCCCCGGCCCGGTCATCACCATGTACGAATTCGCCCCCGGTCCCGGGATCAAGGTGAGCCGCATCGCCGGCCTTGCCGACGACCTCTCCATGGCCCTCCAGGCCCTCTCCATCAGGATCGTCGCCCCCATCCCCGGCAAGGGGGTGGTGGGGATCGAACTCCCCAACCGCGACCGGGAGATGGTCTCCCTCCGGGAGATCTTCCAGGCCGAGGAGTTCCGCCAGCGCAAGATGAAGCTGCCGCTGGCACTGGGGAAGGACATCGCCGGCGCGCCGCTCGTCACCGACCTGGCCAAAATGCCCCACCTCCTGGTGGCGGGCGCCACCGGGAGCGGCAAGTCCGTCTCCATCAACACCATGATCCTTTCCCTCCTCTACACCGCGACCCCCAACGACGTGCGGATCATCATGGTCGATCCGAAGATGCTGGAGCTCTCCGTCTACGAGGGGATTCCCCACCTGCTCCTCCCCGTGGTGACCAATCCGAAGAAGGCCTCGCTCGCCCTCAAATGGGCGGTGGAGGAGATGGGGCGGCGCTACCGCCTCATGTCCGACAAGGGGGTGCGCAACATCGACTCCTACAACAAGCAGCTGGAGCGGGAGGAGAAGGAGCTGACGGAAAACCAGGCGAAGGAGACCGTCGTGGTGGAAGAGGTGGAGGACATGGCGGCGGACGAAGAGGCCGCCATCCAGGCCTTCCTCAACAAGGACGAGGAGCTGGACCACGGCCATCTCCCCTACATCGTCGTCATCGTCGACGAACTGGCCGACCTGATGATGGTGGCAGGTCGGGAGATCGAGGAATCGATCGCAAGGCTAGCGCAGATGGCCCGAGCCGCCGGCATCCACCTGATCCTCGCCACCCAGCGGCCGTCGGTGGACGTCATCACCGGCCTCATCAAGGCGAACTTCCCGGCCCGCATCTCCTTCCAGGTCTCATCCAAGATCGACTCCCGGACCATCCTCGACTGCAACGGCGCCGAATCGCTCCTGGGCTCCGGCGACATGCTCTTCCTCCCGCCGGGGACCTCGAAGATGCAACGCAGCCACGGCGCCTTCGTCTCGGACACCGAGGTGCAACGCGTGGTGGAGTTCCTGAAGAAGCAGGGGAAACCGGTCTACGAGAAGTCGATCCTGGAGATGAAGGCAAGCGATGAAAAGGGAGACGACGACGAAGAGGTGGACCCCCAGTATGACGCCGCCGTAGCCCTTGTTGCCGAGGCCCGCCAGGCGTCCATCTCCATGGTCCAGCGCCGGCTTCGGATCGGCTACAATAGGGCAGCGCGCATCATCGAGAAGATGGAGCAGGAAGGGATCGTCGGCCCTTCCGACGGGACGAGCAAGCCGCGGGAAGTGTTCATCAATAAGATTTGAAGCGAGGATATGACAACCGCCTGGGAAATTGTTCGCCAGGCGGTTTTTTTATTGAAAGCCCCGTCAGGGGCGTTTGACGGTAGCCGTGGGATTCATCCCACGGATTTGAGAGGCATCACCCATTCATCCGTCACGTACGTGACGGCGGGAACCATTGCGATGTTGTCCGGGGAATAAATTCCCCGGCTACCGGTCGTCGCCACCATGCAGGCCTTCAAGCAGGAGGAAACCGGCCGCCTGAGCGTCTACAAGCAAAACGGCAGCCTGATGGAACACTTCGAGGGGATCACCGACCCGGCCGTGCGCGGCCACGGTCGAAAGCCTCAAGTACGGTCTGGTGCGCAACGGTTTCGAGCGACAGGAGGCCAGGGAACTGATCAATATCCCGGATGAACAACAGACGGAAGACCTCTTCACCCACCAGCACAGCCTGACCTACAGCACGCCGGAACTTCCCGAACCGGAAGCCATCCCGGAGCATGCTGCTCCAGGGCGGCACGATGTACCTGGAAAAGGAAAAGGTGAGGTTCACCCCTTTCCAGCCCGGTGTGGCGGAACCGCTACTGTTCGAATACCACTCGGGGTGGGACCAGGCGCATCTCGTCTCCTGGTTGGAGCGGAACATCTATGACGAGACCCTGCTGACGGACGAAAAGGCGGCCTTCCTGAACAAAGCGGTAGATTGGCGGCTTTAAACGCCATGTAGTCCCAGCCAACGAGGTGTTTATGCAACACTATTACATCGTCACTTGACTTCAGCTTAACTAATAGTTAACATGATGTCATGTATCAAATAACGTATACTAAAAGGGCATTAAAGGCGCTCCATTCGATGCCGAAAAACACCGCCCGGCTGATTCGTGACAAGGTTCAACTCCTGGCCGAAAACCCGCATTCATCCACCCATAATGCCAAAAAACTCCAAGGCCGTCCCGGTTACCGCCTGCGAGTCGGAGACTGGCGGGTGATCTACGAGATCATTGACGAACAGCTTATTATTCTTGTCCTCGACATTGGAGCCCGTGGAGGTATTTACCAATGAAACCACAGATTTTAAAGAAAGACGGCAAACCGGAATACGCCGTTATCGCTTATGCTGACTATCAGAAGCTCATTGCCGACTCCGAGATGCTGGCAGACGTAGTTGCCTTCGACTCAGCCAAAAAAGCAGTTGATGCCGGCGAGGAGGAGCTGATTCCGGCAGTCGTTGTTGACAGGCTGTTGGACGGGGTGAATCCTGTCAAAGTATGGCGGGAATACCGGGGGATGACCGCTGCGGAGCTGGCAAGGCTTGGCGGGGTTACTGCCGCTGCAATTTCCCAGGTTGAGACCGGCAAACGCGAACCGTCCGTGGCGCTCTTGAAAAAACTTGCCACTGCCCTTCACATCGATCTTGATCTTCTGGTTACTCCCGATGACGGCTCGCAGGCGGCATAGGGTCGTTCAACCGGAGTCAGGCATTGCAGGGAGTTGACATTGAAACTAATAACGGATAGAACGGCTCGACATCAAAGGAGCTCCCATGAGTGAATCCCGCAAGTCCAACCTGGCCCATTTCGCCGTGACCGTCATCAGCGAGGACCGCCCCGGCATCGTCGCGGACATATCTGAGGTCCTCTTCCGCCTCGGCTGCAACCTGGAGGATTCCAGCTGCACCATGCTCGGCGGGGACTTCGCCATGATCCTCGTGGTTTCCCACGAAAAGCCGTTCACCAAGGCGCGGCTCGTGGACGAGTTCAAGCTCCTGCACGAGCGGACCGGGCTGGTCGTCCATGTGCGCACCCTT
>DAIEGL010000255.1 GCA_027356255.1 Geobacter sp. | reverse complement strand
CCCACAGGTATCAGTACTGCACCAGCCTTGACGCTCAGGGCCTTGGACAGCCTGGCATCGAGAAACGCCTGCTCCACCGACACCCCGCCGTCCGGGCCTCCGTCAGGCACCCCGCCATGCTCCCATTCCAGCTCCGTGTTGAAGGTTAGCCAGTCGGTCAGGCCGGAGTCTACATAGAGCACGACCCGACGCGGCTCGAAGGTGTTGCCGCCGTTACCGTTGCCGTTCTCTTTCCTGAAAACGTAGTCCAGCTCACCATAGCCGCCGATCCTGGTCCTGTCCCAGACCCCCTTCAGGTATCCATCGCCATTCTTCGCCTCCTCACCCTTCCCGGCATCCTTCTCCCTCAGGGCTTTCACCTGGCTGCTCAAGCCATCCACCTGCGCCTGCAGCTCTTCGACGGTTGCGGCGCGCGCCCTTGCCGCCATGGAACAGAGGATCGCCATTGCCGCCAAAATAACAAATGTCTTTTTCATTGCCCTTCTCTCCTTTGTAGATGATTTCAACTTAAATTTGGCGGCCGGCCATGGCCAACCGCCGTTCAATCCGTTTGCGACGCCGACCCATCCCGCCTCCTTCCCCGTCGCATGATTTTGAAAATCGTTTTCATCAAAAACCCAAACCCCTGCACTCTTCGGGGTACGCCCAGGCCTCGCGGCCGAGGTCCCAACCCGGCATAATTTTAAAATTGAAAGTCCTTTTCAAATAGCACGGGGGGCGCGCATCGGTCAAGCATCAGAATAATTATTATCCTCTAAACCGGGGATGATTCGGCAGGTGCCAGGGGCTGCTCCGCAGGACCATGACGACTGCCGTTTCCAGGTTGACTGAAGTCGAGGCGAATGGTAATTTTGCCCCATGCAGAACGTACAATGTGAAGCCTTTGTTCTCGGCGTCATGGACTATGGCGAGGCGGACAAGATCGTCACCATCTTCACCCGGGAGCACGGCAAGCTCAGGGGATTGGCCCGCAGCGCGAAAAGGAGCCGCAAACGGTTCGGCGGGGCGCTGGAGCCGTTTGCCCGCCTGAGCCTGCAACTCGCCATGAAGGACGGGCTCTCCACCCTGAACGGGGCGGACATCGTCACCGTCTTCCCCAATATCCGCCGGGAACTGGTCAAGATCGGCCACGCCGCCTACGCCTGTGAACTGGTGGAACGGCTCGTACCGGAAGCAGAGCAGAACAACCGCCTGTTCCGCCTCCTTGCCGCCTACCTGGAGCAACTTGACCGGTTCGAGAACGACCCGTCGGACCGCCGATTTTTCGAAGCCAACCTGCTCAAGGTTCTCGGCTATCAACCCGCCCTGGGCCGTTGCGCCGCCTGCGACACCGAACTGGCCGATGCCCCGGATCTCCGCTTCTCACCTTCATTTGCCGGTCTCCTCTGCGGAAAATGCGGGAAAACCGGTAAACCTATTGCGGCGCAGACGGCGGCGCTCCTGAACCGGGCCATGGATACCGGGCGATTCGGACAGGTCCGATTCTCCCCCGGGGAACTGGCGGAGGCGGGAGAGCTTTTGGACGCCGCCATCGCCTGCCACCTCACCCGCCCCCTCAAAAGCCTCGCCTTTTTGCGGGAAACCGGGGCCTGAAGCGCGCCCTTTCCGCGCTTGCCGGACACCGCCTCCCTTTCGGCCAAAATGGTTGACCGGGAAAGGGCCGCGGGTTATAGTATCCACTTTCTCAACCAACCATAGACTTGCGGGTAGCCATTACATGTCGTCAGCTGATTCAAGAAAACTCCCCCCCCAGAGCATCGAAGCGGAGATGTCGATCCTGGGAGGCATCCTCGTGGATAACGAGGCGATCAACCGGGCGCTGGAGATCATCACCCCGGACGACCTCTACCGGGAAACCCACCGCAAGATCATGCGGGCCATGATCGAGCTCAACAACCGCAACGAGCCGTGCGACCTCATCACCCTCACCTCGATCCTCAAGAAAAAGGGGGAACTGGAGGAGGTGGGAGGGGGGGCCTACCTGGCGACCCTGGTCGATTACGTCCCGATGGCCGCCAACATCGCCTATTACTGCAAGATCGTAAAGGAGAAGGGAATCACCCGCAAGCTGATCAGCGCCGCCACGGAGATCGTCAGCCAGGGGTTCGAGGACCAGGTGGACGTGGAAGAGCTGCTCGACAACGCCCAGAAGGTGATCTTCGAGATATCGGAAAACAAGCTGCGCCCCGCCTTCTACCCGGTCGGCGCCATCCTCAAGGACACCATCAAGACAATCGAGCAGCTCTATGAGAAGAAGGAGCACGTCACCGGCGTGCCGACCGGCTTCATCGACCTGGACGAGATGACCGCCGGCTTCCAGCCGGGCGACCTGATCATCGTCGCCGGACGCCCCTCCATGGGGAAAACCGCCTTTGCCCTCAACATTGGCCAGAACGCCGCCATCCACGCGGACAAGCCGTACCCCGTCGCCATCTTCTCACTGGAAATGAGCAAGGAATCGCTGGTGACCCGACTCCTCTGTTCCGAGGCGAGGATCGACGCCAGCCGGCTCCGCACCGGCCATCTCATTGAATCGGACTGGGAAAGACTGGCCCGTGGCGCCGGAAAGCTGCACGAAGCGAAGATCTTCATCGACGACACCCCGGCCATCTCGGTGCTGGAGATGCGCGCCAAATGCCGGCGCATGAAGGCCGAGCACAATATCGGCCTGGTCATGGTCGATTACCTCCAGCTCATGCGGGGTAGCTCCAACCCGGAATCGCGCCAGCAGGAGATCTCCGAGATCTCGCGCTCGCTCAAGGCTTTGGCCAAGGAGATCGAAGTGCCGGTGGTCGCCCTCTCCCAGCTGAACCGCGGTTTGGAAAGCCGCACCGACAAGCGGCCGATGATGAGCGACCTTCGGGAATCGGGTGCCATCGAGCAGGACGCGGACGTCATCATGTTCGTCTACCGCGGCGAGGTCTACGACAAGGAAAACGAGGATCTGAAGGGGAAGGCGGAGATCATCATCGGCAAGCAGAGGAACGGCCCCATAGGGATCGTCGAACTCGCCTTCCGCGGTGAGCACACGCGCTTCGAGAACCTGAGCAGGCGGGACGACCAGTGAATTCTGCCACATATACCGATCCATCCGGCATTTCCGGGGACGGCTGCCGTGGCTTCGGGAGTGAGTGACAGAGCCGGAGCGGCGAGCGGACACCCGCCAGGACTGAAAGAAGCACCTTCGCCGAAAACGGATATTCAGCCAGTTACATTGAGAGACGATGCAAGGTCCGCAGCTCCGGCGACCGAACGAACGGACGAAGTCACGGCAGCCGACCGGCTGCCGGTTGTCACATTGCCATACGCGAAAGGATGAGAATATGACCACATACAATGCACTGCGCCGCCTGCCGGCAGCGGCGGAATACAAAGAAGGAGACGTGCTGTTTCTGTGCGGCGAGCTGTTCGGCCGCGGCTACGCCAACGGCATAGTGGACGAGGCGCACCGGGCGGGGATGACCATCATCGGCACAACGGTGGGAAGACGCGACGCCGACGGGACCCTGCGCTCCCTCTCCGCGGAAGAGCTGGCGGAGGCAGAGTCAACCCTGGGAGGAAAGATCATCAACATCCCGCTGGAAGCCGGTTTCGACATGGAACCCGGCGCAGGAGACGGGCGTTCGGTGGTTGAACAGCTCAAGGGGGTGAAGGCCGACGATTGGAACAAGGTCCGCTTCGACCGGGACAACGTCGAGCAGGCGCGTCAGCAGGGCGCCAGGCGCTTCCGCGCCAATCTCGGCCTCATTGTCTCGGAACTGGACAAGATGCTCCCCGCCGGTGCAAACGTCCTGTTCGTCCACACCATGGCCGGCGGCATCCCCCGTGCCCGCGTCTTCATGCCTCTTTTGAACCGGGTCTTCAAGGGGCAGGGGGAGCGTTTCCTCTCCTCGGAAGAGTTCTGGAATTCGGATCTGGGCTGGCTCTGCAAGGTGAGCTTCGACGAGGTGACCGCTGACACCTTCCGCTCCCTGATCGATGCCACCTCCTCCCTGCGGGAGAAGGTCTCCGCCCGCTACACGGCCTACGGCTACCACGGCTGCGAGGTCCTCATCAATGGCGCCTATACCTGGCAATCCTACACCCCCTACCTGCAGGGGTGGGCGAAGATCCGTCTCGAAGGGATCGCCGCGGCCGCCTGGAATGAGGGGGTGAAGGCAACCGTTTTCAACTGCCCGGAGATTCTGACCAACTCCAGCGCCCTGTTCCTCGGGGTGGAGAACTCGCTCTACCCGCTGTTGGCGGCGCTGGAAAAGGAAGGAGACGGACCGCATGCCGAGTCGATCAAGGCCGCCTGCACGGCCCTCCTGGTTGACGGCGCATCCATTGAGGCGCTTGTCGCCAAGGCAAACGACTACCTGTCCGCCCCCCTGACGGTGGCGCTCCGTGATCTTGCCGGCTGGCCGCAGCATAACAGGGGAGATCAGCAGGATCTCATGCTGACCTGCTCCGCCGAGCTCCTGGCAATGAACAGAAACCCGAAGGAGATCATCTGCGCCGTACTTTCCCAGGAAGTGTTCAAAGCCGTGGGAAGACTGATGTTCGACTTTTCTTGGGCGCCGGACGCCCCTGTTCTCTGGCTCAACCATGACGTCATCGCCAAGAGGCTGGTCACGGCTTTATGAAAATGCGGCCAGCCGCTATCAACAACCACGGGAACCGTTATGCCGCCTAAGATTTTGCTTGTAGATGACGTCAACATGTTTTTGGAATTACAGAAAGGGTTCCTGAAACATTCGTCCGTCACCATACTGACCGCCGGTGACGGAGCGGAGGCCTTGAAAATCTGCCGCGCCGCACGTCCGGCACTGGTTTTCATGGACCTGCACATGCCCGTCATGGACGGCCTGGAGTGCTGTGCCGCCATCAAAACCGACCCTGTTCTCAAGTCGATTCCGGTCGTCATGATAACCTCGGCCGGAAAGGAGGAAGACCGGGCGCGCTGCCTCAAGGCCGGCTGCGACGATTTCCTCACCAAGCCCCTCGACCGCCAGCTTTACCTGGAGCTCGCCCGCTCCTTCCTGCCCGACATAGACCGCCGTGACAAGAGGATCGACTGTCGGGCCAAGATCAAGTTCAGGGCCTTCGGTGTCTCCCTCTCGGGGGAGGTCACGAACCTGAGCGCCCTCGGCGTATACATAACCACGGAATATGCGATGGAAACGGATACGATTATAGATCTGGTCTTTGCCCTGCCGGAAGAAAACGGGGCGATCATCCATTGCAAGGGGAGGGTCGCCTGGCCGAATTCCAAGTCGGACCGCCACAAACTGAGCCTGCCGGAGGGGTTCGGCGTCGAGTTCATAGCCCTGCCCGGAGAATCCAGGGTGGCGCTGGCGAGTTTCGTAGAGAGGCATAAATAAAACCTTTCACCACTAAGGACACTAAGAAAAATCGTAATCCCAAGGGTTAACTTAGTGTCCTTAGTGCCTTAGTGGTGGATTCTGATTTTTGTCAATCCCCCCCCTTGTTCCCCAACTCTCATTTTCGCGGAAACACAACCTCCCCCCGTCTTTTTACGTAAATAAATTCAAATCAACGCCGACTAATAATCATACCTTCACAACACGCTTTTCCTCCGACTCGGCATTGCATCCGGCCACAAACCCAATAAATGCAATATGGTAATAATTCATTATATGGATATTAGAAATATTTTTTACCATATCTGCGCCACACGGACCGGTTTGTGCTAAGCAGGACAACAGTGCTCCCGTGCACGAAAATAACCACCCTTCCAAAAAGATTTCAAATGGATTGCCACCCTAACTGAATCGAGCAAAGCAGGGAATACATATCCCCATGGAGCAAAGGCCCCCCATAAGCTAACCATCGGCGCCATGGCTAATCAATCAAGCCCCCAAAAGCTGATTTGCGTAAGACTGCAACAAGAGGAACTGCAACCATGGAACACAACAGGATATTAATCGTCGATGATGAAAAGCTCATTTCCTGGTCCCTTTCCGCCATGCTCTCAAAGGCCGGGTATGCGGTTGAAACCGCTGCCAACGGGTCGGAAGCAATCAATAAATTCTCCCTGTTCAAGCCTGATATGGCCCTTCTCGACATACGGCTTCCCGATGCCGATGGTCTGGACCTGCTCAGGCAGTTCAAACTCAGAGATAAAGAGCTCAGCGTAATAATGATCACGGCCAATGCCGATGTCGATTCCGCTGTCATGGCCCTGAAGCTCGGCGCGGAAGACTATATCGGCAAGCCATTCAATATGGAAGCGCTGCGCCACGTTATCGACAAGGCCTTTGAGAAGCGGCAACTCAGGGAAAAACTTGATTTTTTCCGCGAGGAACTCCGCAAAAAAACCGAACACGACAAACTTGTGGGAAACAGCGCGAGCATGGTCAACCTTTTCAAGATGATCAAGGTCTGTGCGGATACCGATGCCAAAACCGTTCTGATCCTGGGTGAAAGTGGAACCGGCAAGGAACTGGTGGCCAGGGCCATCCACAATCACAGTGCAAGGACTGAGGCACCGTTTGCAGAGGTCAACTGTGCCGCCATACCGGAAACCCTTCTGGAAAGCGAGCTTTTCGGCCATGAAAAGGGGGCGTACACGGATGCGAGCAAGAGGCGCAAGGGAATCTTCGAACTGGCAGAAGGTGGAACGGTTTTTCTCGATGAAATCGGCGATATGCCCTTTTCCATGCAGGCAAAAGTGCTAAAGGTGATTGAGACGAAACGGTTCCGCCGTCTCGGTGCCGAAGAAGACATCCAGGCTGATGTGCGGATCATCGCTGCCACCCATCAGGATCTGCCTGCAATGGTTAAAGAACGCCGCTTCAGAGGCGACCTTTTTTACCGCTTGAACGTCATGAACATCCCCTTGCCGCCATTGAGGGAAAGAACGGATGATATCCCCAGCCTCGTCCAGTATTTCATCGAACGGCTGAACGAAGAATACGGGCTCAGGGTGGAAGGGGTGTCGCCGGAAACCATGGCTTATCTCACCGGCTATGGCTGGCCGGGGAATGTACGGGAGATGCGTAACGCCATAGAACGATCCATGATGCTCGAAGATAGCAGAATACTGACTCCAGCTTTTCTGAGCGCGGAAATAAAGCAGCAACACGAAAAAGCGCAAAATAAAAGCCCGCATGCCGATTCAGATGCTTCTGCTACGGGACCAGCCCGGCATTCGTTTGCCAGGGGGCATATCACCATCCCGGCCGGCGGCATATCACTGGAAGAACTGGAGCGTCAACTTATCCTGATGGGGCTTGAGATCTCCGGCGGCAACCAGACAAAAGCAGCAAAATATCTGAAAATGAGCCGGGACACCCTTCGTTACCGCATGAAAAAATTCGGTTTGTCGGAACCGTTCGGGAAGGACGAGTGGTGCGGCATGAAAACGGGGGAGGATGCCCAGCGCCTGTTCCCCCACTTGGCGAGCTGAAAACGAAGGAGCAGATAATATAACGTTTTTCTCGGTGAGACTCGCTGGCATTCCTTTGGGGGAAGGGTGCAGGGCCGGGCAACCGGCTGCGATCCGGGAAGCATGTGCACAAAAGCCAAACGGGAATAAGAAAGCGTCAAACTGATTGATCGTGCATCGTCAACAACCAATCTCTAAAAGAGGATAGCTATGAAACTAAATTTTATTGCCGGCATTTTTGTCACTGTGCTGGCGGGAAGTGCAAGCCTGGCTTTCGCCGGCCTTGTCACATACTCACCGGGGACAGGGGTGAGCACTTCGCCCCACAACATGAACCTCTACCTCCCCCTGGCAACCGGCGGAGCCAACACCGGTGACAACCAGAAGCAAGTATGCAAATTCTGCCATACGCCGCACAACACTGTCAGCACCGGCCAGACAGCTTACAGCCCCTTATGGAACCACACCCAGACCACGCAGAACTTCCTGCCGTATAACGGCATAGAGCAGAGTGACTACATGACAGACCCCGACTACATAACCCAGTCGCCATCTTTGGACGCGGTGATAAATCCGGCTGATATGATGGACGGACCATCCCGGCTCTGCATGAGTTGCCATGACGGCACTGTCGCCATAGATGCCTACAGCGGCAAAATGGGGTCGTTCACCCCCACCGCTAATAACGTGGTTCTTGCACCAGCAGGCGTGAACGGCGCC
>DAIEGL010000252.1 GCA_027356255.1 Geobacter sp. | reverse complement strand
GATTGCGTGTAAATATCCGAAAGGGTAAATAAATAACAGACGCGCAGGGAAGAGGCAAGGGTATTTTTTCCCGCCTTTGCTTGTCCTGGAACGATAATCGGGTATATTTTTCAACACGGGAGGAACTTTTCATGAAAACTGACTTTCAGCCGCGGAGGGTATATGTGGCGGCGTCGTACATGGCGCCGGTTGGCCGTTACAACGGCAGGGAGCGGGAGGCGCTCAGCTTCCTCGAACTCGCGGAAAAGGCCGGGGCGGTTTTTACCGGCAGCCCGGTCAGGATGAGGGACATCGAGGCGGTTGTGGTGGGGTGCCAGAACCCGGGCGCATTTTCCGGCGTGGACAACACCGCAGCCAAGGTGGCGGGGGTGCTCGGCATTTCCGGCGCCAAATCGGTTCTGATCGACACCGCCTCCTCCTCCGGTGCGTCTGCCTTCGAGAACGCCTACATGGAGATTGCCTCGGGGCGTTCCGACCACGTGCTGGCCATCGGCATCCAGAAGATGAGCGACGTCTCCACCCTGGACGCAACCCGGATCGTCGCCGGGGTTATCGACCGGGATGAGGCGGAATTCGGCCTTTCCATGCCTGCATGCGGCGCATTGGTGGCCAGGGCGCTGATGCAGCGGCTGAACCTCTCCGAGGAGGAGTGGACCGCCTATTCGGCGCTGCTCACCGAGCGGGCCCACAGGCATGCGGCAAAGAACCCGGACGCCCACCTGAATTTCGAGATACCGCTGGAGGAGTACTACCGGCAGATCGTCAACGGGAAGAACTACAGGTACTGGTGGCCGCTCCGCTACCACGACTTCTGCCCCATGTCCGACGGCGTGGCCGCGGTGGTCCTCACCGCCCGGCCGCAGGAGGTCCTGGTGACCGGTGTGGGGAGCGCCACGGACATTCCGACCATTGCCGACCGCAAGTATTTCCATTCGTTTCCCGCCACGGTCCGGGCGGCCGCAGCGGCCTACGGCATGGCCGGGATCAGGGACATCACCGACTTCGCCGGCAGGCTCCACGTGAACATGCACGACCCATTCAACGGTTTCGGCCCCATCAACATGGTCGATCTCGGCATCCTGCCGCGGACGAGGCTTATGGATGGCCTGCTCGACGACACCCTGACCGGCGAATTCGGCCGCTTCCCCACCAATCTGACCGGCGGCCTCAAGGGGCGCGGCCACCCCCTCGGCGCCACCGGCATGATCCAGGTGGTGGAAAATCACCGCCTGATAACGGAGAAGGGGTTCCAGGCCGGTCTCTCCCACTCCATCGGCGGCCCGATCAACAACAACGTGGTCATCCTCCTGGAGCGGGCGGAGCATTTCTGCCGCCGCAGCCATGAGCCGTACAAGCCGTGGGGGTTGCCGTCGCTCGGCACGCTGAAGCCGAAGCAGGTCACAGTCGAGGCGCTTCTGGCCGGTGCCGATGCGGTTGAGGGGCGGTATGTCACCTCGACCACCAGGTTTGACTACAAGTCCGGCGAGCCGCTCAATACCCTGATGCTGGTTTCCTGCCGCATGAACGGGGGGCGCTACACCTTTCTCTTCGGCATCGCCGGGGAGCATTACCCGAGCATCGCCCCGCTGGTTCCGGGAGACCGGCTCAGCCTGGAGCGCTCCGACGGGGGGATACTGGTCAACCGGATGCCGGTCAAGCGCTTCTACCAGCGCACCATCGACGGGCTGATGGAGATGGCAGGGTCCGGGTGGCGGATACTCAAGGGGCAGGGGTGATGCAAATCGGCAGAAAGTCGAAGGCCAAGGAGCCGTTTGTTCCCGCTGAGCAGCACGATACGCTCCGCCACGAGATCGTCTCCCTTCTCGACGGGCATGAGCTCTCCGCCAGGGAGATTTCGGAGACGATCGGCATCGCCGAAAAGGATGTCTACGGTCATCTCGAACATATCCAGATGCACAAGAGGGACCTGCGCCTTGCGATCACCCCCGCTGCCTGCAGGAAATGCGGCTTTGTCTTCAGGAAGAGGGAGCGCCTGAAAAAGCCGGGGAGGTGCCCGGTCTGCCGCGGCGAGCTGATCAGAGAGCCGCTCTTCTCCATCGAAAAATCCGGTTAGGTGCGTGGATTTTCGGCAGTTGTCAGCCTCCATAACTGCCTATGGCGAGTGATTTGCCGGCGTTGTGTCCCGTGACTCCTGTGACTGCAATGCATCGCACGCAGGCAGCCTTGTCAAGGCGCGACCAACAGCAGTTTTTCGGATTAATCGTGTTGACATGTACACGCCGGACGGTGTATTGAATCTGTGTTTCCGTTAATCATGGGAGGGGAAGTGGGCGACCGGTGAGAGGCGCTGTTCTGAGAAAACTGGCAATCTTTGCGCTGCCCGTCGTGTTGTTTGTTACGGCCTGCCTGGTTCTCCCGCACCTAGCCGCCCTTCCTCCCGCCCGGCGTGAGCTCGCGTTGTCCGCGCCATACCTGGTCACCGTCGTCGGGATGTCCCTCAGTTTCGCCTTCGGCCGCGGCCGGGTTTTCCTCATGCTCCTCCTGGTGGGGGTATGCTACTGGAGCTTTCGCACCTACCTGCAAAACGGCATGAACGGCTTTGCCCCCCAGATGGTGTTCCTGTCGCTCTCTCTCTTCCTGCCGATCAATATCACCCTCTTCTCCTTCATCCGCGAACGGGGGGTGATGACCCTGTCAGGCCGGATGCGCTTCACCTTCCTCGCCCTGCAAGCGGTAGCGGTTGTCTGGATCATCAGGTACCAGCAGGATTACAGCGGCCTGCCGCAATTTTTCTCAAAGGAACTCGTTCATATTCCCCTCCTTTCCTCCCTGACGCTCCCCCAGCCGGCGCTGTTCCTGACGGTTGCGGGCTCTCTGGTCATCTCCGCCCGTGCGTTCATCAGGCAATCCCCCATCGACAGCGCCTTCTTCGGTTCCCTGGTCGCCGTCGCCTTTGCCTGCAACGGGTTGATGAGCGCGGACGTTCCAGTAGTTTTCATCTCCGCAGCCGCCCTGATGCTGGCCGTGAGTGTCATCCAGGACTCCCACAACATGGCCTTCCGCGACGACCTGACCGGCCTTCCGTCGCGGCGCGCCCTGAACGAGCAGATGTCGGGCCTTCCCAGGCGGTACGTAATCGCCATGCTCGACGTGGACCATTTCAAGAGCTTCAACGACAGATACGGTCACGATGTGGGGGACCAGGTGCTGAAAATGGTGGCGAAGAAGCTGGCGGCAGTCAGGGGGGGAGGTCGGGCGTACCGTTACGGCGGCGAGGAATTCACCATCATCATGCCGCGCAAAGGGATGGCCGAGGCCATACCCTTTCTGGAGGAGGTGCGGAAGAACATCGCCGACTACCGGCTCGTGCTGCGCGGCAACGACCGCCCCAGTGAGACGAAAGAGGGGAAGAAGCTGCGCAATTCCGAACGGAACGACAGCTCCGTGTCGGTGACCATCAGCATCGGCGTTGCCGAGTGCAGCGACACCCTGAGGAGCGCCGAAGATGTGCTCAAGGCGGCTGACAAGGCCCTTTATCGGGCCAAGGGCAAGGGCCGTAACCAGCTGAGTAAATAAATGTAAGCACATGATCTTTTATTGATTTTGCCGCCGTTCCGTGTAAGGATGCAGCCGCTGAATTTTTTCATGAAGCGGTGCTGGTTCAGACGGGCGGTGGGCGCCCTTCCTCAGTTTGCCTCATATTCCCACAAATTATGACCGTGAAAAGCCTGAAGCAAATACTCCTGGTTGTGCTGATCACGTTGATTCCCCTCGGTTGGGGGTGCAGCGGTAATAAAGATGCGACACCGCTTGCCCGGCAAGGCATGATCGACCTGTCCAATTTGGATATGATGCGCTTTGATCCTGTCCGTCTTGACGGTGAATGGGAATTCTACTGGAATCAGTTGTTGTCGCCGGATGATTTCCGTGGGGCGCATCTCCCTGCTGTTACCGCCTTTCTTGCACTTCCCGGTGCCTGGAACGGTTTTAAACTCAATGATGAAAAACTGGGAGGAAAGGGATTCGCCACCTTCCGGCTGCGGATTCTGTCGGGATCGGGAAAACGAGAGCTGGCGCTGCATATTGATGATGTGAATTCTGCCTACAGGCTCTGGGCAAACGGCAAACTTCTTGTCGAAAGCGGTGTGGTAGGCAAGGATGCCTCCGAGGAGACCCCCAACCAATCCATCCAGCAGCCCAGGCTATACCTTGGCGACCAGCCGGTCGAGCTGGTGCTGCAAGTATCCAATCACCATTATCGTGAAGGTGGGGTTGTTTCCTCCATTGAACTCGGGCCGGCAGACAAGCTGGAGGCGGCACAGCTGAGGCAGTGGGGGCTGGCCCTGTTTTGTATCGGCAGCCTGATGGTGATGGGGATCTACCATATCGTCCTGTTCTGGTTTCGCAGAAAGAATATAGCGCCTCTTTATTTCGGTATTTACTGCCTCTTATGGATGGCATACTCATTTACCTCCAACTCGAATGGTTGGGTTGTGCATCTTTTCCTTGGGAATATACCTGTCAGGTTTTTGAATCGAATTGACCTTTTCTGTTTTGTGATTTCGGTTCCCGTTGGCTACAGTTTTCTCCGCACGCTGTATCCCAAGGAGTTCTCACGCCGCCTCCAGTACGCAGCATGGGGGTTGGCTTCCGTCTTTGTGGTTATGGGGCTTGCTGTCTCGACCATGTCATTCACCACCGCCATTCCCACATATTATCTCGTTTCAATGGTAATGATTCTGTACTCTATTGCCATGCTTTCCAGGGCAGTGCACAGGGGGCGGGCAGGGGCTTCCTTTATTCTCTCGGGCTTCATCGTTCTGGGGCTTGCCGGCATAAATGACATGCTCTACGATTTGCAGTTGATACGTTCGGTTTATCTGACCCACATAGGCATGTTCGTCTTCGTTCTGTTCCAGGCAGTTGCCTTATCGTTACGCTTTTCCAATGCCTTCTCAGCGGTAGAACAGTTGTCCGGCGAACTGTCGGAGAAGAATCTGGCCCTGGAAGAGGAAATAGCTGAAAGGACCAGGCTGGAACGGGAGATCGTGAATGTCAGCGAGGACGAACGCCGACGCATCAGCCACGATCTCCATGACGGGCTTTGCCAGCAGTTGACCGGCGCCAGGCTGCATTTTTCCGTGCTGGAGCGGAAACTGGCGGGTGCAGGCCGGCAGCAACCGGAAATGACAGAAGTCTCGTCATTGCTTGAGGAGTCGGTCAACCATGCCTACGACCTTTCCCGTGGACTTTGGCCTGTGGAACATGACCCCCACGGTTTTAGTCCGTCTCTGGAAGAGCTGACCCGGCGTCTGGCCGAATCCAGCGGTATTGCCATTAAGTTCAGCCAGGAGCGCGGCTGCGTAAATTGCTCAAATGCCGGTGTGACCCAATTGTTCCGCATTGCCCAGGAAGCAATCACCAATGCAGTGAAGCATGCCAGGGCAAGCCGTATCGATGTCACCCTGAACTGTCAAGACTGTAACTGTGTCTCTCTGGCAGTGCATGACAATGGTGTCGGCAGGAGTGCTGCATCCGGAACAAAAGGGGGGATGGGCATGGGGATCATGTCACATCGAGCCAGGATTATCGGCGGTAAGCTGACAGTTTCCGATGCAGAAGGTGGTGGAACCATGGTTACCTGTATCGTCCCATGTGAAGCAGATTTGCTGGAGGTTTAAACCTGATGAAAGACAGAGCTGAAAAAGTTGCGCATATATTTCTGATCGACGACCATCCTGCTGTGAGGCAGGGGGTGAAGCTGTTGCTTTCGCAGGAGTCGCACATAGTCTGCGGCGAGGCGGAAAACAGATTCGAGACCCTTGAGCGGATCGGATCATCCGGTGCCGATATGGCGCTTCTGGATCTTTCTCTTGGTGCAGAGGGCGGGCTTGAACTCATTGCAGGATTAGGCGAGCTCGGCATTGCCGTGCTGGTTTATTCCATGCACGAGGATGCCGACACGATTGAAAGGGCTTTTGCTGCCGGAGCCAATGGCTATGTTTCCAAGCGGGAGGTGGCGGAAGTCCTGCTTACTGCGGTGTCGGATCTCCTGGCCGGGAGGCGTCATGTAAGCCCGCTGGTTGCCCAGAGCCTGGCGAACAGGGCGCTCTCTGCGCCGAAGGCAAATCTGGAAACCTTACTCAGCGAGCGTGAACAGCAGGTTTTGACCATGCTCGGTCAGGGCGAGTCGAATGCCGATATTGCCGCCGCTTTTTTCATCAGTGTCCGCACTGTGGAGACATACTGTGCCAGGATCATCGACAAGCTGAACCTTGACGGCATGAAGGAGCTCAGGCGTTACGCCATAAAGAATAAACCGTAGTAGCTTCCAGCGCCTGTTCCTCACAATATTCCCGGAAATATCCGATTTACCTCTCCTGTCCGTAATTCCCCTTACAAAAATTCAGTGGTTTCCCCTACATAAATCTTTTTAACTTTGCTGTATTGGTAGCGTGCCGGCATTTAAGAACTGGCTGATGCCGTGCGTTTCCGAGCCTGCTCGGACGAGGCGGACATATACGAAAACAGCGGATCGGCTTGAAGTCGTTCCGGCAGCGAAAAAGGAGATTAATCGATGAACAGACGATTAATCGGAATGGTGCTCAATACAGCAGATGAACGAACAATCTAAAGGAGACGAAATGGTTAAAGATCAGGTTCTTGACGAAAACACCAAAGTGGGGTTCGTATTCTGGATCGCGTCCACAACTCCGGATGCCCCGGCCAACTATTGCGCTGAAAAGCTGCGGCTTCATCTTGCCCAACACGGTAGTTCTCAGGCCGATCCCAACCAGTTTCTGCAGAAGGGTGCCACGGTTCTGCCCGTGCCGGTTGCACCAAAGGAATCTCATGACAAGCTATCCCGACCGATACAGCGGCAACATAACGCCAGGATATCCTGTGCCCTCTTGTCGATCGAAAAGGAAACTCCCCTGCTGGATGACGAACTCATCGAGCAGGACCTCTTTTCCTACCTGACGGCTTCCTTTCTCGGCTGTCCTGAGCGTACCGCTGTGCTATGGCGAAAAACCAGCTACGGTGAACTCCTCTATCTCTTCGAGGGTTTGACCGTGGCCTTGTCCGGGCAGCTTCTTTACCGGAAGCCTGCGCCGTCGCCCTCTGGCCTCCCCATAACGAGAGGCAATGCTGTAGCCATGACCGTCACACCCGGTAGCGCCGTCAAGTTTATTGCCGGAGGCATTGCCTCAGGCATGCTTTCGGCTGTCGGCGGAGCCATAGCCGGCGGCATCCTGGACAGTCTTTTCCCGCCCGGTGTCCCGGACTATTTCGGCGAGGTGTACGCCCAGATGAAAGTGATCGTCTCCGCCGAGATCGAG
>DAIEGL010000251.1 GCA_027356255.1 Geobacter sp. | reverse complement strand
TGGAGGGGTTGTCGCCGATTCACCCAAATACCGCTCCCTTGGTGAAATGATGGGGGAAGCGGTACTGCTTGCCGACGCGACGACATTCGTTCTGAAAGAGGGTATCGGCAGGGGGCGCCCTTTTGTCGGGGCGGGCAAAGGGGATTTCAAGCCGTTCCAGTTCAAGGGGGACAACGATTCCATGCCTTCCATGCATACCTCCAGCTCGTTTGCCATGGCGTCCGTACTGGCGGCTACCTCGGAAAGCGTGGTCGCCAAGGTCGCCTACTATACTGCCGCCGCCTTCGTTGGGTTCTCGCGCATGTACCAGGATAAGCACTGGGCCAGTGATGTTGTCCTCGGCGCCGCAGTCGGAGAACTTTGCGGCAGGGTCGTTACAAACTACCACGCCTCGAAACGAAACATCACCCTGGCTCCGCTGGCTTCCGGAGACGCAACCGGACTGGCCCTGGTCGGAAGGTTTTGACGAACCTGCCTGGGTGCCAGGGATGCGAAACCTGGCCGGTTGATGAGCAACACGGTAAATGGGAGGTATGAAAATGCTTGCTGCCGTC
This sequence comes from Geobacter sp., assembly GCA_027356255.1. Lineage (GTDB taxonomy): Bacteria > Desulfobacterota > Desulfuromonadia > Geobacterales > Geobacteraceae > Geotalea. Next base: position 7,174 of record DAIEGL010000251.1, on the reverse strand, counting down.
ATCTTTGATTTCGACGGGATAATCGTCGATACCGAACCGCTGCACTACAAGTCTTTCCAGGAGGTGCTCGTCCCTCTCGGGCTGGGTTATGCGTGGGATGAGTATCTGCGCCACTATATAGGATTTGATGACCGGGATGCATTCCGGGAGGCGTTCCTCGCCGGGGGCAAGACGATTGACGCAGAGGAGCTGAAGGGGTTGATCGCGAAGAAAGCCGCCGCCTTCAACAGGGTCATAGCTTCCGGTGTAAAACCATACCCCGGAGTGGTGGAGCTGATTCGCTCCATACAGGGGAACCTTCCGCTGGGACTATGCAGCGGAGCCCTCTCGTGCGACATATCTCCCATCCTGAAACAACTGGGGATTACCGATGCCTTCGACACCATGGTCACCGCCGACGAGGTGGCGGCCAGCAAACCCCATCCGGAGAGCTATCTCCTGGCGGTGGACCGTTTGGCGGCCCTTTTCCCCGGCAGGGGGATAACCGCCGGGAAATGTCTTGCCATCGAGGACACCCCCGCCGGCATCGCCTCGGCGACCGGCGCCGGAGTGAAGGTGCTGGCGGTGGCCAACAGCTATCCGGAGGAAAGGCTTGCGGGCGCCTTCCGGGTGGTTGATTCCCTGGTCGGCATCGACTGTCAGGGGCTGAGCAGCCTGTTCTGATCCACCATTATGTACCGCCTTCCGATCGACGACATTCTCCCCCAACTGCTGTCAGCACTAAACGACCATTCCGCGGTCGTTGTTCAGGCCCCACCCGGTGCGGGAAAGACCACCCGGGTGCCACTGGCCCTGCTGAAAAACCCCCTTCTCCACAACCAAACGATCCTGATGCTTGAACCGCGACGTCTGGCTGCCACCAATGCCGCCCGCTGGATGGCCTCCCTTGTCGGCGAGGAGGTGGGCAAGACGGTCGGTTACAGTATTCGCTTCGAGCGAAAGGTCTCCGCGCTAACCCGCATCGAAGTGGTTACTGAGGGTATCCTCAGCCGCAGGCTCCAGTCCGATCCGGCCCTCGCCGGGGTGGGGGTGGTGATCTTCGATGAGTTCCACGAACGTAGCCTGCACAGCGATCTGGCGCTTGCCCTCTGCCGCGACGCACAGCAGGGGCTTCGGGAAGAGCTGAAGATCGTCATCATGTCTGCGACCCTTGATGCGGCCCCAGTTGCGGCACTCCTCGGCAACGCTCCGCTGCTGACCAGCGAGGGGCGCACTTTTCCTGTGGATCTGCGCTACCTCCACCGTGAGGCGGAAGGGAGGCTGCCGGAGACGGTGTCAGCGGCCGTTCACCGGGCACTGAAAGAGACGGAGGGGGACATCCTTGTTTTTCTTCCCGGCGCCGGTGATATACGCCGTTGTCAGCAGCTACTCGGGAATCATGGCGACGGGCAATCGCCGCTCGTCTGTCCACTGTATGGTGATCTTCCCTTCGATGCCCAGGAGAGGGCAATCATGCCCGCTTCCCGTCGCAAGGTGGTGCTGGCCACCAACATCGCCGAAACGAGCTTGACCATCGAAGGGGTGCGCGTGGTGATCGACAGCGGATTCTGCCGCCGGCTCCGCTTTGATCCATCAAGCGGCCTGAACCGCCTCGTCACGGCGCGGGTGTCTGCGGCCTCCGCCGCCCAGCGGGCGGGGAGGGCGGGGCGGCTCGGTCCCGGCATATGCTACCGTCTCTGGTCGGAACATATCCAGTCCACTCTCATCCCCTTCGAAACGCCGGAGATCTGCGCCTCGGACCTCACCTGGCTCGCCCTGGAGCTGGCCCTTTGGGGTGTCGCCGACGCCGCAAGCCTGGCATGGCTTGATGCGCCGCCTGCTGCGGCGCTTGCCGAAGGGCGTACCCTGTTGAAAAGGCTCGGTGCGCTGGACCGGCACGGTGTCATCTCCGAAGCGGGAAGACGTATGGCCGGCTTTCCGGTGCATCCCCGCCTGGCTCATCTCCTTGTCGAAGGTGAGAAGAGGGGGTACGGGGCGGCTGCCTGCGATATTGCCGCCCTGCTGACCGAGCGGGACATCTTCAGATACCCCTTCTCCACCGGTTACAGGGGGGTGAGCGACAGCGACATGCTGGACAGGTTGGAGGCTCTCGACGAATGGCGCAAGCGGGGGGATAACGGCGCGATTCCGGACGGCGTCGATATGAACGCCTGTCGCGCTGCGGACCGGGTATCCCGCCAGCTTCGCAACATCCTCGGCGTAAAGGGAACTATCCAGCCGTGCAGCGCGGAGACGGCCGGTCTTCTCCTCGCCTGGGCTTATCCCGACCGGATCGCCAGGCAGCGTGAGCCCGGGTCTGCCCGCTATCTTTTGGCCAACGGCCGTGGCGGCAAGCTCTCCGAGCGAAGCGCCCTGGGGGATACCCCTTTTATCGTGGCGGTCACCATGGAGGGTGGAGAGAGGGGGGACGGGGTGATCCATTTGGCCAACGCCCTGGGTATCGATATCATCCGGAAAGAGTTCGCCGGAGATATCGCCTGGCAGCGGCTGGTTGACTGGGACGGCCAGCAGGGGCGGGTTGTCGCCCGCGAGGAAGAACGGCTCGGTGCCCTGGTCCTGGGGAGCCGGCAGATCACCCCATCGACGGATGAGATGGTTTCCGCACTTTTGAGCGGTATCGGCGAAGAACAGGGTCTGGCACTCCTCAACTGGACGCGCGAGGCGGAGCAATTCCGCTCCAGGGTCTGTTTCATTGCCCGCACTTTCCCGGAGGATGGGTGGCCGGACCTGACCCCGGAGCATCTCGGCGGGACCCTCGCCGAGTGGCTTGCCCCCTATCTGACCGGGATTAAAACGCTGGCACAGCTGTCAAACCTTGACCTCCTCCCCCCCCTGAAGGGTATGCTCAGTTGGGAGCAGCAGCGTTCCCTGGACACACAGGCGCCGACCCATGTCGTCGTTCCGAGCGGATCGAGGATTTCCATCGATTACGACAAGGACGGTCCGCCGGTGCTTGCTGTAAAGTTGCAGGAGATGTTCGGCCTGGCCGACACCCCGAAGATAGCGAGGGGGAGGGTGCCGGTCGTTCTCCACCTGCTATCCCCCGCCCGTCGGCCGATCCAGGTGACCCAGGACCTGAAAAGCTTCTGGAATTCCATCTATCCCGAGGTGAAGAAGGAGCTGAAGGGGCGCTATCCGAAACATCCCTGGCCGGACGACCCGTGGAATGCGGTGCCGACGCGACATACTAAAAAGCGGTCGGTAGTCGGTGGTCGGTAGTCGGTAGTCGGTAGTCGGTGCTTATTGGGGGAGGTTGGTAAAGACAAGGGTGCCGTTCTTCTCGACGAATCGTCTGATCTCATCGTGCTGGACCTGGCTGGCTGCGTCTGTGTCTGAACGGATGCCGATCCGGTCCTGCATGTACGTCCGAGTCAGATTGTCGCCCTTTTTCCATAGTTCGAAGTGAAGGTGTGGACCGGTTGACCGGCCTGTAGAGCCTGACAGGGCAATGGTCTTGTGTGCGTCCACGGTTTCACCCGCAGCGACCAGGAGGAGCGAATTGTGGCCGTAAAGGGAAACCATGCCGTTGTCGTGCTCGATGACGACGAGATTGCCGTATCCTCCCCGTTGACCGCTGAATGCAACCCTGCCTGGTGCTATGGATCTTACGGGCGTACCGGTCGGCACGGCTATATCAACACCGTTATGGTGTCTCAGACTGCCGTCGATCGGATCGTGCCGCCAGCCGTAGCGGGAAGTGATGGTGCCGGAAACGGGTAGTCGGAGCAGCTCGTCTTCCCTGTCCTTCCCGGTATCGGCCTGATTCTGTTCCATCTTGGCCGTCTTCCTTGTCGCCGGTTTCTTCCTGTATGGCGATGTAGTCTGCCGAGGGGCTTCTTCCCTGAGTATCTTCACGGCATCCCTGCTGGTCGGCGTATTCGTGAAGACCTCCACGCCGTCCTCTGCCCGGTATTTGTAGAAATCCGCACCAGCATCGGAAATGGCGAGAAACAGCAGCAGTATGGCAAAAAGAAGATTCATGCAGTGCGGATCTTTCCTTTTTATGCGGCAGTCCGGCGGATTCTCCGCCCTTGTGTCACTGGACCATGGGACTATATCTTTTTTCGGCGGATATTACAAGAAACGGAGGAATGCATGCGTCGTTGCAGGAGGCTTGCCATGGTGCGGGTTGGCCCTGCTTGAGTTGGCTACATCTGTGAAGGGGTAAAATCAGGCGCTTGAGCATGTGTCTATAAATTGGACACTATTGCAATGGAAATGCTTAATAAGTGGGCTGTGCTTGTTCAGTTGGGGGCACCATGGAAATGTTCCGCATCGTAACTTCCTGATATTTCGGCTTGTGGTAGAGTTGAAGCCTCTTGGCAGATAATTTGCTATATTTTTGTACGTTCATTTTCATAACTAAAAATAGTTTGATTAACCTTGCATTTTGCCTGCAAGCCACTTATAATCCGCACGCTTTTTCAAATTAACCGGGGGGGTGATGATCCTTGAAGAAAGTTGAAGCAATTATCAAACCTTTCAAGCTGGATGAAGTCAAAGAAGCGCTCAACGAAATAGGTATCCAGGGGATAACTATTGCTGAGGTGAAAGGGTTCGGCAGGCAGAAAGGCCATACGGAACTTTACCGTGGAGCCGAATATGTGGTCGACTTTATCCCCAAGATCAAGATGGAAATCATCGTCGGTGACGAAGTGGCAGGCAAGGTGGTGGAAACCATCGAGCAGGCCGCCAAAACCGGCCGGATCGGCGACGGCAAGATTTTTGTTACCCCAGTGGAAGAGGTTGTTAGAATCAGGACCGGCGAACGGGGTGAAGACGCCCTTTAACCGTCTGTATTTCATATTCTGAAAGGAGATTGTAAATGACACCAAAACAAGTAGTAGAATTTGCCAAAGAAAACGGCGTACTGATGGTCGATTTTAAATTCATGGACTTTGTCGGTATCTGGCAGCACTTTACCGTGCCCATCAGCGAGTTCGGCGAAGATACCTTTGAAGAGGGACAGGGTTTCGACGGCTCCTCCATCCGCGGGTGGCAGCCGATCCACGCTTCCGACATGATCATCATTCCTGATCCTGACACCGCCAAGCTGGATCCTTTTACCGCCATTCCTACCCTGAGCCTGATCTGCAACATTTTCGATCCGATCACCAAGGAAGACTACAGCCGCGACCCGCGTAACATCGCCCGCAAGGCAGAGGCGTACCTGAAGTCCACAGGCGTAGCCGATACAGCTTACTTCGGGCCTGAGGCGGAATTCTTCATTTTTGACGATGTCCGCTACGACTCCTCCTCCAATCAGTCCTTCTACGCGGTCGACTCTGTGGAAGGGACCTGGAATACCGGCCGTGAAGAGTTTCCCAACCTTGGTTACAAGCCGCGCCACAAGGAAGGTTACTTCCCCGTTTCCCCGACCGATTCACAGAATGACCTGAGAAATGAAATGGTCATGGAACTGCAGAAGGTGGGGATCCGCGTCGAGTGCCAGCACCATGAGGTTGCCACCGGCGGCCAGGCCGAGATCGACATGCGCTTCAACTCGCTCGTTGCCATGGCTGATGACCTGCAGTGGTTCAAATACGTCATCAAAAACGTTGCCAATAGAAACGGCAAGACCGCAACCTTCATGCCGAAGCCTCTCTATGGCGACAACGGTTCCGGTATGCATTGCCACCAGTCGCTCTGGAAAGACGGCACCAACCTCTTTGCCGGCGACGGCTACGGCGGGCTTTCCAAGATGGCCCTCTACTACATTGGCGGGATCATCAAGCATGCCCGCGCTCTTTGCGCATTCACCAACCCGACCACCAACTCCTACAAGCGTCTGGTGCCCGGTTTCGAAGCCCCGGTGAACATGGCATACTCCAGCCGTAACCGTTCCGCTTCGCTCCGTATCCCCATGTTCTCAACCAACCCGAAGGCGAAGCGTATCGAATACCGTACTCCCGACCCTTCCTGCAACGGTTACCTGGCATTTGCCGCCATGCTGATGGCGGGCCTCGACGGTATCGAGAACAAGATCGATCCGGGCCAGCCGCTGGACAAGGACATCTACGGGCTTTCCCCCGAAGAACTGGCCAACATCCCGTCCGCTCCGGGGAGCCTTGAGGAAGCCCTCAACGCACTCAAGGAAGACCATGAATTCCTCCTCAAAGGGGATGTCTTCACCCCCGACGTCATCGAGAAGTGGATCGAGTACAAGACAGATGCAGAGGTTAACCCGGTTCGCATGCGTCCGGTTCCCCTCGAATTTGCCCTTTACTTCGACATTTAATCAGGCGACGTAACAGAAAAAAAGGCGGGAGAATTCTCCCGCCTTTTTTTTGTCCAAATGACCACATTTCTAAACAATATCATAACTTTGTCCTTGACAGACGCACTTGTATCGACTTAACTATCACATCGGTGATATCCATCAATCCGAATATGGCACAAAAGGAGTTCTGCAATGTCAGAGTTTAAAAATGTGACAATTGTCCGGGAAGTAAACGTATATTTCAATGGCGGCGTGACCAGCCGCACTATCATATTCGATTCGGGTTGCAAGAAGACCCTGGGAATTATGATGCCGGGGGAGTATGAGTTCAACACCGGCAGCGCCGAGTTGATGGAGATACTGTCGGGCGACCTGGAAGTGCTGCTCCCCGGTGCTGATTCCTGGCTTGCTGTAAAGGGTGGCGAATCCTTCGAAGTGTCTGCCGATTCCACATTCAAGCTGAAAATTAAGGGCCTGACGGATTACTGCTGTTCCTTCCTCGATTAATCAAACTCTTCCGTGGAAACGGGATGGGAGGTAGCCGCGTTATATGCTGTCTGCTGGAAACGGGGCAAATAAGAACATAGTCGGGCGTTTCGCGCCGTCCCCGACGGGGCCGCTGCATCTCGGTTCGCTGGTGGCTGCGCTGGGGAGTTACCTTTTTGCAAGGCATGCCGGCGGAAGATGGCTTCTGCGCATAGAGGACCTGGACCTGCCGCGGGTTGTACCGGGGATCGCCGACGATATGCAGGATACACTGGAAATACTTGGTTTCCAGTGGGATGGGGAGGTGCTTTTCCAGAGCCGCAGGACCGAGGTGTACCAGGCGGCCCTGGAAGAACTCATAAGCAGGGGCGTTGCCTATACATGCGGTTGTACCCGTTCGGAAATCGCCAAGATATCCTCCACATCCGGCGACGCTGCGGAGGAAGTCGTCTATCCCGGTCTTTGTCG
>DAIEGL010000246.1 GCA_027356255.1 Geobacter sp. | reverse complement strand
CCGAACGTGATGAAGCCGTAAGCGGGATAGGGTGGGCTCTCCACATACACCACCATCGGGTCGTACACGGGAACATAGATCACCTCCGGCTCGGCCGGGTCGATCCTGATGATGCCCCCTTCGTCGATGACCTGCTGCTGCGGGGTGGTTGTGAGGTTGCCCGCAGCCTCCGCCTCGGCGCGCAGGCGCTGGATGGCGTCCATCACGTCCTGCTGCTGGTTGACGAAGGCCTGCCCCAGGGATACGGTCCAGTCGTACTTGCTGTCCATCATGAAGAGCACGTCGGGGTAATGGGCAACCGCCTTGACGCTCACATCCCACGGCTGCGAGTCGATCGGGGCATCTTTCCCGTACTGGTTCACATAGCGCGCCGCTTCATCGATCTGGTCGATGAAGGTTGCGGCTGGCAGTATCTGGGCGATCAGCGGGTCGGGGTAGAGGGCGATGGGAGCGAGCAGGTCGTCGAGCTCCTCCGGGGTGAAGAGGGTGTCGCCGTACTCGTCATCGCCCCACGCGGCAGAACCGGCCACGAGGCAGAGGGCAATGAGCACGGCCTGCATCACATGCAGAAATCTTTTCATCGGTCTCTCCATGGCGGGGTGTGGAACCGCCCGCCTCCTGGGTACGGCAGAAACCATCGAAGCGGCAAGGGCGGTGGCTCGGCTAAATCGGCGGAGTGCCGACGATCAGCACCTTGGGGCCGCGGTTAATGTAGCGGAATTTCCCTGTCTGCCGTTTTGTGGCGACGGCCCATTCGTAGAGTTTTTTTGCGTCCTTGAGGAGCGGCTTTCCAGGCTCGTGGTAATACTCCCGCTGCATCTCCTCGTCGTAGAGGCCGATGCAGCCATGCGAAGCGGGGTGTCCGGGGACGTCGCGGCCGTGGAGCCAGTAGGAGATCCAGGAATCTGTCTTCTTCTCCACATAGAACCTGAGTCCGTAGTGCATCGGGTAGGGGCGGTCCGTCCCCTCGACCGGGTAGAGGCTCGACTCGTGACGGCGGTCGGCCGCATCGATCCTGAATGAGCCGTTGGGGACCCGGTGTCCGTCGATCCCGACCGCCACCGGCGCGGAAAAGACCAGGTTGCCGTATTCGTAGGCGCCGAGGAACATCTCCGACTGATCGACCAGGATGAACTTCGGCTCCAGCGCCTCGTCCGGGTAGGTTTCCGGCATCGGCGTGAACCCCCGGACATCCGTCAGCCGTTTCGGGACCTTGATCCACATGCCGGCGACGAAGTGGCGCCGGTCCATCCTGTTGAAGCGGAGCCCGTCCCGCCAATACTTGCCGAAAAGCCGGTACGGCGAGTCCCTCCGCTTCACCTGCACGCATTCCCATTCGATGCGGTCGTTGCTGGGGTAGTGTATGTCGCAGAGCGAACTAAGCTTATCCGCGGCGGCTGCGGGGAGGGAGCCGAAGGGGAGGGTGGCGAGGAGGGTTATGCCGATGAGGATGAACGGTTTCATCTTCTTACCTCACCCGGGATCAGGGTTGATCGTCTGTCCCTTGAGGAAAGTGTAGCAAGGGGAGGGTAAAAGTAAAGACGGGTTTGCACCCACAGCTACCGCATCACCCTGATCCCTGCTGACTACCGTTCAAGAGATTAGTCTCCCTGATATCGGGAGCCAAGATGAGGCGTATCGGTGAGGACGGAAGAAAAAATGTTGCTATTCATTTGGGCATATAATAAAGGAAAAACCATTCGATTTGAGCAATGAAAAAACGTTCTCCGAACTGGCAAAACCAGAGTAATCTGGTGACGCAAAGCCACGGGTCCCGACCTAAAAGGATAGCCGGGTTGCCGAAGAAATGAGTATACCTCCTGGCACCCGGTATTTACCCCCTTGCCATCTCCCTCTGAAAAGCCTTCTCACTGTTATGCCCCCGCTCCCCGAAAGGCTTCAGCTTCTCCAGCCACTCCAGGTGCAGGGCAGCAAGCGACCGCTCCAGGGTGTCGGGAAGGTTCGACCGGTCGAGCACCGCCAGGACGGAAGGGTCCCTCCGATATTCGAAAGTGCTTGGGCACCTCCCGTCCCAACAATTCAGATTGTATTCCAGTGCCGCATAGGTTATGATTTAAGTACTGAAAACGGTACTGCAAGGAGTCGATTATGAATTCCATTCCTTCTCAGGAGATCAAACGGCGCGGGATTGCCGCGGTTGACGAGCTCATTGCAAAGGGGGATGTTCATGTCATCAAGAACAATCAACCCCAGTATGTGGTGCTTTCTGAAGAACGCTACCAGGAACTGATGGCAGCGGAAGAGGAGGCCCATTATGCCCGCGTCCGGGCGTCACTTGAAGACCTGAAAGAGGGGAGGGTGAAACGCGGCACGGCGGACGACCTGATCAAAGAGTTGAGACTGGAAGACTGAGTTATGTATACCTTGATCTGGACTGCCGGTTTCACGCGCTCAGCGGAAAGGTTCATCCACAACCATCGAGAACTGAGGCAGAAGTTTGCCTCAATTCTGCGCGACCTGGAAAGTGATCCGTTTCAGCCACACCTCAAATTTCACCACCTGAGTGGAAAACTGAAAGGGGTTCAAGCGGTCAGCATTGCCCACAGCTACCGCATCACGCTTACCGTACTGATAGCAGATGAGGAGATAATCCTCCTTGACGTCGGGAGCCATGACGAAGTGTATCGCTGAGCGAGCCGTTCCTAACTTATCTTCACCGTCTTGTAGAGGAAGTTCTTGAACCTGAAGAAGCGCTTCCTTTCTTCCTCTTCGTTGTTGATGTCGCCGCCGACGGCCTTCAGGTGGCGGGCGATCTGCGGCATCCCTTTTCCTGCCGCCATCCTCGTCTTTTCTATGACCAGCCTGACCACGTCCCGGGAAATAAGGTTCTGTGAATAGGGCTCGTAGACCGCCTGCCAGAAGTCCTTGTTGTTCCCGATCTGTGTCATGATCTCGTCCGCGACCTCTTCGGTCAGCTTTGTGGCGGCTTGGGTGGGCGCCTCGCGCATCCCGTCCCTGATGGCCCGGCGGATGTCCTCGCCGCCGATGAGCTTTCCCTTGCGGAAAAAGAGCGCCCGGAGGAGCAGGCTGCGCAATTCGCGGATGTTACCCTTGTAGGTGTGCTTGACGAGCACCTGCTTGGCCTCTTCTGTCAGGAGCGGCACGTCGTCCTGCGGTTCGTTCCCCCGGTAGGTGCGGTAGAGCTTGCCCAGGAAGTGGATCGCCAGGTCCGGGATGTCCTCCCGCCGTTCGTTGAGTGACGGCACCCTGACCGACAGTTCCGACAGCCTGTGGTAGAGGTCTTCGCGGAAATTTCCCTTGTTGATCTCTTCCTGGAGGTTCTTGTTGGTGGCGGCCACCAGCAGCACCCGGCTGAAGCGCTCCTGGTTGTCGCCGAGACGGACGAAGCCGCCGTTGTCC
>DAIEGL010000244.1 GCA_027356255.1 Geobacter sp. | reverse complement strand
CAACACGGAGCTGGAATGGGAGCATGGCGGGGTGCCTGACGGAGGCCCGGACGGCGGGGTGTCGGTGGAGCAGGCGTTTCTCGATGCCAGGCTGTCCAAGGCCCTGAGCGTCAAGGCTGGTGCAGTACTGATACCTGTGGGGGCGATCAACCTCTACCATGAGCCGACAAACTTCAACTCAACCAGCCGGGCGCCCTTTTCGGCATCATCGTTATTCGGTTATCTCAGCCCCAACCGCGAGAGGATCAAGCCGAGGTATTTGTTCAGGGGGTGGCCCCTCTTCAACGCCGGGAAGAGCTTAGGCTTCCTGTTGCCGTGGATCTCCAGTTCCTTGAGGATCTCCTGGTTGCCCACGCACTGCATCCCTCTGCGGAAGACGGCGAGCGCGCTCTCCTTGTCCCCGGCCAGGAGATAGATCCTTCCCAGGTTCAGGTACATGGCGACGTTTTCCGGTGAAGAATCAACCGACTCTTTGGCCAGGGCGATCGCCTCGCTGAATCTGCCGCGCGTTTTCGCCCGGCAGAAGGCGAGGTAGGAGCAGGCTTCCGGGCTCTTCTCCAGCTCCAGCGCCTGCTCAAAGCAGGTGCGGGCCAGGTACAGATGGTCGTGACCGATGGATTCCAACCCCTTGGCGTACAATTCTTCCGCTTCTCTCGTCATCATGGCGCAGCACCCCTCTAACGTTATCGTCTGCGACCGTAAATTCTTTAGCGATTTTTTTTAATCAGGAAGACGATGCCATTTTTTCGTAAAGGACGAAGCTGTACGGGACGGCATCCTCCACCCTCTCCCGCTCCACCTCTACGAACCGCTCCGGTATTTCCGGAAAAAGGGTGTCCCCGGCAAAGGTGCCGTGGACGATGGTCAGGTATATCCTGTCGGCGATAGGGAGCGCCTCCCGGTAAATTTCACCGCCGCCGCAGATGAAGAGCTCGCCTGCCTCTCCGGCCATCGCCAGGGCCGAAGGAAGGTCGTGGGCAACGATGCACCCCTCTGCCCGGTAATCCATCTGCCTGGTGACGACGATGTTCTTCCTTCCCTCAAGGGGGGAGGGCAAGCTTTCTAAGGTCTTTCTCCCCATGACGACCGGGTGGCCGAGGGTGAGCGCCCGGAACCGTTTCCTGTCAGCCGGAATGTCCCAGGGGATGGCGTTGCCCCGGCCGATCACCCTGTTTTCGGCCATGGCGGCGATGAGGGAAATAACCATCATGGTCTCCTTCATCAGCTCCTGCCGGCAAGGCGCATGAATTCCGCGCGGGAACGGGAGACGCAGTCCTCGATGGCGAGCCCTGAGAAGTAGTTGCCGGTCATGAAGAGACTCTTCCCGTCGAGCAGGCGGTCGATCGCCGCTGTCAGCTTCTCGTGGCCGACCACCGGGGAGGGGAGACGGCTTTCCCTGACGGCAAACTGGACCAGTTCCTCCCTTTCAACCTTGAGGACCTCGGCGATCCGCTTCAGCTTTTCATCGAGTCCCGCCACTCCACTCTTGAAATGGAAGCTGAACCCCCGGTATTTCGCGTGGGGGACG
>DAIEGL010000241.1 GCA_027356255.1 Geobacter sp. | reverse complement strand
GGACAAGCGTGATGGACAAGCTGTCCAATTCCCTGAAAAAGGCGCTGTTCCTCATGGCCCTTGACCGCTACCACTGCGACAAGGAGACCATCTGCCGCGCCCTCGGCATCAGCAGGGACAAGCTGGACAGGGAGATGAAGGCCTGCGGCCTGTAGCGCTTCAAACTCGGACGGTTGCTTCGCATACAAAAAAGGGGACACACAATCGTGTCCCCTTTTTTAATGGTTGCCTGACTCTCCCTATGCCAATCGGTGGGCGTACAACGGAAAGCGTTTCATCAACGCGTTTACCCGTCCTTTTACCTCAGCCAGTTTTGCTTCATTGTCGACATTGGCCAGGGCGTCGGCGATGAAGGCGGCCACTTCTTCCATCTCTGCCTCTTTCAGGCCATGGGTAGTGGCAGCAGGCGTGCCGATACGGATGCCCGAAGTTATGAAAGGTGAACGGGTGTCGAACGGAATGCCGTTCTTGTTGACGGTAATTCCCGCCTTGTCCAGGGCCTCCTCAGCAACTTTACCGGTAAGGGGTGTCTCAGAGAGATCAACCAGCATCAGATGGTTGTCGGTCCCACCGGAAGTCAGCTTGAACCCGCGCTTTACGAGTGCGGCGGCCAGAGCCTTGGCGTTTTTCACGATCTGTTCCTGATACGCCTTGAATTCCGGCGTCAGAGCCTCCTTGAAGGCGACGGCCTTGGCGGCTATGGCGTGCATGAGGGGGCCACCCTGAATGCCCGGAAAGATATTGGAGTTGAGCGCCTTGGCAAATTCCTCGCGGCAGAGAATCATGCCGCCGCGGGGGCCGCGCAGGGTCTTGTGGGTAGTGGTCGTTACGAACTCGGCGTACGGAACGGGGCTGGGATGGAGACCGGCTGCGACCAGACCGGCAATGTGGGCCATGTCCACCATCACCAGCGCTCCGACCTTGTCGGCGATCTTGCGAAAAGCGGCGAAATCGATTATGCGCGGATAGGCGCTGGCGCCGACTACGATCATTTTCGGCTTGTGCTCCAGGGCCAGCCTTTCCACCTCGTCATAGTCAATGGTCTGATTCTCCCTGGTGACGCCGTAGGGAACAATGTTGAAGAACTTGCCGGAGAAGTTCACCGGGCTGCCGTGGGTAAGGTGCCCGCCGTGGGCCAGGTTCATCCCCAATACCGTATCACCCGGCTTCAGCACGGTGAAATAAACCGCCATGTTCGCCTGTGAACCGGCGTGCGGCTGGACATTGGCGTGTTCGGCTCCGAAAAGCTCCTTGGCCCGTTCAATGGCCAGATTCTCGACGATGTCAACGTTGTGGCAGCCGCCGTAGTAGCGCTTGCCGGGATAACCTTCGGCGTATTTATTGGTCAACACCGACCCCTGGGCCTCCATCACGGCTTCAGAAACGAAGTTTTCAGAGGCAATCAGTTCCAGGTTATATTCCTGGCGTTCCGTTTCCAGACGGATGGCATCCGCTACCGCCGGATCAAATGTTTCCAGAATTGACATGAGCATCTCCTTTGCACTTTGCGTTATATGAAAAAGGAAACGGGACTGTAACAGTCCCGTCATTGGTATTGACTTCAGATATTCTACTCAATTGCGCGCAGGCTGCTATTTGCAGAGTTCCTGCTCGATCTTCGCAATCTTATCGAGTCTCCCCTGATGGCGTCCCCCCTCGAACGTGGCATCCAACCAGGTCGCCACCATCGTTTTCGCTGCGCTCTCGTCCAGCACCCTTCCGCCGAGCACCAGTATGTTTGCGTTGTTGTGCTCTTTGGCCATCTGCGCCATGAAAGAATCCGTTACGAGTGCGGCGCGCACATAAGGAAATTTGTTGGCCACTATCGACATGCCGATGCCGGTGCCGCAAACTAGAATACCCCTCTCCACTTCGCCGGCAGAAACCTTCCTGGCCACCCTTTCACCGAAGTCGGGATAATCCACCGAATCGCCGTTGTCGGTGCCGCAGTCCTCAAAGGGAATTTCACGCTCCGCCAAGAGCTTCTTAACCGCCTCTTTCAGAAGCAGACCGCCATGATCACTACCTATCGCTATCATCCTCGCCACCTCTCCCCCTATATCTTTCTGAAGAGAAGAGTCGCGTTGGTGCCGCCAAAACCAAAGGAATTGCTGAGTGCGCAGCTCACCTTGGCGTCACGGGCGGTGTTGGGAACATAATCCAGGTCGCAGTCCGGATCGGGATTCTGGTAGTTTATGGTCGGCGGAACAACACCCTTGTCCATGGCCATCAGCGTATATACCGCCTCCACTCCGCCGGCTGCGCCGAGGAGATGACCGGTCATGGACTTGGTCGAGGAGACCATGAGTTTTTTGGCGTGATCGCCGAAAACCCGTTTGATCGCCATGGTCTCATAGAGATCGTTGAAATGTGTCGATGTGCCATGGGCGTTGATGTAATCGACCTCTTCAGGTTTTACACCGGCGGTGGCAAGCGCCATTTTGATGCAGCGGGCTGCGCCTTCCCCGTCGGGGGCCGGTGTGGTGAGATGATATGCATCACCGCTCAGACCGTAACCTGCGATCTCGGCGTAGATCTTTGCACCACGCTTTTTAGCGGCCTCGTATTCCTCTAACACGACTATCCCTGCCCCCTCGGCAAGAACAAATCCATCACGGTCTTTGTCGAACGGACGCGATGCTGTGGTAGGGTCGTCGTTGCGACTGGAAAGGGCCTTCATGACTGCAAACCCGCCGATGCCAAGGGGGGTAACCGTTGATTCAGTACCGCCGGCAATCATGGCGTCGGCATCGCCGCGCTTGATCATATGATAGGCGTCGCCGATGGAATGGGTGCCGGTGGCGCAAGCGGATACGGAAGATACATTCGGCCCTTTTGCACCGTACTTGATCGATATATGCCCCGGCGCCAGATTGATGATGAGCATGGGGATAAAAAATGGAGAAACCTTCTTATATCCGCCTTCCAGCAGGGCTGAATGGTATTTTTCGATGGTGGGCAAACCGCCCAATCCGGCCCCGACAAGGACCCCAACCCGCTCGGCGTTCTCCTCGGTTATCTGCAGCCCGGAATCTTCCATGGCAAAATGTGCAGCTCCCAGGGCGTACTGAATAAAGTAATCCATTTTTTTGATTTCTTTTTTGTCGATGAAATCCTCGGCAACGAAATCCTTGACCTCGCCCGCTATGCGGACCGGCAAGTCAGTAGCATCAAAGCGCGTAATCAGACCAATACCCGATTTACCGGCCGTGACGGCATCCCAGTTTTTCTGGTTACCCGTTCCAAGTGGCGATATGGCACCGACCCCAGTCACTACGACTCTTCTCATAAATTGAAGCTCCTTAACGTTCTAAATCCACTTCAAAAGGCGCATACCCTATGAAAAAAGGGGAAGTTTTATCCTCCCCTTAATCTGCTAGGTATGATCGGTAATATAATCTATGGCATCCTGTACCGACTGGATCTTCTCGGCATCTTCGTCGGAAATTTCGATATCGAACTCTTCCTCAAGCGCCATAACCAGTTCCACCGTGTCAAGTGAGTCGGCACCGAGATCGTCCATGAATGAGGCTTCATTGGTAACCTGGGCTTCATCGACTCCCAGCTGCTCCGCTACTATTTCTTTGATACGTTTATCGATTGACGACATTTCCTACACCTCCATTTGATTTTGTACCTTTTCAGGCAGGTTGATTTGTATAACTGTGCTAGCTACATAACATGAAAAAACGATTTTGCAAAAGGTATTTTTAGGGGCAGGGCAAAAAGCTCCCCGACTCATATTTACGCGGGTTACATGTGCATTCCGCCGTTCACGGAGAGCACATGACCGGTGATGTAGCCGGCCTGCTCTGAAACCAGGAAATATACGGCGGCGGCGATGTCGTCCGGCTGTCCCAATCGCTCCAGTGGTATTTGTTGCAGGAGGTTTTCCCGCACCTTTTCCGAAAGTACACCCGTCATGTCCGTCTCGATGAATCCGGGGGACACTGCATTAACCGTAATGTTGCGTTTTGCAAGCTCCCTGGCCGTCGCCTTGGTCAGGCCGAACATCCCAGCTTTACTGGCGCAGTAATTCGCCTGCCCGGCATTGCCCATTTCGCCGACCACGGAACTGATATTGACGATCCTGCCGTACCTGGCCTTGGTCATGTATTTGGCAGCCTCGCGGGTACAGTTGAACGCCCCCTTGAGGTTGACATCCAGCACCGCATCCCAGTCAGTGTCCTTCATGCGCAGGAGGAGTCCATCCCTGGTGATCCCCGCATTGTTGACCAGGATGTCAAGACGGCCGAACTCTGCCATTGTCTTTGCGAAGAGAGACTCGACCTCTTCCGACACAGAAACGTCAACCTTCAACGCCAGGGCCTTTCCGCCCGTTCGAACAATTTCGTCGGCCGTCATCTGCGCCGCTTCCAGCGATGTCGCGGTCACCACAAGGTCAGCGCCTTCAGCCACCAGCCTCAAGGCGACAGCCTTGCCAATACCGCGTGAAGCGCCGGTAATCACAGCCACTCTTCCTTTGAGACTCATAATCCCTCCTGAACCAGCGCCTTCAATCCGTCCATGTCCTGGATGTTTCTGGTTTCAGCCGTTTTATCGATCCTCTTAACCAATCCGGCGAGCACCTTGCCCGGGCCGATCTCGACAAACGAGGTGACGCCGCATGCCGCCATCTCCTGAACCGACGCGTCCCAACGAACCGGCGCACTCACCTGCTTGACCAGAAGCTCCTTGACGCGCTTAGCATCGCTGTTGGGCTTCGCCTCCACATTGGAGACGACGGGAGCCTGCAGCGGCGAAATTTCTACGGATTCCAGAACCCTGGCCAAACGTACGCCGGCAGGCTCCATCAAACTGCTGTGGAACGGGGCGCTTACAGGAAGAAGCATGGCCTTCCTGAAGCCGCGAGCCTTGGCTATTTCTATGGCGCGGTTCACGGCGCCGCTGTGCCCTGCGACGACAATCTGACCAGGCGAGTTAAAGTTGGCCGGCGAGACGACCTCACCCTGTGCCGCTTCGGCGCAGATTTCTGCGAGAACGTCGGCTTCGACACCCAGGATCGCCGCCATGGAGCCGACCCCCACAGGCACCGCCTCCTGCATGAATGTGCCGCGGGCACGAACGGTGCGGACTGCGTCGGCGAATTGCATGGCCCCGGCAGCGACCAGAGCCGAATATTCGCCGAGAGAGTGCCCGGCAAAGAAATCGGCGGTCAGGGAGGTTTCCTCCCGAAGCACCTGCAGTGCGGCGATACTGACAGTGAGTATGGCCGGCTGGGTGTTGGCGGTAAGCTTCAGCTCCTCTTCCGGCCCTTCGAAGCAGAGTTTCGACAGCTTGAAGCCCAGGGCGTCATCGGCCTCGGCAAAGACGTGTGCGGCAGGCTTGAAATTATCTGCCAGATCTTTTCCCATGCCTGCGTACTGCGAACCCTGGCCGGGGAAAATAAAGGCTTTCTTGCTCATGGATAACCTTCCTTTTAAAGAACTACCAGCGCAGTAAAGTCGCACCCCAGGTGAGGCCGCCGCCGAATGCATCGAAGAGCACGATGTCCCCTTCCTTGATGCGCGACGTACGGTTCGCCTCATCCAGTGCTATCGGTATGGAAGCTGCGGAGGTATTGCCGTAACGATCCAGGTTGACAAAGAGCTGATCCTCGGCGAGTCCGAGTCGTTTGCCGATGGCATCGATGATGCGGCGATTCGCCTGATGGGGAATGAAGAGATCGATGTCGGCAGGGGTCATGCCGCTGGCCGAAAGCGCCTCATGGGCTACCTCCCCCATGGCCCTCACCGCCAGCTTGAAAACCTCGTTACCCTGCATCGTCAGGTAAACCAGTCTGTCGTCTACTGCTTTCTGCGTGGCGGGATTCCTGCTGCCGCATGCGGGCAGATAGAGGAGCTCCCAGAAAGATCCGTCGCTGTGGATGTGCGTGGAGAGAACACCGTTGTCCCCTTCGCACGCCTCAACCACCACTGCCCCGGCGCCGTCGCCGAAAAGAAGGCAGGTATTTCTGTCAGTCCAGTCGATGATTCTGGAAAGGACTTCAGCACCTATGACAAGCGCCTTTTTTGCCGCGCCCGTCCTGATGAACTTCTCAGCCATGGACAAACCATATATGAACCCGGAACATGCCGCGGTGACATCGAACGCCGCTGCATTCACGGCCTTGAGGTTGTTCTGTACCAGACAGGAGGTCGCTGGAAAGGGGAAATCCGGGGTCACCGTGCCGACGATGATCAGGTCCAGCTCCTCAGCCCTGACGCCAGCCATCTCAAGGGCCCGCTCTGCGGCCTTCGTGGCGAATGTCGAAGTGTACTCGCCCTCCGCGGCTATACGCCGCTCCTTGATCCCGGTCCTCGTCGTAATCCATTCATCACTCGTATCAACCATCTTCTCAAGATCAAGATTGGTCAACACCCTGTCTGGAACCGCCGAACCGGTCCCGATTATCCTGGCACGCATCATGAACCCGACCTTTCCTACCCTGCAGCTTGAACTTTCACCATTTCCAGTTGTTGCATATAGAGGGGGTAATTTTCCTGAAGCTTCTCCGCCATGCGCTGGTTCACCCCTTTTTGCGCATATTCATGGGCAAAGCGGATTGCGTTCTTGATGGCTTTGGCGTTGGAACCACCGTGGCAGATCATGCCTACGCCGTCGATCCCCAACAGAGGTGCACCGCCGTACTCGCTGTAATCGACCTTCTTCTTGAAGTTGACAAAGGCCTTGCGGCACAAGAGGTAACCGATCTTCGACAGCAGGCTCTGCTTTATCTCATCCTTCAGCATCTTGCCGACCGCTTCGGCAAGCCCCTCGGAGAGCTTGAGCACCACATTGCCGACAAAACCGTCGCAGACAACCACGTCCACCAGGCCGTTGAATATGTCGCGCCCCTCCACATAGCCGAAATAGTCGAGTGAAGTGTGCTTCAGCAAAGCGCTCGTCTCGCGGGTCAGGTCGTTCCCCTTGCTCTCCTCCTCGCCGTTGGAAAGGAGGCCGATCCTGGGGTTGTCGGCACCCATGACAAACCGGGCGTAAACCTCACCCATTATTGCAAACTGGACGAGATGAAGCGGTTTGCAATCAACATTGCCACCCACGTCCAGCACCAGTGTCTTGCCGCGCAAAGTTGGAAATATCTGGGCAATGGCAGGACGGTCTATACCCTTGAGCCGCTTGAGAACGAACATGCCGGCTGCCATCGTTGCTCCGGAGTTCCCGGCGCTGACGATCGCGACTGCTTCGTCGTTCTTGACAAGGTCAAAGGCTACCCGTATGGAAGAATCCTTTTTCTTCCTGACCGCGTCTGAGGCAGAATCGTGCATGCCCACGACCTCGCTGGCATGCACTACCTTTATATCCAGACCTTTACAGTTGTACTTGGCAAGCTCCTGATTGACCCTTTCAGTGTCACCTACCAAGGTTATGGGAATACCGAATTCTCCGGCAGCAGCGACAGCACCCTCAACCTCAACAACGGGCGCATTATCGCCTCCCATTGCATCGACAGCAACTCTCATATAACCCCTAGGCAGCGATTCTTAAAGAAAGAATGTTACAGAGCATGTCATTAAAGCTCTTCGGCCTTAATCACTTCTCTGCCTTTGTAGGTGCCGCAGGACGGGCAGACGCGATGCGGAAGCTTGGGGGCCTTACACTGGGGGCAGGTGGAAACTGTAGGAGCGGTGAGGAAATCATGCGCCCTTCTCATGTTCTTACGGGATTTGGATGTCTTTTTCTTAGGTACTGCCATAATGTTTCTCCTTTTTACTTTTCTATCTTAATGCCTTTCAACGCGCCGAACTTGAAACCACCCGCACTCCGGTCGCAGTCGCATGCGGTATCGTTCAGATTTACTCCGCACTTGTTGCACAAACCGAGGCAATCCTCCTTGCACAGGGGTTTGAAAGGAATTTCCATGATGACCTGCTCCGACACCTCGGGGGCAAAGTCAATCTCTTCACCTGAGTAAGACTTGGAGATAAGGTCCTCCTCGGCCAGCTCAACCTCTTCGTCGAGCGGACTTCCGGAGGCTTTTGTATAAAATACCGTGAAGGACGAGTCTATTTCGGCATCGTACTCTGCCAGACACCGGGAACAGTTCAACCTTACGGTGGTTTCCACCCTGCCGGCAGCCCTGATGTGATCGTATTCCCTGGCAACAGTAAAGGATATCCGCAAGGGCGCCAGAAACAGGCAATCAGCGGCATCAACCATCGACACGAGGTCTGGATAGTCGGCAACCGGCTCTTCAGCGGTCAGAACCAGCGCCTTGTCTTTTAAATCAGCCAGTTGAACTTTCAATTTTTCACCATAGGCAGCACGTTCAAAGCCTCTCAGTATATAGATGGAGCCGGTTTTGTCAAGGAAAATTCCCCGTTCAGGTCCCGACTCATGAAGGCCGGGTTCAATTTATTAAACCATTCGTCAACTATTTGCAAGGATAAACCTGAGCCGGCAAAACCGGAACCAAACGGGAAAACCCTTAAAAGCAATGGCACGCGGATCAAATCTGATAAATTCGGATAAAGGCGGAGCAAACCTTTTCAATCGGTTATATCAGATTTTTATCTGATTTTATCCGAAGTCATCCGCGTGAAACGGTTTCTTGGCTTTTATTCAGTGCCACCGTTATTGCTCAGCGCCGCTCATCCCTTCATTGGTCGGTGCAAAACCGCGGCGCATGGTGTTTTCGGTCACGACCCGAGGTTCCATGAAATGCAGCAGATAATCAGCCCCACCCGCCTTGGCTCCGACGCCCGACATCCTGGAACCGCCGAAGGGCTGGCGTTCGACGAGGGCGCCGGTGCAGCCTCGATTGAGGTAAAGGTTGCCGACGCGAAATTCCCGACGGGCCTTGTCCAGGTGCCCGGGACTGCGGCTAAAGACCCCGCCGGTCAGGGCGTAGTCGGTTGCATTGGCCCATTCGACGGCCTGATCAAAGTCCATCGCCCGCATTACTGCCAGCACCGGGCCGAAGATCTCCTCCCGGGCTATCCTGTGTTCGGGGCGGATGCCGCCGATGATGGTCATCGGCACGAAGTTCCCTTCGGCCGGGACAGGGCTCTGATACAGGATCGCCCCCTCTTTCCCGCCGATCTCGATGTATTCCGTAATGCGCTTCATCGCTTTGTCGTCCGCCACCGCCCCCATGTAACAGGCTGGGTTCTCCGCCGGACCTACCGATGCCGCCCGGGCCAAGGAGAGAAGGCGTTTGACGAATCTGTCGTAGACCCCGTCAAGCACGATAACCCTGGAACAGGCGGAGCACTTCTGCCCCTGGAAGGCGAATGCGGAAGAAAGGACGTGGGGAACAGCCTCGTCCAGGTCGGCGTCGTCGTCGATAATTATCCCGTTCTTTCCCCCCATTTCGCAGACGACCTTCTTCACCTTTTCCTGCCCAGGATGGACCTTGGCGGCGCGCTCGATGATCCTCAGCCCCACCTCCTTCGAGCCGGT
>DAIEGL010000210.1 GCA_027356255.1 Geobacter sp. | reverse complement strand
GAGGTGATGCACCTGCGCGACTCCCTCATCCCCCGCTATGCGGAGATGGTCTACAACGGTTACTGGTTCGCGCCGGAGCGGGAGATGCTCCAGGCCCTGATCGACGAGTCGCAGAAGACCGTCAACGGCGTGGCCCGGGTCAAGCTCTACAAGGGGCACTGCCGGACGGTCGGCCGCAAGTCCGAGACCGACTCCCTCTTCAACCTGGATTTCGCCACTTTCGAGAAGGACCAGGTCTACAACCAGAAGGATGCCGAAGGGTTCATCAAGCTCAACTCGCTGCGCCTGAGGATCAGGTCGCTGATGCAGGCGCAGAAGAAGAAATAATCAGATAACGATGCATTCATCGGTTCCCTCCGCGGGAATATACATGTAGGGGCACGGTACGCCGTGCCCCTGCGGTCTTCTATGCCACAGATAAAATTCAAAAAAGAACATATCGTCACCTCGGTGGTCGCAGTCATCATTGACGATGACGAGCGGGTCCTCCTGACCAAGCGGAATGTTCCCCCCTTCCAGGACCTGTGGGTCATGCCGGGGGGGAAGATAAACCTGGGCGAGCCGATCCTGAAGGCCCTCCACCGCGAGGTGATGGAGGAGGTGGGGCTGAAGGTGGAGGTCGTGGGGCTGGTCGATGTCTTCGAGCACCTTACCCCCGGCGAAGAGAACAACCACTTCGTCATCCTCTACTACCGCTGCCGCCCCCTCCGCGGCGATGTGACGCACAACCCTTCGGAGGTGGCGGAGGCGCGCTGGGTGCCGCGGCCCGACCTGGCGAACTACATGATGCCGGAAGGGACACGCTATATCCTCGGGAGGATATTCCCGGAACTGTGCAGCTGCGAACTCTAGAACGCTGGCAAAGGTCTCAATGGTCCAGATCATCGACAAAAAGGTCAACCTGGAGTTCCCCCTGGGGCACCATCTCCATTGCCTGATCGCCCAGGTCCCTAACCATCTGCGGCGGATTGAGCACGGGTTCGCCCTCACCGACCCGGATGAGAAATGGACGCAGGTGAAGGCCATTCTCGACCTGGTATGCGCAGGTGAAGGGAACCTGAAGAAGCTCCACATCCTCATGCTGCCGGAGAGCGCCATACCGTTTTCCCGCTTCGATGAGATGCTTTCTGTCATCGCCGGCAGTTTCCGCCCCAACACGGTGACCATGTTCGGCGTGGAGCATGTCCGTCTCAAGACCTACCGGGCGCTTCTGGAGCGGTTCAGGGAGGATAACGCCGAAGCCGTCGAGCTGGTGGACCGGGACATCGACTCGGGTGACATCCTGGGGATGCCGGTCAACTGGTGCTGCATCGCGGTCAAGGACGCGGCGGGGGCGTTGCGGGTCTTTCTTGAGGCCAAGTCGCACCCCTTTCACGGCGAAGAGTTCCTCGACAAATACCACGACCTCTACCGGGGGCGCCACTTTTACCTGTTCAGGAGCCGGCCGTCCTGCTTCAACTTCATGACGCTGATCTGCCTCGACTACATCTACCGCGACCTTTACTCCTCCAACATCAAGCAGATCATCGATCATGCCGACCGCCTCTTCTTCAGCACCAGGCAGGGGCTCGATGCGCTGTTCGTTATCCAGTGCAATCCCAAGCCGGAACATCCTTCCTACCGTGACGTCGTGAGCGGTTTTTACGGCGAATACCTGGAGGACACGCCGGGGGTGCGGGAGACCATCACGGTCTTCGCCAACAGCTCGGACGAGACGAGCCTGGAGGAACTCAAGGAGCAGGCCGTCTACGGTCACTCGTTCGTGGTGATAAACAGGCACCACAAGCTGGCGAAGGTCAAGCTGGCGGAGTTCGTCACCGATGATTTCGGCGGTGTGCCGGTCTGCAGGCTCCGCTTCGGTACGGCCACGCGCCTCTATTACTTCAATCTGCCGCTGCATCACGAGCTCGATCCCCGCACCACCAGGGTGCCGCTCAAGGTGCACGTCATCATGCGCTGGAACGAAGACGGCCGCTGGGAACGGGTCTCCGACGAAGAGATGACGGCTGGCTTCGAGCTCGGGCGGGAAGCGTAAGGGGTTCCCCGCCCCGGATGGAAATGCTTGATGGATCGGGCGGGAAGACCCCGCCCCAACATTACTGACAGGAGATATACCATGTCCAAGGACAAACTGTGGGGTGGCCGTTTCACCCAGCCGACCGATAAATTCGTCGAGGAGTTCACCGCCTCCATCGATTTCGACAAACGCCTCTACCACCAGGACATCCGCGGCTCCATCGCCCACGCCCGGATGCTGGGGAAGCAGGGGATCATCCCCATGGGGGATGTGGAGAAGATAGTGAAGGGGCTCCAGGAGATCCTCTCCCGGATTGAGGCCGGGGAGTTCGATTTTTCCGTCTCCCTGGAAGACATCCACATGAACATCGAGGCGCGCCTCTCCGAGAAGATCGGCGAGGCAGGCAAAAGGCTCCATACCGGACGCTCCAGGAACGACCAGGTGGCCCTCGACATCCGCCTCTACCTGCGGGACGAGCTGGTGGAGATCAGCGCCTATCTCGAACTCCTCATCGATGCCCTCCTCTTCCAGGCGGAGGGTAACGTGGATGTGATCATGCCGGGCTACACACACCTCCAGACCGCACAGCCGATCCTCTTTGCCCACCACATGCTCGCCTACGTGGAGATGTTCAAGCGGGACATCGGCAGGATCGAGGACTGCCTGAAGCGGGCGAACGTTCTTCCGCTCGGCGCCGGGGCGCTGGCCGGGACCACTTTCCCCATCGACCGGGAGCATGTGGCCGAGCTGCTCGATTTCCCCGCCGTGACCCGCAACTCCCTCGATTCCGTATCGGACCGGGACTTCGCCCTGGAGTTTCTCTCCTGCGCCTCGATCATCATGATGCACCTCTCCCGCTTCTCCGAAGAGCTGATCCTCTGGTCCACCAGCGAGTTCCGGTTCATCGAGCTCTCCGACGGCTTCTGCACCGGATCAAGCATCATGCCGCAGAAGAAGAACCCGGACGTCCCGGAGCTGGTGCGGGGGAAGACCGGCCGGGTCTACGGCAACCTGATGGCGCTCCTGACGGTGATGAAGTCGCTCCCGCTCGCCTACAACAAGGACATGCAGGAGGACAAGGAGCCGCTCTTCGACACCATCGACACGGTGAAGGGTAGCCTCAAGATCTTTGCCGACATGATCCGCGAGATGCGGGTGAATGCGGAAACCATGCGTAGTGCTGCGGCCAAGGGGTTCTCCACCGCTACAGACGTGGCCGACTACCTGGTGCGCAAGGGGATGCCGTTCCGCGACGCCCACGAGGTGGTGGGGAAATCGGTGGCCTACTGCATCGCCAACAGGAAAGACCTGCCCGAACTCTCCATCGAGGAGTGGCAATCGTTTTCCGACAGGATAGGCGCCGACATCTACGACGCCATCACCCTGGAGGCATCCGTCAACGCCCGGAAAGCCACGGGGGGTACCGCCCTGGAGAGGGTGAAGGCGGAGATCGAAAGAGCAAAGGTCGGGAGATGAGCGAGGATAAAGGCGCGAGGAGAAAGGAAAAAGGATCGGGAAGAACTTCCTCGAACCTCGAACCTCGAACCTCGTTCCTTTTTTGACGATGAGCCGAATAAAACATATAAAAATTTGCATTCTCTGGATAATCGTCGCGGTATCCCTCGCCGCCTGCGGCAAGAAGGGGTCGTTGGTTCCCCCCGAGGCGCTCGCCCCGGCTCCCGTCAGCGACCTCAGGGTGGCGCAGAAGGGGGACTACTTCCAGATATCCTGGTCGCGGCCGGCCAGGGAGGAGGGGGGCGGCCCGCTCCGCGACCTCGCGGGATTCCGGATATTCAAGCGGGAGGTGCTCCCCCCCGGCGAGGACTGCGAATCGTGCAGTGACGCCTACCGCCTGCTGAAGGAGGTCGATCTGGACTATCTCCGGGAGGTGCGCAGCATCGGCGGCCTCTTCCTCCTCGACGACGGCGACGTGCGGAAGGGGAAGAGCTACCGGTACAAGGCCGTCGCCCTGAAAAGGGACGGCACCCCGAGCCGGGAATCCGACCCGGTTCTGCGCAGGATGGTTGAACCGCCTTGGCCGCCGGTGCTGCAGGCCGCCTCCAACCCGACCAGCATTGTTCTTGAGTTTGTCGCCGTCCCTTCTCCGGCGGGCGTCATCCAGGGGTACAACATCTACCGCCGGCACACCGGCGAGGCTCTCCCCATCCTTCCCATCAATGACAAGCCTGTGACCGGCAATACCTTTGAAGACCTGCATCCGGCAAGGGGTGCCGTCTACATCTATACGGTTCGCACGGTGGCGGTGGTGGATGGCGAGAGCGTCGAAAGCGCCGCTTCCAACGAGGCGACCGGTGCCCTGACCAACCCCGATTAGCCCCCGCGGATTTCCTGCCGGCACCCTTCGCTCCGCCGGACAATGGCCAACTGTCGGTTCTAGTTAATATTTTGACTTTTTCCCTTCCGTATGTTAAAAATACCCACTTTTGTTTACAACAACCGCAAATGGGGCAAAGTCAAGCAGTGACGCATGCCGCGTCCTTTTGCCCTGACCATCGCTCTGATTTTCAGACGGCATTTGACGATCTTTCATTTTGCGGAGGGGATATGCACCACTTTCAGTACAAGGGTAAAGAGCTCTATGCTGAGGACGTGGCGGTCAGGGAGATCGTCGCCAAGGTCGGCAGCCCGGTCTACATCTATTCGCAGGCCACCCTGGAGCGGCACTTCATGGCCATGGACGAGGCCTTTGCCCCCGTTCCCCATACCATCTGCTATTCGGTCAAGGCCAACTCCAACCTGGCCGTGGTGAAAAATTTCATCAACCTGGGTGGGGGGGTGGACATCGTCTCCGGCGGCGAGCTGTACCGGGCGCTCAAGGCGGGGGTCGATCCGCAAAAGGTCGTCTACTCCGGGGTGGGCAAGAAGGACGACGAGATCGAGTACGCCCTCAACACGGGCATACTCATGTTCAACGTGGAGTCGGAGCAGGAACTGACCCGCATCTCCGAGATCGCGGGCCGCATGGGGAAAAAGGCGGGGATCGCCATCCGCGTCAACCCGGACGTGGATCCGCAGACCCACCCGTACATCACCACGGGGCTCAAGAACGCCAAATTCGGCATCACCATCGAGCGGGCCATCGAGGAGTATCGCCGGGCCAAGGATCTGCCGGGGATCGAGATCCTCGGCATCGACTGCCACATCGGCAGCCAGCTGACCAAGGTCACCCCCTTTGTCGATGCCATAAAGAAGCTGAAAAACGTCATCAACACCCTGAAGGATATGGGGATCGGCCTCCGGTACTTAGACCTCGGCGGCGGTCTCGGCATCCAGTACAGCGACGAAGCGCCGCCGCTACCCGCGGACTACGGCCAGTCGATCATCGCCGAGACAAAGGACCTTGGCCTCCACCTCATCTTCGAGCCGGGGCGGAACCTGGTCGGCAACGCCGGCATTCTGGTCGCCACCTGCCTCTACACCAAGCAGCGGGACGAGAAGAACTTCATCATGATCGACGCGGGGATGAACGACCTGGCGCGGCCGGCCCTCTATGGCTCGTACCACGGGGTGAAGCCTGTGGTCAACGACCAGGACGGGGTGATCGTCGCCGACATCGTCGGCCCCATCTGCGAGTCGGGCGACTTCCTGGCCAAGGACCGGGAGGTTCCCATGTTCATTCGGGGGGACATGATGGCCTTCATGTCCGCCGGCGCCTACGGTTTCGCCATGTCCAGCTCGTACAACAGCCGCCCCCGCGTGGCAGAGGTGATGGTGAAGGGGGACCGGTTCGAGGTGGTCCGCGAGCGGGAGACGGTGGAAGACCTGGTCAGGGGAGAAAGGGTCCCGGTGTTTCTGTAACAGAGATTTTCTAAACCTCATACGGGAGGAATCAATATGTTCAAGGGAAGCATTGTTGCGATCGTCACGCCGTTCAAAAACGGGGCGGTGGACGAAGAGAAACTGAGGGCACTGGTGGAGTTCCAGATCGAGAACGGCACTGACGCCATCGTGCCGTGCGGCACCACCGGAGAGGCCTCGACGCTGGATTACGAGGAGCACGACCGGGTGATCCAGATCGTCATCGAGCAGGTGAAGAAGCGGGTCCCGGTCATCGCCGGCACCGGTTCCAACTCCACCCACGAAGCGATCGAGCTGACCGAACATGCGAAGAAGCTCGGCGCGGACGGCGCCCTGCTGGTCACTCCCTACTACAACAAGCCGACCCAGGAAGGACTCTATCGCCACTACAAGGCGGTTGCCGAAGCGGTGGCTCTGCCCCAGGTCCTCTACAACGTGCCTGGGCGGACCGGGGTAAACCTTCTCCCCGAGACGGTGGCCCGGCTGGCGGAGATCTCCAACATTGTCGCCATCAAGGAGGCGACCGGCTCGCTGCAGCAGGCCTCCGAGGTGCTCGCCCTGTGCGGCGACAAGATCGACGTCCTTTCCGGCGACGACTTCATCACCTTCCCGATGATGGCCTGCGGCGCCAAGGGGGTCATCTCCGTCACCGCCAACATCATGCCGAAAGAGGTGGCGGCTCTGGTTGACGCCTTCAACGCCGGCAACATGGAGGAGGCGCGGAGGCTGCACCTGAAGCTCCTGAAGATCTCGAACGCCATGTTCATCGAGAGCAACCCCGTGCCGGTAAAGACCGCCGTGGCCCTGATGGGCAAGGCCTCAGACGAGGTCCGCCTGCCGCTTGCGCCGATGGCTGAGGCGAACAAGGCGAAGCTCGTGGCGATCATGAAGGAATACGGCCTGATCTGAGTAAAAATCTGCCACAGCGTCACAGAGGCACAGGGAAACCTTTGATTTTCTCCGTGCCTCTGTGTCTCCGTGGCAATAATGGAGTGAGAATATGGTTAAGATAGCGGTTTGCGGCGCAGCCGGGCGGATGGGTGGACGGATCATCGCGGCCATCAGCGAGACGGAGGGCGTGGAGCTTTCAGGCGCCCTGGAACGGCCGGGACATCCGATGCTCGGCATGGACGCCGGCATGCTTGCCGGCCTCGGCTCCAACAACGTCAAGATCACGGACGACCTGAACGCCGTGGTAGCGGGGTGCGACGTGCTCATCGACTTCACCACCCCCAAGGTGTCGCTGAAGAACCTGGAGGCGTGTGCCCTGCAAAAGAAGTCGATCGTCATCGGCTCCACCGGCTTCACCCCGGAGGAGCGGGCCCTGGCGGTAGAGCTGGCCAGGGATATCCCGGCGGTCCTCGCCCCCAACATGAGCGTCGGGGTCAACGTCTGCTTCAAGGTGCTGAAGGACGTCGCCAAGACCCTGGGGGACGACTTCGACGTGGAGATCGTAGAGCTGCACCACAACAAGAAGAAGGACGCCCCGTCGGGCACCGCGGTGCGCATGGGGGAGGTGGTGGCCGAGGCCCTCGGGCGCGACTACAACAAGGTGGCCAACTACCACCGCGAGGGGATCTGCGGCGAAAGGACCAAGGAAGAGATCGGCATGCAGACCGTGCGCGGCGGCGACATCGTCGGCGAGCACACCGTCTACTTCATCGGCATGGGGGAGCGGATCGAGCTCACCCACCGCGCCATGACCCGCGACATGTTCTCCCGCGGGAGCGTGCGGGCCGCGAAATGGGTCGTTGGCAAGGCAGCGGGCCTGTATGACATGCAGGACGTTCTGGGATTAAGGTAGCATATGTGAAGAACAGTTATGATGATAAAGTCCGAAGAGAGATTAAATGGTATCAAAGTAGTTCGACTACGTCCTCACTTTTCAGACGAGTACTCAATCACTCTTTAATTCTGAATCCGGCACGTCTCGACACGGCCTACCACCTTGCCAAAGAAACCATGGCAGAGACCTTGATTAGTCGGCTGGAAGGCGATAGGGTACAACGCCTCTTGGTTGCGCCGTGTGGCACTGGAATTGATTATCCATACATCAAAGATCTAAGTGAAGAAGTTCATGGGATTGATATAGCGGAAGCAGCAGTATCGCTTTGTCCCGAGGAAATGAATGCACAGGTCGCGGATATCTTGGATGCCGGTTTTCCTGATCAGCATTTTGATGTTATTGTCTCTCCGCTATTTTTCCATCACATGCGTGAATTTGGATTTGCCCGTTTCCTGAACGAATTCAACAGAATGCTTAAACCCGGCGGGTTATTAGTTATTCTTGAACCCTCCTTATGGTATCCCCTGAACATCGTATCTCGCCAAATAAAGAGGTTTGGCAATCCATATGACGAAGTAGAAGACGAAGGCCCTTTTTCTCCCGGCTTGATGCTCAAGGAGTTGAAAAGCTCCGGTTATGCAAAGATTGATTGGAGGGCTGCAACCTTCTGTCATCCTGCGTTTCCTGTTGCTTTCAGCCGTGTGTTTCACAATATGATGGCCCCCTTATCGCGTAGTCCGTTAGTCAAATTATTTTCGTGGATGATCGTATATCATGCTGTGAAAAGAGATAATCAATAAGAGGAGACTTCCCCATGGCAAAAATCAACGACAATTATCTCAAACTGAAGGCCGGCTACCTCTTTCCGGAGATCGGCCGCCGCGTGCGCGCCTTTGCCGAGGCGAACCCGCAGGCCAAGGTGATCCGCCTCGGGATCGGCGACGTGACCCGTCCGCTCGCCCCGGCCGTCATCAAGGCGTTCCACGATGCGGTGGATGACTTGGCCACCATCGACCAGTTCGCCGGCTACGGCCCGGAGCAGGGGTACGACTGGCTGATCGACGCCATCATCGAGAAGTCGTACAAGCCGCTCGGCGTGTCGCTGAAGACAGAGGAGATGTTCATCTCCGACGGCTCCAAGTGCGACTGCGCCAACATCCTGGACATATTCGCCCTGGACAACGTGGTGGCCATCGGCGACCCGGTCTATCCGGTCTACAACGACACCAACGTCATGATCGGCCGGACCGGCGAGGCTGACGAGAAGGGGTACTACAAGGGGATCGTCTATCTCCCCTGCAACGAGGAGAACCACTTCATCCCCTCGCTCCCCACGGAGAAGGTGGACATCATCTACCTCTGCTTCCCCAACAACCCGACCGGCACCGTCGCCACCAAAGAAGAGCTGAAGAAATGGGTGGACTACGCCATCGCCAACGACGCCGTCATCTTCTTCGACGCGGCTTACGAGGCGTTCATCACCGACCCCTCCATCCCCCACTCCATCTACGAGATCGAGGGTGCGAAGCGGTGCGCCATCGAGTTCCGCTCCTTCTCCAAGACCGCCGGCTTCACCGGTGTCCGCTGCGGCCTGGTGGTCGTGCCGGAAGAGGTGATGGGGACGACCACCACCGGCGAACGCTACAGCTTCAACAAGCTCTGGCTGCGCCGCACCACCACCAAGTTCAACGGCGCCTCCTACCCGGTGCAGCGGGCCGCTGCCGCGGTCTACTCCGACGAGGGTTGGCAGCAGACCAAGGAGATCATAGACTACTACATGGAGAACGCCCGGATCATCCGCGAAGGGTTGGCAGAAGCCGGTCTCACTGTGTACGGCGGCGTCAACGCCCCCTACATCTGGCTGAAGACCCCCGCCGGCATGACCAGCTGGGACTTCTTCGACAAGCTCCTCACCGAATGCAACGTGGTCGGTACCCCCGGCTCAGGCTTCGGCCCCAGTGGGGAAGGGTACTTTAGGTTGTCGGCCTTCGGCCATCGGGAGAATGTGATTGAGGCGGTGGAGAGGATCAAGAAGAATTTGAAGTAGGATGAGACATCTAAAGGGCGCCAGTTGCGGCGCCCTTCTTGCTTTTTGGCCAGTGCAAACGTATACTCCCGTTAACAAATCTCAAGGAGCGGCAGTATGGTCAGAGACAGAAACGATATTCCTACATTCTTGCAAACGCACAAGGATGAAATGGCGCAGCGTTTCGGTGTGGTGAGCGTCGGTCTCTTCGGCAGTTATGCACGAGGAGAGGCTCGTGAAGATTCTGACATCGACATTGCCATAGAACTAAAGCCCGAAAAGAAATCCTTGAG
>DAIEGL010000202.1 GCA_027356255.1 Geobacter sp. | reverse complement strand
TACGCCGACCATGTCGGTGACGAGGGCGGACCTGAGGAGCCTTTCGTTGGCCGGTTCGGCGACGGCCCTGAGGAAACAGAGAATCTCCGCCGCTTCATCCGAGTCGAAGAGGTTTCCCGCGCTGCAAAGCACGCTGGGGATACCCCGCTGCCGGAGCGCCCTTTGCACGAGCCGCGCCTGCCGGTGGGCACGCACCAGCACGGCGATGTCGCCCGGGACGATTCCTCTTTTGCCGATCTTAAGCCTTCCGTCCGCACCGTCATGCAGGAGCCGGGCGATCTCGCCGGCCACGGCCTGCGGGAGCATTTCCCAGGCGTCCCCCTTGTTGATCGGTTTGCCCACCTCTTTCCGTCCGGCGAACCAGAGGCGGAACGGGGCGGTATCCGGCTCCCCGTCCAGGGTGAGGATGTCCCCCTCCCGCCCGGCCGGTTCGACCTCGGCGAAGCGGATATCATCGAAATAAAACGGATTGCCGCGGGAGGCGAAGAGGGCGTTTACCGCCCGGACCAGCGCCGGCTCCGAGCGCCAGTTCTCGCCCAGGGTGTGGCGCTCTTCCGTTCCCGCTGCCGCATCCAGGTAAGCGAATATGTCAGCACCGCGGAAGCTGTAGATGGCCTGCTTGGGGTCGCCGATGAGGAAGAAAGGGGTCTCGTCCCCCGCCGGGTAGACGGCGTCGAAGATCCTGAACTGCAGCGGGTCCGTGTCCTGGAACTCGTCGATAAGCGCAGCCCGGTAGCGATCCCGGATGAGACGGGGGAGGGGGGAGCCCTCCCTTGCCAGGGCAGAGTGGAGGTCGAGGAGGAGGTCCTCGAAGAAACGGACGTTGGCCCGCCGTTTCCGCCGGGGGAGTTCTGCGGCCAGGTAGTCGAAGAATCCCCGCCTCAGGGCGAGGAGCCAGTCGGCCAATAGTGCCGGATCGCACTTTCCCTCCTTCGGGAGTGCGGGCAGCGCTGCTCGGGGGATGACTTCGACAAAGGGAGAGCCTCCCCGGCGTCCGGCAATCTTCAAGAGCGCGTCCGGCCCGAGCCCCGCAGCCAGCGCAGCCCGCACCGCCTCGCCCGGCGCGCCGTAGCAGTTGATCCGCCAGTAATCCGCGGCGATCTCCCTGAGAAGCCCCCCCTGGTCGGTAACCAGCTCGGTGTCGTAGAGGGAGCCGCTCTCGAATGGGTTTTCCAGGAGCATCCGCTGGCAGAAGCCGTGAATGGTGTAGATCGCCGCCTCGTCGAAGGAGCGGAGCGCCGTAGTCAGAAGCCTCCGGGCCGCGGCGTGGTCTATGCTGCCCTGCAGCAGGTGGTCAAGCAGCCGGTCGCTGCTCGTGCCAACGGCAAAGGCGTCCTCCGCCTCCCTGATCCGCTCCCTGATCCGCTCGCGCAGCTCCTTGGTCGCCGCCTCGGTAAAGGTGACCACCAGGATTTCCCCCACGGCCAGCTGCCGTTCCAGGAGAAGACGGAGGTAGATGCCGGCAATGGTGAAGGTCTTGCCGGTGCCGGCGCTCGCCTCGATGAGGTTGCGTCCCGCAAGCGGGGTATGGAGGAGGTCGAAATGGTTCATGCCGCTTCCTTCTCGTCCTTCTTGGCCTTCTTCTCGCTGAAATGGGCGAGCATGGGGTCGTAGACCGTCCGTGCCAGTTCCATGAACTCCTCATCGAGCGGCTCGGCATCGCCGAAGCAGCGCCGGTAGTAGGGGTCCTTCATCTCCCCCGGATGATCTTCGGAACCGTGCCATTTCCTGCGCGCATCGCCGTGCGCCTTTGACCCCTTTTTCGGGTCGTTCGACTTCCTGGCGTATTCCAGCGCCGTTTCCGGGAAAAAGTGGAGCGGCATGCGCATCCCCTGCCGGTAGATGGCGAGGAGCCGCTCAAGGAAAGTCCGGCTCTCTGCGACCGGGGAGATGGTGACGGTCGCGTCGCCGGCGAGGAGGGAGGCCGTGCGGGGATATCCGTCCGGTACGGCGCTGTTGAGGCAGAGATGCTCGATCCAGATGCAGAGGCGATCCTTTGCCTTTAGCTTGGCGTAGCGGTAGTGGACGAGGCTTTCAGACCAGATGCGCCCGATGCGGCC
Source organism: Geobacter sp. (assembly GCA_027356255.1). Taxonomy (GTDB): domain Bacteria; phylum Desulfobacterota; class Desulfuromonadia; order Geobacterales; family Geobacteraceae; genus Geotalea. Next base: position 4,538 of record DAIEGL010000202.1, on the reverse strand, counting down.
GACCAGGCGCGAGCCGGCGATATCCAGGTCGATCTCCAGCGGCGGGAGCGGTGCTCCTGCGGTGGCGGCGGCCACCTGGCCGGCGAATGCGGCGGCGGCCGAGGCAAGGGTGTCGTAGACTGCCGTGCCGCACGCGCCAGGCGGCAGCTCCCCCCGGCTGCGCGCCACGGCCCGGTGGTTGTCGAGGCTCTCGCCTTTGATGAGGACGGCCACCATCTCCTGCCCCAGCGCGTATTTCCCCAGGTGGTCGAGGGCGAACGGCTCGCTCTCCTCCAGGGTTTCGTCCCGCTCGTCCAGGTAAACCCCGAGACGTCTGCGCAGGAAGTGTCTGCACGGGTTGGCGAAGAAGTCGGCCAGGTCGCGGAGCGTTATCAGTGTATCCTCCGCGGGCGGGAGCGGCCGGCTGAAGAAGGGAGCGGGACCGGCGGGGTGGGCGACGGAGGCCAGGACCCCCTGGAGGTTTTCCCTGCTGTAGCTGAAGAGCCTTCCGTCGTCCGGGGTGAAATAGGCGCGGCTGAACGGTTGCAGCGGGTGCCTGACGCATATCGACCCGGCAGCGGCCGTGTCGTCCGTCTCGCGTCCCGCCATGGTGAACCCCTTGGCGATGTAGTCTATCAGCTCGCAGACGAGCGTCGAGGGTGGGAGTTCGCTGTTGTCCCTGATGCTCTGCCCCACGTAGCTGATGTAGAAATGCTCCCGGGCCGAGAGGAGGGCTTCCAGGAAAAGGTAGCGGTCCTCGTCCCGCTGGGATCGGTCGCCGCGGCGGGGGGATGCGGCGATCAGGTCGAAGCCGTGGGGGCGGTTGCGGCGCGGAAACACCCCGTCGTTCATCCCCAGAAGCGCGATGGCCCGGAACGGGATGCTGCGCATGGGGAGCATGGCGCAGAAGGTGACGCCGCCGGTGAGGAATCCGAAGCCGCGCTGCTCGCTCCCGAGCTTCTCGGAGAGCCAGGCGCGGACGACCTCGATGCCGACGATTCCTGAAAACGAGGCGCTTGCCCGGCATTCGTCCAGGCCGTCGATCACCTTCAGCATGGTCGCCACGTCCCGTTCCTCGTCCCCTTCCGGCTCTATGAACGCGGCCAGAAGCGAGCGGAGCTCTGTACTCCACTGGTCCAGCGACCGGGGGCGGGAGAGGGCCGTGACCCGCTCGAACAGGGTTTCGCAGAATTCCAGGAAGCGGCCGAGGAGGAGGGCGTCGCTCCCCTCCAGGTGGTCGTAGGGGAGGATGCCGCCGAAGAAGCTGCACTCGCCCCCCGCCATGGCGTAACCGAGGGAGAGCCGGTCGAGCCCGGCCCGCCAGGAGTTTTCGCTGAAGGGTGGGATGCCGTGTTCAGCCCTTTCCGGGGCGTCGATCCCCCAGCGGACGTTGGTGGCGGAAAGCCAGCGGCGGACGGTTTCCAGCTCTTTTTCCGTGATGCCGAACCGCCGATAGACCGGCGCCGCCTCCAGGATGTCGAGGATGTCGGTGACGGAGAAGCGGCTGCCGCAGAGCCTGAGAATGGCGAGCAGGACCTCCGCCGTTTCCCCTTCCCGGCGCAGGCTCCGGTCTGCGATGGAGTAGGGGATGCGCTCCTCCGGCCGCTCCGGCGTGCCGAACACCGCCGAGATGTACGGTGCGTAGGCCTCGATGTCCGGGGTCATGACGAGAATGTCGCGCGGGGTCATGGTGGGGTCGTTGTCGAAGAGGGCGAGGAACTGGTCGCGGAGCACCTCCACCTCCCGCATGGGACTGTGGCAGGAGTGGATGCGGAGCGTGTCGTCTGTCGTCCCTATCACCCGCCGGTCGCCTGCGCCCCGGTCGCGGAGGTCGAGGATGTCGGCTTGTACGGCATGGAGCAGGCCGGTTCCCTGGATCTCCGTGAACGTGTCGTCGTACTCGGCATCGCCGCAGTCGCCGAGGAGGGCGTCGAAGAAGTCGCGGCCGAGCCTTCCCATGGAGGCGAGGAGCGGGTTCCCCGCCTCGAAGTAACCGTGCAGCGGATCCTCGTCCCACCCCCTCTGCTCAAGCCTGGCCAGTTCCCGCTCGGAGACGATCCTTCCCCAGTATTCCCGGCACGGGTTGAGGAGGAAGAGGTTCACCTCTGTCTGCCGGGCAATGCCGGCCAGCACCTCCATGTGGAAGGGAGGAAGAGTGGGGATGCCGATCAGCGAAATCCGTTCGGGAAGCCGGGATGTAGAGCCAGGCCGGTCGATCGTCCGGCGGAACTCGGCGAGGAGGGAGGCGCGGTGCCTGAACGACGAGTCCCGCACCAGTTCCCGCCAGAGAAGCGCCTGCCAGTCCCCGCCGGACCCATCCTCCCAGGAGAGGAGCAGCTCCGGCCGGTAGACGGTGTACCGATCGAAGGTGTCGGCGACCTTCTCCGCCAGTTGCAGCCGCTTGAGGCCATCGCCGTCGTCGGCCAGGTACCCCGCGAGCGGCTCGAAACCGGGGCGGCCGAGGCAGGCGGGGAGGAGCTCCATGAGCCGCCAGGTGAGCACGTCGGGGTGGAATGGGGATGTCTTCGGCGCCCCGGCAAGATCGGGGATGACGGTGCGGAAGATGGTTTCGACAAGGGCATTGGGGAAGGGGAATTCGCCGTTGGCCCAGACGCCGAAGCGCCTCGCCAGCTCCATGGCCAGCCAGCGCTGCATCCCCTTGCTCTGGACGACGATGGTCTCCGGCGTGAAGGGGGAGGGGAGCGGTCTCTCCACCACTCCCGCCAGCTTTTCGAGGAGCGTCTCCATCCGGTTGCTGGTATAGATTCTGAGCGGCATGGCAATTAACTCCAGGTGTTTAGGCTGAAGGCTGAAGACTGAAGGTTATTAAGTCAGAAGTCAGGGTTTTTCCTAACAGTCTTCAGCCTTCAGCCTGTTAACCTGTTTACCTTGTCGAGGAAGTCGCGCACCATCGGCGTAAAGGTCTCGTGTTCGAGGAGGAAGGCGTCGTGGCCGTAGGCGGAAGCGATCAGGTGGTAATCCACCGGCTTGGCGAGCCTTTCCAGCGCTGCGACCATCTCCTCGGTCTGGGCGGGGGGGTAGAGCCAGTCTGAGGTAAAGGCGAAGAACTGGATGGGGACCTCGACCCGGGCAAAGGCCTCCTCCAGCGATTCGTATCCCCATGCCACGTCGTAGAGGTCGAGGGCCTTGGCCAGGTAGAGGAAGGAGTTGGCGTCGAACCGGTCGACGAAGTTGTAGCCGTTGTAGGAGAGATATCGCTCCACCTCGAACCGGCCGAAGAAGTCGAACTGGCCGTCCCTGGCGGAAAAGCGGCGGCCGAACTTGGCGGTCATGGACTCGTCGGAGAGGAAGGTGATGTGGCCGATGCCGCGGGCCAGCGCCAGCCCGTCCTTGGGGTTCTTCCGGTACTCCCCCTTCTTCCAGGTCGGGTCGTTGAAGATGGCCCAGCGGGCCACGGCATTCAGGGATATGGCCTGGGCCGAGGGGCGCGGCGTTGTGGCAAGGACGATGGCCGATGCGATCCGGTCCGGGAACTGGGTCGCCCATTCCAGCGCCTGCATCCCGCCCATGCTCCCCCCCATGACGCAGAAGAGCCTCTCGATCCCCAGGTGGTCGATGAGGAGCCTTTGGGCCCGCACCATGTCGCGCACGGTGATGACCGGGAAGGATAGGTTGTACCTCTTGCCGCTCTTGGGATTGACCGACGCCGGCCCGGTCGAGCCGAAGCAGGAGCCGACCACGTTGGAGCAGATGATGAAATAGCGCTCCGTGTCGAGGAGTTTTCCCGGCCCGACGATCTCGTTCCACCACCCCGGCTTCTGCTCCTCAGCGCTGTATCTCCCCGCCAGGTGGGCGCTCCCGGTCCAGGCGTGGGTGACGAGGATGGCGTTGGAGCGCGCAGCATTCAGCTCGCCGTAGGTCTCATAGGCGAGCGTGATCGGACCGAGGATACGGCCGCTCTCCAGGCGGAGCTCTGTGTCGAAGGTGACGGATTTTTCTTCTACTATGCCGACGGACATTGAACACCAGGTTAAGGTTGAGGTTAAAAAAAGCCCCTTCTCGGGTGATGAGAAGGGGCTTTTGGTGGTCTTGTTCCGGGAAGCGCCTCTCTCATCTTTGCCTTTCGGCAGGATTTAGCACCTGGCGCTTCCCTTGCGGCAAGCCGGTTGCTGTGGTTTCACAGGGCCTTTCCCTCCACCACTCTTGATAAGCAGGTCTGCATATTCGATTGTCGGCAAAGAATACGGGAGCGGGCGGTATTTGTCAATGCGAAATTGATCCCATCCCGGCAGCGGCCGGCGTTCAGAGCCGTCTGCGATACTTGACCAGCAGGTAAAGGCAGAAGATGCCGCCCCCCGCCATAAAGATCACCAATGGCCAGGAAATCGGCCTGCCGATGCCGGAGAACCAGAGGGGGTAGAGGAATGCCCCGTTGAGCAGGATGACGACAAAAAAGTTGAGGAGCGCTTTCACGGCCTGATGGATTTGAAGAGGGCGGAGAAGTCTTCATCGCCGAACCCCAGCCCCCTTGCCCGCTTGAACGCCTCGTTGACCGCCGCTGCCGTGAAAAGCGGCTGGGCGAGCCGGTCGCCCAGGTC
>DAIEGL010000190.1 GCA_027356255.1 Geobacter sp. | reverse complement strand
CAGGTGCTTTGTATGGCTGAAACGGGCGTCGTCCGTAAAGGTGATGTCCTTGACAGGGTGGCACTTGCCGCAATTGGCCGCCACGCTGAAGGCGGTCTTGCCGTCATGGCAGGCGCCGCAGGATTTCCCCTTTTCCATCTCGGCCATGGTAAAGCTCTTTCTCGCCGAGCCGGTGGTAAAGATCTTGTTGTGGCAGTCGTCGCACTTGAACATCCCCAGGTGCAAAGAATGGCTGAAGGTCACCTGACCGATATCCGGGATGGGAAACGTTATGTCCTTCGTGCTTTTATGGCACCTGTCGCAACTGCCGTTGACGGAGAAGGCGACCTCACCTTCATGACAGGCACCGCATGACCTCAACTTTGCCATGTCGGCCATGGTGTAGCGTTTGCTGTTGACGCCGCCGACGAAGAGGCCGCTGTGACAGTCGTTACAGTTGAAAATGCCGATATGGAACTTATGGCTGAAAAGTGCATCACTCTTCTTGAACGGGATCTCCTTGGTGGTCTTGTGGCACTTTGCGCAATCCCCCTTGACGGAAAAGGCGGTGCTGCCGTCATGACAGCCGCCGCAAGACTTCCCCTGCTCCATGTCGCGCATGGAATAACGTTTGCTGTTCGGACCGGCCACAAACAGCTTGCTGTGGCAGTCGCCGCACTTGTACATCTCAAGGTGGAACTTGTGGTTGAACAATGCATCGGCGGTAAATTCGATATCTTTTACGGCATGGCATTTGGTGCAGTTTTCCTTGACCGTGAACGCCGTTTTCCCGTCATGGCAGGCGCCGCACGACGCACCACCCGCCATCTGAGCCATGGAGACGTGGGGGTTGCCCGGGCCAGGCTTGAACAGCTTGTTGTGACACTCGCCGCACCCATACATACCGAGGTGGAAGTTATGGCTGAAGGTCAACGTGCCGAAATCGGGTATTTCAATGGGGACTTCCTTAACCTTGTGACATCTCACGCATTCTGTAAGGCCGAAAGCTTTGGTCTTGTTGTGGCAGGCGCCGCACGATTTCCCGGTTTCCATCTCCGCCATGGTCACAGGGGGCACCTTCTTGGTGATGGGAAATATGGCTTTATGGCACAAGGTACAATTGTTGCCCAGTTTATTCAGATGGACATCATGGTCAAACGCTACCTTGCCGGCATTCTCGGTCTTAAAAGTAACTACCTTGAAGTCCTTGGCATACAACAAAACCGGAATCGTAAGCAGCAACATTAGCGGCAGTATAAAGCGTTTCACGGACTTTTCCCTCTGTTTCCCGAAATGTGGTCGTTGTTCCCCAAACGTATCAGGCGATCCTCAGCAGTCCCTTCGCCACTTCCAGTATCCGGTTGGGCTGTATGGGCTTGGTGATATAATCGTTCGCGCCCAGGGCAAGGGCGCGTTCCCGGTCCTCCTGCGCCCCTTCGGTGGTGATTACGACAATCGGTGTGTCCTTGTAGTTTGCGTCATTGCGCACCAGGCTTACAAGCTTCAAACCGTCCATGATCGGCATGTTGATGTCGGTCAGAATGAGGTCAAATCTTTCCGCGGAAAGTTTTTTCAGCCCATCGACGCCGTCATTGGCCTCCACGATCCGTATCCCTCTCAGCCTTTTAAGGGCAAAAGAGATGAGTTGCCTCATCGTGGGCGAGTCCTCGACTATCAGGATATTATATTGCAGCATATGTCATCCTCCGATTATTCCGCGTATCTTTCTTCCATTCCAGAGGCAACTCCAAGCAACATGCGGACAAACTACACCTAAAACGGTCACTTCGTCAGGAGGTCGATGAACCCCTGAATGGTCGAAAGCTTGCGCTCGGAATCGCTGTAGAGCCGAGAACTGAAGATGGCCGTGGCCGCATGTCCGGCCAGCAGGGTGAAGAGCTCATAGTCGACAGCGGCAAACGTCGTTTTCTGCACCAGCAGCTTGTATATCACCAGCACGCCGATCACATGCTCCTTGATCTTGAGCGGGATGCAGACCATGGGTTTGTGGAAGTCCTGGACATAAGTGCTGACGTCCTCCACGAAGTAATTCTCGCCGGTCCTGGCAACCTCCCCGATAATGCCCTTGCCGAGTTTCACGTGGGGGACGCTGTCCCGCTGAATACCTTCACAGGCAACGGCCTGGATTTCGTTGCTCTTCTCATCAAGGAGCAGGATTGCGAATTCTTCGGCACCGATCAGGTTGATGATTATCTCGGTGATTATCTGCAGGACCTCTTTGAAATCGAGGGTGGAGTGCAGCTGGTAACTGGCGATGTAGAGGTTAGCCAGGTTGTTGTTCTCTTCCTCGATCTCAATGTAGCGGGCGGCGAAATCCTGATTTTCAGCTTCCACCTGCCTGATCCGCCCGAGTATTTCTTCCTTTTCCCGTTCCAGTTCCTCAATCCGCTGAAACAGCTTGCGGTTGTCGTCGGTCGATGCAGGAAACCCCTCCATGTTGGACTGGGATTCCTCCAACTGGATGATGCGGTACCGGAGCCTCTCGTTTTCACGCATCAACTCCTGGGTAAATTCGGCCCCTTTTTTGAAGACCTGCAAGAACTCTTCAGCCCTTCCGTGCATGCCCTTATCTTCTTCCTTTGACATATTCCACCCCGGTCTCTGTTATATCAGCCCCTGTTATGTAACATTCCGCAATGCAAAGCGATTTCATTGGCCATCCTGTCGATGGGCGCCACCTTGTCAACCAGCCCCGTGGCGATTGCCTCCCTGGGCATGCCGAAAACGACCGCCGATTCTTCAGCCTCGGCGAGTATCCTGGCGCCGGCCGCCTTGGCCGCCCTCACCCCGCGGCTCCCGTCGTTTCCCATTCCGGTGAGGACCACCGCCAGCAGACGTGAACCGTATATTTCGGCGCAGGAAGAAAACATGGCGTCCACTGAAGGAATATATTTGTCCGCCGGCGCCGGTTCGACCACCCGGGCTATCACTTTACCGTCGAGCAACTGGAGCACCAGGTTGCGGCCTCCCGGCGCAATCAGAACCCTCCCGGGTAAAACCGTATCACCGTCTTTAGCCTCTCTGATCTCGAAACCCGATGTGCGATTCAGCCTTTCGGCAAAGGCCCTGGTGAACCCTGCCGGCATATGCTGGGAAACCACGACGGCCACCGACAGCGGCTCGGCAAAAGCGGAGAAAATGCTCTGGAGAGCCGGCGGACCTCCGGTGGAAGCGCCGATGGCGACGATATCGACCAGGGATTCGGCCGGCTTTCCGGCCGGGAGCAGCGCCGGTTTCCTCTCTTTTTTTGCCTTTGCCTCCTGGTTGAAGAACGACTCACGCCTCTTGATCCCCGCCATATTGAGGTTGAAAACGCTCCGCACCTTTTTCTGGAGATCATCCTGAATTTTCAGAAGCTCGTCGGATATGGTTCTGGTCGGTTTTGCAATAAAATCTACGGCACCCAGCTCAAGCGCCTTGAAGACCCGCTCGTCCTCACTCCCGGAACTGATCACGATTACCGGCGTGGGACAGCTGCTCATGATGATGCGCAGCGTGGTGAAGCCGTCCATTTTGGGCATCTCAAGGTCAAGCGTCACGAGATCGGGACTCAGATCGATGACCCGCCTGATCCCCTCCTCGCCGTTGACAGCGTAGCCCACGACCTCAACCTCCGGCACCCCTTCGAGCATCCTGGTGATGGTGCGGCGGTTGTAGGCCGAATCGTCTATGACAACTACCCTTACCTTCTTCATACCAGACAGCCGGTTCCCGTACATTCGGGCTTGTGGTAGACCATGTCGTTTTTCAGGTGCTTGAGGGCAAAGGCGGTCGAGATATTCATCAGCGATTCGGAATGGCCCAAGAGAAGGTACCCCCCCTCGCGCAGCGACTTGTAAAACGATTCCACCACCCTCTTCTTTGCGATCTGGTCGAAATATATGATGACGTTGCGGCAGAAGATCACGTCCATCTTGCCGAGCAATGCCAGCCGGTTCTGGTCGAAAAGATTGAGATGGCTGATGGTCACGAGTTCCCTGACCTCGTCGTTTACCCTGAACGCCCCCTCCTGTTCCTTAAAATACCGTCTGATATAGATTTCTTCGGTGGATCTGAAAGAGGATTTGCCGTACGCCCCTTTTCGGGCCTGCTGCAGCACCCTCTGGCTGATATCGGTGCCGATTATCTCCACACGCCAGCCGCTCATGCACCCCATCTCCAATAGGAGCATGGCAATGGTATACGGCTCTTCCCCTGTGGAACAGCCGGCGCTCCATATGCGCAGCGATCGGTCCCCCCTCTTCGCCTTCACGTTCATCAATTCGGGGATTATTTCGTCGGTAAAGGCCTTCAGCTGGAACGCTTCGCGGAAAAAATACGTCTCGTTGGTGGTCAGGATATCCATTATGTCGGAGAGTTCCTGATCCCGCTTTCTGTCGTATTTCAGAAAGTGATAGTAATCCCTGAACGCCGGAAGCTGATGATGGCACAATCTCCGGGCAAGGCGCTTTTCCAGCAGGTATTTGGAGTCGTTGTCGAAATACAGGCCGCAATGGGTGTAGATGAGATCCCTGATAAGGCGGAACTCATCGTCTGTCATCAGAACTTCAGGTTCGGTGCAAAACATTAGAGAAACCTATCCATGAGTTCCACGATCTGCCCCCGGACCGATTCATCCGGCTCGGTTTCGAGGGCCGTACGCAGATAAGGCAATGCCGTCTCACCCATCCGGGCAACCATTGCCTTGATGAAACTACCCCGTACATCCCAGTGGGGATGGGACAAAAGCTTGTCACGGTATGCATGAATCCACCCATCGCCATCCAGAGACAGGATGTTGATGGCAGCCTTGACCACCTCTTCATCGGGGTTCTCAAGCGCCTTCTCCACCAACGCGGTCCCCTTGTCGCCGCCGAACCTAGCAACGGTATCCAGCACGGAGATCAAGACGAGCCCTTCCGCACTCTCGAACAGCTCGAAAATTGCCGGCAAGGCGGCATCGTTGCGTAGATTGCCCAGGCTCTTCAGCGCCGCACACTTAACCCAGGTGTCGTCATCCTTCAGCGCCAGGAGTAACGGATCGAGCACTTCATCCCCGCCGATGTCGCCCAAGGCACCCGCTGCGGCAATGCGGACATCGGGGTCCTCATCGACCAGTGCCATGACCAGGTGCCCTACGCATGCCGCCGACTTGAGCTTGGCCAACGAGGCGACCGCGGCCTTGCGCACGGACGCATCTTCATCCTTGATAAGGAGCGAAAGCCTGTCTGTGTCGGAGAGAGCCGTGCAGAGAATCGCCGCATTACGCCTTTTTTCGCAGGCATCGGATGCCGCCAGCTTGCCGGCAATAGCTGCCACGGAAGCCCTGTCCACTTCGGCAAGGCGATAGAGGGCTTCTATGGCTCCGTCACGCACATCAGGCTCGCCGTCTTCAAGCAGGCGGGCAATCTCGTTGACAAACACGACGAGACCGGTCTTGCCCGCAGCCTGCACCGAGGCCTTTCTCAAGCGGGGGTTGGCATCGAGCATCCCTTCGCTCAGCAGGGAAACGCACCCCTTGTAACGCAGCTCTCCACAAATATAGACGATGAAGCAGCGTTCATCGTCATCCGCAGCTGGATAAGCCTCGACGAGAGACGCCGCACCCTCCTCCCCCATGGACTTGAACGCCTGCAAGCAGTGTCTGCGGAGCATGTCGTCACGGCAGCCGCGAAGCAGATGGGAAGAGGCACGGTCATCCCCGATGATGCCGAGGATTTTGACCAGGGCCTCCCGCAGGGCGCTGTCGGAGGTTTCAAATGAGGCAAGCAGCCCATCGACAAACGGAGTTCCCCGGAAAGCCCACAGCCTCTCATCCACAGCACGTTCAGCAATTTCGGTCGGGAGGCGGTCCCTGAGCGAAACAAGCCCCATCACTGCAGCCTCTCTGGCGTTTTTCAACTTGTCCTTCATCCCCTCAATGAGAAGAGGCACGGCCTCCGCATCGCCGACAGCGCCGAGACAATCGTATATGGCCTTTTTCAGGAGATTTTCCTTGGCAAGCGGCACAATCGCGGCAATAGGCACCGGTTTACCGATTTTACCGATGGCCTCAAGAATGGTGAACCGCATCCAGACATCGTTTTTCCACAGAGCCTGCAAAAGGGCCGGAATAGCCTGCCCATCCCGCATCTTTCCGAGATTTTCAGCCGCCGCAGCACGAACATTGGCATCAGGATCGTCCAGCGCAGTTATCAGGTGCGGTACAAAGGAGGGGTCGCAGATGTTCCCCATGATGTCGATAACAAACTTCCGCACGTCATGGTCATCGTCCTTCACATGGCGACACAGCGTCTGTGCCGCCTGACGCCCCAGCCTCTCCAGGGATTCCACGGCGGAATTGCGCAGGCCGGCGTTTTCCTGTGACCTGAGCATATCGATCAGCTTTTCTTCCAGAATTGCTGCAGCAGTACCGGTTGCAGAGGCCACAAGGATGTCTACAGCCTCCTTGCGGACACGCCAGCTGACATCACCCAGAGCGAGAAAAAGGCCTTCTTCGATCTGGTCAAGTGGATACCCTCCCAGGGCGACCACAGCAACTCTCCGTTTCTCCTCATCTGGTGAACCGAGTTGCTCAGTAAGGGTGCGCAGTTTTTCCACTAATCGCTCCAACGTTGTTGTGCAGAATGCATGTTGCCGTCACAGTCCCAATTCCTGTTTTTTCCTGGCAATCAATTCCTCGAAAGCCTCATCGAGATAAGATGTTTCGTTTCTGACCGCTCCGGACACGCGACGTTCATAAAGGGCTCTTCCTTCCCTGATGTCGTCTTCCATGAGTTTATAAAAAGTGCCGTTCCTAACCCCCTCCTCCACCTTGGACTGATTGTAAAGGATGATATCCGAGACGATGATGCGGGCAAGCCGTCGGGCCTTTGCGTGTGCATCGGGCAATTGCGGAGGTGCTGGAGATGATGCCTGCGGAGTGGTTTCGCGTTCCTCGTCCTCCTGAATTTCCTGGCGGGCAACCTCCTGCGCGTCGATTTCGGTGCTTGAGAGCCGCTGCGAAGCGACCTCCACCTCTTCCTGTGGGGGAACCTCTTTGGTTACGGCAGCATCGACGGGTTTCTGGCCGGAAACCAGTCGATAGATCATGGAAGACAAAGAATCGGGGATATGGTGTTTCTCGATATAATCGTCGGCGCCGTAGAGAGAAACCGGCGACCGCTTGTACCTGGTCTTGTCGTAAATGGACGCTATGAGAATAATCTTGACGGCAGCCAGCGCCGGATCCTTCCTGATCTTTTCGCACACCTCGAAACCGTACATGGAAGGAAGGGCCACATCAAGCAAAACCGCATCGGGGCGCAATCGTTCGACAGCTGCAAAGGTTTCCGCCCCGTCGTTGTATGTGAAGACCGTGAAAGGCTCCGGCTCCAGCACTTTTTTCACCGCGGTGCAAAAGGCCGCGCTTTCGTTTGCAATTACGACTTTGATCCCGGCAGTTGCTTCAGGCGTAATGGACGGCCGCAGGTCAGCAACCAGGGAGCCCTTCCTGGTTACCTTGAAAATCGCACGACACTTACTACACCGCAGCTTGATGCCTTCTATACCTACTTTCCCGTCGTCGAAACTGAATTTTGCCTTACAACTCGGACATACGATCAGCATGCAAACCCTTTCAATAGCAATTGTCAGCCCTCTACATCCATATCGCCGATACAGCCGAGTTCCGAAGCCTCACGCGCCGTCAGGATAGTGTCTATGTTCAGCAGTATGACGAGGGAATCCTTCGCCAGGCAGACCCCCACGAGATATTTGGCGCCGATCCCGCCAACGATCTGTGGCGGCGGCTTTATATCCTTGGCCGGGATTGTGATGACCTCGGTGACGTTATCCACGACCAGACCGAGCAGTTGCTTCGCAACCCTGACGATCAGCAGCCTGGAAGAGGAATCCAGTTCGCGCAGGGGAAGATCGAACCTCTTGCGGAGATCGATGACGGGAAGCACGCTGCCGCGCAGGTTTATCACCCCCTCCACAAAAGGGGGGGCCTTGGGGAGACTGGTCAACTTCTGCGGCCTGATGATCTCCCTGATCCGCATGATGTCAACCGCATACAAGTTTTCACCAAGGGCAAAGCAAGCGACCTGAATTTCATTAATATCCGAATACATCACAGTCCCTCATGGGTGAGGATTGAACGGTTATACAGGCTGATCACTCGCCTGGTTCTGTTTGCCTATCAACCCTTCGATGACTTCCATGACCCTGGCCGATCTGAACGGTTTGGTGATGTAGGCATCGGCCCCCACCTGCCTGCCCCGCTCCACATCCTGATTGCTTTTCTTGGCCGTCAACATCACCACCGGGATATCCCGGGTTTCACTATTTTCCTTGATCCGTTTACAGACCTCGAATCCGTCGATCTCGGGAAGCATGATGTCCAGGATTACCAGATCGGGTCTGTTCGTCCGTATCTCCTCAAGCGCCGCTCTCCCGTCCATTACCCCGGTGACCAGATAGCCTTTTGAGGTAAGAAGTATGCTTTCCAGTTTTAACAGACTTTCTTCGTCTTCGACAACGAGAATCTTGTTGTTCATGTTGGTCTCCAAGCGTCTCAGAAGAGGGTCACGTCCAGAATCTTTTCCATGTTGAGGAGAATGAGCATCCTGCCGCCGAACCGCCCTATTCCGTTGACGAAATCCCGGTCGATCCCTTCGAGAACAGTGGGGGGGGGTTCAAGGTCCTTTGAGTCGATCCGTACGACCTGGATTACTTCATCCACCGCTATCCCGCAAAAACCGCTCTCACCGTTTTTAACGACGATTATTCTTTCCTTGCCGGAGTTGGTGCCACCTGCAAGGCCAAGCCTGACACGCATGTTGAATACCGGAATGATGATCCCGCGCAAGGAGAGGACGCCGGACACAAAGGGAGGAACGCGTGGAACTTCGGTCACCTCCCGCGGCTTGATGATCTCCTTGATGTCCATGATGTTGAGGGCATACTCTTCCGTAGCCACCCTGAAGCAGAGGAGTTCTTGGGAATCGAGGTTGCCGGCGTCCACGATCGCTGTGGGACCGAGAAATGCATCTTCATCGCAACCGGCCCGTTCCCGCCCCTCCAGCAGGACGGCAAGGGGGTCATAGGGTGAGGGGGCGCTATCCGCCGACGCGACGGGGGGCTTGCCCACCTCCGCTAGCAGGACAGGAGGAGCTTCAGGTAGTTCAGAGGCAGGCTCTGCGACTGGCTCAACGTGAGCATGACGAATCCCGGCGGGAGCCACCTTCTGTTCCACAGAGAGGACAACCTGCTGCCTGTTGTCCTTTTCCTGCTGCGCTTTTTTTCTGATCTCGGCTAAATTCATCTCAAACCTGTGATGGGTTTAAATGGACAACTCATTCTTGATTTCTTCTATGATGGAGGCATCGATCCAGGCCGCATCCATGCCGAAACCGGTAAGAAGGGCATTTGTAGCCAGGGCGTTTATTTTTCTCGGCACACCCACGGTAAGCTCGAATATCCGTTGTACCGCATCGGGGGAAAAGAGCCCCGCACTCCCACCGGCAACCTCCATCCTGAAGTCGAGATACTCCTGGGTCTCTTCCAGACTCAGGGGATGGAGATGGTAGTTGATGGCGACACGTTGCCTGAACGGTTCATACAGGGGTGCGGAAATGATCTTGCGCAGTTCCGGCTGTCCCATGATGATAACACTGAGAAGATTCCTGTCGTCCAGCTGAAAATTGGTGAGCAATCTTATCTCGTCGAAGATCTCGCGATCGGGGATCAACTGTGCCTCATCCACGACGATCACCGGGCATCGACCCTGGCCGTGGAAGCGGTATAGCGCCTCTGTTATCTCTCCCAGCAAAGAATCCTTGGCAGCGGATGGATTTTCCACCTCCAGATTTGCGGCAATGACGCGCAGGAACTCCAGGGCAGTCAGGCGCGGATTGAAGATAAAGCAAAAATGGTATGCCTCACCCATGGTATCCATGAGGGCGCGGGATATGGTCGTCTTGCCGCAGCCGATCTCACCGGTGAGAAGCGCCAATTCCCGTTCTTCGAGCACGTACTGGAGCCTTGCCAGCGCCTCCCTGTGGCCGGCGCTCATGTAGAGAAAACGTGGGTCCGGCGTCTTGCTGAAGGGTTTTTCATGGAATGCGTAAAACTTCTTGTACATTTAAGCCCCGCCCCTGACGGCCTCGTTGATAATCCCACCAACATCGAGCACCAGGATCGTGCGTTGGTCGCCAAGGTCGGCAGCGCCGGAGATCCCCTTGAACCCCTTGAAGGTTTCACCTATGGATTTGATGACGATGTCCTGCTGTCCCAGGAGGTCGTCCACCACCATGCCGAGCCGCTTTTCCGCTGAGCCGACCACGACGACATAGAAACTATCCTGCGGCCCTTCGTCCTTTTCCGTCTCGAAGAATTTGCCGAGGCGGAGCAGGGGAAGCGTGGTCTCCCGCAACTGTATGACCTCTTTCTTTTCCACGGTACGGACATCCTTACGCTCCACGAGGATCGTCTCAAGAACCGAGGTGATGGGAAGGGCGTAGGTCCGGCCGACCGACGATATGATCAGGGCCTTGATGATGGCGAGGGTTATGGGAAGCGTGATGATCATGCTGCTCCCCTCACCCGGGACGCTCTCCACATCAACCATGCCGGAGAGTGCCGCAATATTCGTCCGCACCACATCCATGCCGACACCACGGCCGGATATCTCGCTCACCTTGTCGCTGGTGGAAAATCCCGGGAGGAAGATGATATCCAGAGCCTCTTTGTCCTGGACAGCATCAAGGCTGGGGATGAGCCCCTTTTCGAGGGCCTTGCGCTTCACCTTCTCGATGTCGATACCGGCGCCGTCATCCTCCACCTCGATGACCACGTGGTTCCCCTTCTGGTACGAAGAGAGCTTGATGACCCCCTTTTCATCCTTCCCCGCCAGAAGACGTTTTTCGGGCGTTTCGATACCATGGTCGATGGAATTTCTGATGATGTGCATCATCGGATCGGAGATATCTTCAATTATCAGCTTGTCCAGCTCGGTATCCGCGCCGAACATCTTCAGTTCGACCTTTTTCCCCTGTTCTCTGGAGATCTTGCGGACGATCCGCGCCATTTTCTCAAAGAGCTGACCGACCGGGATCATGCGGATTTCCATGACCCCCTTCTGCAGCTCGGTCAGTTTTCGCTCCAGATCTTTAGCGGCCTTGCTCAGTTCGATGGCAGGTGCCAGGTAGCCGTCCACCCTCATCCGGCCGGACAGTTGGCTGATCGTCGAATGGGAAAGAACCAGCTCGCCGACGATGTTCATCAGTTCGTCGAGCTTGCTGATATCCACCCGCACCGTGCGGCTCATGCTCTTCGCGGTCATGGAGGCTTCCGGGACCGGGGAAGACACCGCCTCCTGAGTTTCTACGGGGTGCGGAGCAGGAGCCTCTCCGCCAAGGAGCATTACCGTAATATTGTCCCGGTCTATCAGAGCCGTTACTTCCGCGCTTCCCTTTTCCGAACCGAACAGGATTTCGAAATTTATGGAGGATTCCCCACCGCCACCCGCGCTCGGCAAGGTGCTGATGACCTCTCCCGCCTCCTTCAGGGCGTCTGTCAACTCCCCCAGATCCTGGTCGAAGGTCGCAAGGCTGAAGGAGGCGAGAACGGAAAAGATGTTGCGCCCCCTCTTTACATTCTCCAGAAGCCGGTGCTCTTCATACTCGGTAAGGGAGCCGAGCACCCGTTCCGAGAGGCCGAGTTTTGACAGCGGGGAAGCCTGTTCCTCTTTCCGTACCGTATTGACACAGGAACTGATGCGTGCCACGATCTGGGAAATGTCATGCCTTCCCTGCTCGGTGCTCCCTGCGCTCTGAACCAACAACCCCAGCAGTTCCATGGAGTCGAAAAGAACGCTGATGGTGTTCTGGTCGAGCGATACTTTGCCGAGGCGAAGGGAATCCAGGAGGTTTTCCATGTTGTGCGACAACTCGGCAATATCGGTAAAACCAAACATTCCGGCCAGCCCCTTCAAGGAATGGGCACCGCGGAATATGGAATTGACCAGATCGGGGTTGAAGTCGCCGCCATCCGCGCAGTCACTGAGCGCGACGAGATCTAGGTTCAACTGGTCGATGATCTCCTCTGCCTCTGCCAGAAAATCCTTGGCGGCCTTACCTATGCCGTTGTCAACACCGCTCATAAAAACTCGCTTAATGAATGAATAGTGCGTTACATTCGTCCGACAGACCTGCCTGGCACCCTACCCCAGATATGAGCCGATCAGGGCCTGAAGCTTGAGAGGATCAAACGGTTTCACCAGGTATTCGTTGGCGCCGAGCGCCAGACCTTTCTCCAGGTCCTTGTCGCTGCTTTCGGTGGAAATGATGAAGAGTGGAATATCCTGATAGTTGGGGTTGTTTCTCACATAGCTTATCAACTCTAGGCCATTTATATCGGGCATGTTTATGTCGGTTATGATGAGATCAACCTGTTCGCGCGGCAAAAGGCGGAGTGCCTCGAAACCGCTGGCGGCCTCGATGATTTCATACCTTTCCAGGGAATCGATGGTCGAAACCAGCAGAGAGCGCATGGTATTGGAATCTTCGGCTATCAGTATCTTTTTCACATCTCCTCCCGGCTTTTATCCTTTAGTCTACGCTGCAACAGGGCTTTTTCCATCGCCAGACCCGCCTGCGAAAGGAATATTTCCAGCGAGTCGGTGTCTCCTATGGGTTTCGTTTCAGGAAGGTTATCGCCGTACAGAACCGCAACCACCTTCCCTTCACTGACTATCGGACCGACAAAGGACTCCGCCGGTTGCCCACCGCCCAACTGCTCGATGAAATAACGGTTCCACCTCGAATCATCGGGCACGGCCTTGACCGGCTGCAAGGTTGCAATGACCTCGCTGAACAGTGAGGTCTCTCCAGTGGGGATGCGCATGGATCTGATCTTCAAGTCGGCGAGCCCTTCGCTGTCTTCGATGCCGAACTGCCCGAGGCCGGCGATTTCGTCTCTTTTCACGATCAGTACGACCGCCCGATTCATAAACTCGGAAGCGAATCGGAGCACCAGCAGAATTATCCCCCCACCCAGCGAAGGGTTGTTCAATTCGTCGAGCATCCCCCGCAGGAGGGTGATGCCGGTGCTCTGCTCCACCGGCCGGGCGGGAGGGTAAAGCTCTTCCCCCATTTCAAGGCGCAGTTCATCGCCGATATTCACCTTGTCGCTCGGTACGGCCCTCCCTCCGCACGATTCAACCCTGGCCAGTTCGGGAAGGAGGTCGGCCTTGAAGGTCTGGAGTCGGACCGGGTCGTCCATCTCCGTCTTGCGCGGCTTCAGGATGATGGGAAACCCCATCGCCTGCACCTTCCGCTCCGCGTCGCTGTTATGATAGTCGGTCAGCACGAGCACGGGGAGCGCCGCGAAATTATTGCCTATCAGCTCCAGAAGCTCCAGTCCGCCGAGGATGCCGGAACCGTCCATTCTCGGCATGATCAGATCCACCAGGACCGAGGGTTGATGCCCTTCGCGACAGAGGGTGTCGATCTTTATCAGGGTCTCTTCGCTCTTTTCCAGGGCACATACCGCATAGCCGCCCCCCTCAAGAATGGAGACCATGGCGTCACGGGTACCGGCGTCATCGTCAACCAGCACCACCAGCCGCCTTTCTCCCTGCGCGGGGGTGACGGGCGCCGGCTCCGGAGACGACTCAGGAGACTGCAACAGGTCAAAGGCAAGATCGACGCTCTCTTCGGGTTGGGCTGGGACCACTTCGGTCGGCCCGTCATCCTCCAGGGATTCGCCGCGATGCCGTTTTTCATCAATGATTCTGGACCCTTCCATGGCCAGGAACTGGGGATTGAGCCCCTGCTCCAGCATGAACTGCATCGGGTCCATCCTGGTATTATCGACCGTTTCGACCGTATCCTGAAGCTCAAAATCGAAAGAGCCCTCTGCCCAGGCGAAGAGCGAATAGACGACCGATTCGATCTGCTCGTGCACCACCTTTTCTATGGCCTCGGAGCTGACATTGAAACGCTTCGTCAGAATGGTTCCCAAAAGCGACGAAAAATCTTCATCTTCCTGGATGCTCAGCGCCTGCTTGAGGGTAGTGAGATCGATAACCCCTTTCTGGATCAGGACCTCTCCCAGGTTTTGCTGAAATGAGCTTGAACTGGCGCGGATCACCTGGCCGCTACGGAAGATGATCCGCGCTTCGCGCCCCCTGCTGTGCAGGGAGAGGACCCCTGACTTCCGGCTCAGGCTCACGATCTGCAGAATCTCGCCGAGACCGAGATCTTCCAAATTTCCGACAAGACTCATGGTGGCGGAACCCAATAAAAAAGGGGATTTAGTAACAGGCGCTCATATTAAACTATCCGACAACCTAAGTAAAGGAGATTTACGCCCCGTTTCGCCGCTCTCTCCCCTTGAACAGCAGGCGCATGGGGGTACCTGTGAAGCCGAAAGCATCCCTGAACCTGTTGACGATATACCGCTCGTAGGAAAAGTGCACGCCATCGGGACGATTGGTGAAGATGACGATGGAAGGCGGTTTTGTTCCGACCTGGGTGGCGAAATAGAACTTGACCCGCCGCCCCTGGTAGAGCGGGGCATGGTGCTCCTCAACGGCCTTGCTGAAGACCCGGTTCAGGTCGGAGGTGGTGATGCGCCGGGAAAACTGCTCCATTACCGTATCCACTTCGGTCATGATCTTGCCGAGCCGCTGGCCGGTCTTTGCCGATACGAACACTATCGGCGCAAAGGGGAGGTATTTGAACTCCATCCTGATCTTCTCGATGAATTTCCCCATGGAGGAGTTGTCCTTGGTCAGGGTATCCCACTTGTTGACCACGAAAATGCAGCCGCGCCCCGCTTCATAGGCGTAACCGGCGATCTTCGTATCCTGTTCGGTCACCCCCTCCTCCGCGTTTATGACGATGAGCACCACGTCGGCGCGCTCAATGCTGCGCAGGGAGTCCACCACGCTGTATTTCTCGATTTTCTCGGTGGTCTTCCCCTTCCGCCTGATGCCGGCCGTGTCGATGAGGAGGTAGCGCTTCCGGTTGCAGGTGAAATATGTGTCGATGGAGTCCCGGGTGGTGCCGGGGGTGGGGTTGGCCACCACCCGTTCGACGCCGAGCAGGCGGTTCACCAGCGTCGATTTACCCACGTTAGGGCGGCCGATCACCGCTATCTTCGTCACATCTTCGTCCGTTTCCGTCCCCGAACCCTTGGGGAGAGCCTTGAGCACCTCGTCCATCATGTCGTTGACGCCGCGGTTGTGCTCCGCGGAGATGGCAAAGACGGCCTCCACACCGAGCGTGTAAAAATCGCCGATGGCCGTCTCCTGCCTGTCGCCGTCTATCTTGTTGACCAGATAGAATACCGGTTTGTCCACGCGGCGCAGCATTTCAACGACCTCCACGTCGGCAGGGGTGAGGCCGTCTCTTCCGTCCATGACGAAGAGGATGACATCGGCCTCCTCCATGGCCAGCTGCGACTGTTCGCGCATCTGCTGCAAAAGCCGGTCGTTGGTCTCCGGCTCGAAACCGCCGGTATCTATCAGTATGAAGGGGAGATCGAAACGGTCGACGTTGGCATAGTTGCGATCGCGGGTCACCCCCGGCATATCGTCAACCATCGCCTTGCGTCGGCCGACGATACGGTTGAACAGGGTCGATTTCCCCACATTGGGGCGTCCGACTATGGCAATCAAAGGTCTCATTCGTAACCAAACTCCTTCAGCATTCGCGTATTTTCGCTCCACTCCCTGCTCACCCGCACAAACAGCTCCAGGAAAACCTTTGTGTCGAGCAGTTCCTCTATCTCCCGGCGCGCCTGCATGCCGATCCGCTTCAGCATTTCACCCTTCCGTCCGATCACGATACCCTTCTGCGACTCCCGCTCCACATTGATGACGGCCGCAATGGAAACAAGGCCGTCGGCACGCTCCTTGAAGCTCTCCACCACCACCGCAACGGAGTAGGGAACCTCGTCGTGGGTCAGGCGGAAGACCTTCTCCCGGATCATCTCGGCAACGACAAAGCGCTCCGGCAGGTCCGTCAGGATATCGTCGGGGAAATAGGGTGGACCTTCGGGTATATAGCCGCGGACCACCTCCACGAGCCGTTCCACCCCATCGCCGCTGAGCGCGGAAACCGGGACGATCTCCCGGAACGGGTAGAGGGCGGCATAGGCTGACAGCCTCTCCAAAAGGATCTCCTTCTCCACCAGGTCGATCTTGTTGATGACGAGGAGCACCGGTGCATCCGCATCGGCCAGAAGTTCGAGAATCATCCCCTCCTGGTTCGCGGGCTTTGCATCCGCCTCCACCAGGAAGAGGATTACATCCACCTCCTTGATGGACGACAACGCCACGTCCACCATGTACTTGTTCAGCTTCGACTTGGCGCGATGGATGCCAGGCGTATCGATAAACACCATCTGGCTGCCGGGGAGGTTGTGGATACCCTGAATGCGGTTGCGCGTGGTCTGCGGCTTGTCGGATGTGATGACGATCTTGTCGCCGAGGATGCGGTTCAAAAGCGTCGATTTCCCCACGTTGGGCCGGCCGATTATGGAAACGAAACCGGAACGGAACTGCTCTTCAGTCAAAACTACCCCCTGATTTTTCTGTTGTTGTTCAAATAAATAGATAGATATACGGGAATTTCGCGGTCAAGGGAAGCAAAGAAATCACCCGTATGCCAGATCCCTGACCATATCCCCGTGAAGCCTCTCTCCCCCCTGCTCGACGAGAATCTCCGAGGGGGAAAGGGCCGGCTCTCCCCGAACCCCCTTCACCCTGACGCCGCAGATTTGTTCGAGGCGCACCACATTCCCCCTTCTGTGACCGACCACAGCCGAAATCCTGGACGGGGCACAGATGACCTCGACAGCAGAGCCGCGGCGCAGACAGCCAGCAAGCTTGCGGAGCAGGTCGAAGCAGAGTTCCGCCTCCACCAGATGGCGAAAGGCGGGGTGATAGGGACCTCCCAGGACGGTCCCATCCCTTTCCAGCTCCTCCGTCGGTTGCAGCCCCATGCGGATCACCGGAATGCCCGCCTGCCACGCGCGGTGGAGCATTGCCTTGCAGAGGCTTACGGCAGCTTCGATGGAAAGGGGTCGATAGGAACCGTTTGCATGGAGCTCCGCCAGTGGCGTGCCGGCGATGACCAGGGTAGGATAAATGCGGAGAAAATCCGGCCTGAGGTCCATGACCCGCATTAGGGACGCCATGGCCTTTTCCGGTGTATCACCTGGAAGTCCGGGCATCAGCTGGACACCCAGAGAGAGTTCGGCCTCCCGCAGCACGTGCCCCGCAAGTTCCACATCAGAAGCGGTATGGCCACGGCCGGCAAGGGCAAGAACGTCGTCGGCCATGGACTGCACCCCTAGTTCCACGGTCCTGACACCCATTTCACGTAAGAACAGCGCGGTCTGCGCATCGATCGCATCGGGCCTGGTTGAAACCCTGACCGACCCCACCTCCCCCGCGGCAATGAGCGGCTGCAGCGGCCGCAGAAGCCCTTCCTGCACCGCCGGTGAAAGCGCAGTAAAGGTGCCGCCGTAAAAGGCGACATCCACGGAGCGCCACCTGCCGGAGTCCCGGTAGGCGGCGATTTTGGCGAGGATATCAGACGCCGAGGGGAACTCCCCACCTCTCCCCGCTATCTTGACCTGGTCACAGAAAACGCACTGGTGCGGACAACCGCGGTGGGAGATGAAGAATGGGACAATCGGCTGTTTCATCTCGGGTTCATGCCAAGCTTTTCCAGGCGCACGAGCCCTTCCCGCGCCGCTGCCTGTTCAGCCTCTTTCTTGCTCCGGCCGGTCCCCTCCCCCATGAGCTCGTCGCCGATGAACAACGCCACGGTAAAAGTCCGTTCATGGTCCGGCCCGGTCACCTTCCGCAGGACATAGCGCGGTGCTGCGCCCCGCAGGGCATGGGCCATCTCCTGGAATTCGGTCTTGTAATCCGTCCCGCCGAACAACGCCTCCCGATCCGCCATCAACCGGGCAAAATGCGCCTCGACGAGGCGCTGTACGGGCTCGATGCCGCCATCCAGGTAGACGGCCGCCATGAGCGCTTCGTAGGCATCGGCCAGAAGCGACCGTTTTTCCCGTCCGCCGCTTTTCTCTTCACCGCGGCCGAGCCGGAGACAGGCGCCCAGACCGATCCTTTCGGCTAGGGACGCCAAGCTCGCCTCGTCCACCAGCGAGGCCCTGATCTTGGTCAGTTCACCTTCCCTGCTGCGGGGAAAGCGTTCGAGGAGCATACGACTCAAGAGGAAATCGATGACGGCGTCACCGAAAAATTCGAACCGCTGGTTGTCCTTCACCCACGTCCCGCCACTTTCGTTGACAAACGAACGGTGGGTCAAGGCTTCGGCCAAGATGGAACGGTCGGCGAATCGGTAATCGATGGCGCTTTCCAGTGTTGCGAGTAAGTCAATGCTGTGGTCAGGCATAGGTTTCATCGGCGGGTTTGCTCCACAAAAATCCATACCGGATCACTATAAACAAATGCCCTGTTTTTTTCAATAGATATGCGGTTTTCATGCGAATTTGTCTTGATTAATTCCCCCCCCTCCCCTATAATTTATCGATTTACAGGGTAGCGGAGCGCTTGCCAATGGGCCGATTCATAACGTTTGAAGGGGTGGAGGGATGCGGCAAGACCACCCAGATCAAGCTTCTTGCGCAACACCTCACCGAACGGGGAGAGACGGTGGTCGTCACCCGTGAGCCGGGAGGCTGTCCCATAGCCGACCAGGCACGGGCCATCCTCCTGGACGCGGCTAACCGCGCCATGACGCCTACGGCCGAACTCCTCCTCTACGCTGCTGCCCGCGCCCAGCACGTGCAGGAAATCGTAAAACCGGCCCTTGCCGCGGGAAAGATCGTCCTCTGCGACCGTTTCACCGACGCCACCATCGCCTACCAGGGATGCGGCAGGGGACTCGACCTGGCGACCATAGCTTACCTGAACGAGCTGGCCACCGGCGGGCTCAAACCCCAGCTGACGCTCCTCCTCGACTGTCCGGTGGAGGTCGGGCTCAGGCGCGCGCTTGACCGCATCAACGGGAGATCGGGAGCACGGGAAGAGCGGTTCGAGCTCGAATCGGTCCTCTTCCACCAGAAGGTGCGTGACGGATACCTGAAACTGGCCGAAAACGAACCGGAGAGATTCATCGTCATCGACGGCAGCCGGCAGGTGCAGGAGACGGAAGCAGCGGTGGCCGAAGCGGTCATGGCCAGGCTTGCAGAGGGCTAGCGATGCCCTTTTCCCGGATTATCGGCCAAGACGGCCCCATTTCCATCCTCAGGCGCGCACTGGCGACGGGGAGATTGGCCCATGCCTACCTCTTCGAAGGGATCGAGGGGGTGGGGAAAAAAGCGACCGCCCTCGCCCTGATCGAAGCGGTTTTCTGCGGGAGGGAAGATGGGTGCGGTACATGCCCATCCTGTCGCAAAATGGCCGCACGGCAACACCCGGACCTCCACCTGCTGGAGCCCGACGGGGCGTTCATCAAGATCGACCAGATCAGGGATCTCCAGAAGGAGTTGGCCTACCGCCCCTTTGAAGCGCCTAAAAAAGCCTGCATCATCGACGGGGCGGAACGCCTCAACCAGGCGGCCGGCAATGCCCTTTTGAAGACGCTGGAGGAACCGCCGGGCAACGCACTGATCATCCTGGTAACGGCGCAGGTTTCCGGGGTGCTGCCGACCATACTCTCCCGCTGCCAGCGACTCCACTTCCAGTCGCTGCCAGAGGAAGCCATAGCCGCCTATCTGACAGAGAACGGGATTGACGGCGAACCGGCCCGGATTGCCGCTTCTCTGGCGGGTGGAAGCATGAAAAAGGCCCTGGAGATCGGCAAGGACACGGCGCTTGGCGACAGGAAGCAGTTTCTGGAACGGCTGTCAGGGCTTTCGCTCTTGGAGATAACGCCGCTTTTTTCGGCCGCAGAGGAACTGGCCGCTGACAAGGAAAAGGCGATGGAACTCCTCGAACTGCTGACCTCATTCCTCCGCGACGTACTGCTCCTCAAGGGGGGTGGCGACGGAATCGTCAATGCGGACCTCATGCCGCTCCTTGAACGGGAAGCCGGTCGCCTCTCCCAAACACGCGTCATGGAGAGGATCGGCCATGTTGGCGAGGCCCGGCAGGCCCTTTTGCGCAACGTCAATGCGCGGCTGACGCTGGAAGTGCTTTTCATGCGCCTTGCGAAATCTTGACGAGCCCCGCGCGCCATCCGGCAAAGGGCAACAACAAACGACGAAGGGTTTCACCCCTGGAGGCATATATTGGCTAAAATAGCAAAGATTCAATTCAACCCTGCCGGCAAACTCTACGATTTCAACGCCGGCGACCTGGCACTCAAGGCCGGGGACAAGGTGATCGTCGAAACCGAGCGTGGAAAGAGCATCGGCTCGGTGGTCGTCGCCCCGCAGGAATACGATCAGGCGCACCTCCCCGAAGGGCTGAAGAACATCCAGAGAAAAGCGGAGTCTGCCGACCTGGAAGCGGTCTCTGCCAACGCCCTCAAGGAAAAGGAGGCGCACAGATTCTGCCTGGCGAAGATCAAGGAGCGGGGGATGGAGATGAAGCTGGTCCGGGTCGAATATCTCTTCGACGGCAGCAAGGCCATCTTCTACTTTACCGCCGACGGCCGGGTTGATTTTCGCGAATTGGTGAAAGACCTGGCCCACGCCTTCCACACCCGCATAGAGATGCGCCAGATAGGCGTCCGCGACGAATCGAAAATGGTCGGCGGCATCGGCATCTGCGGCAGGGAACTCTGCTGTTCGTCTTACCTGCGGGAGTTCGAACCGGTATCGGTCAAGATGGCCAAGGAACAAAACCTGGCGCTGAATCCGTCAAAAATCTCCGGCCAGTGCGGAAGACTCCTCTGTTGCCTCTCCTATGAATTCGACACCTACTGCTCCCTCAGAAAATGCCTCCCGAAATGCGGCAAGCACGTGCGGTGCGGTGGGGTAGAGGGCGAGGTGGTCAAGCTGAACGTACTGCAAGGGACTGTAACCATTAAATCCGATCACGACGGCCTGGTAGAACTCAAAGGGGACGACATAAAACCGGAAAACATAACCGATCGCCAGAAAAAGCCGCAGAAAGCGGAACCGGCCGAATCCGTCCGGCAGGAAGCAAAACCCCATCCGCCAACCCAGCCGAGCGGCAAGAGCCGTCGGGATCGCCGGTCCGATTCCAAGGAAAAGCCCAAAAAGGAGAAATGATGAGCCGCGCCTTTTATGTAACGACCCCCATCTATTATGTGAACGACGTTCCCCATATCGGTCACGCCTACACCACCCTGGCAGCCGATGTGCTCGCCCGTTACAAGCGCCTCAAAGGCTTTGAGGTCTTTTTTCTCACGGGCACGGACGAGCACGGCCAGAAGGTGGAGAAGGCCGCCAACGCCGCCGGGGAAACGCCGCAGGAGCTCGCGGACCGCGTAATGAAGCGCTTCCAGGCGCTCTGGGAAAAGCTGGATATATCCTACACCGATTTCATCCGCACTACCCAGGAACGGCACAAGAAGGGGGTTGCCGAATTTTTCGCCAAGGTGATGGAGAAGGGGGACATCTACCTGGGAGAGTACGAAGACTGGTACTGCACCCCCTGCGAGACCTTCTGGACCGAAACCCAGCTCATCGATTTCAAATGCCCGGACTGCAACCGTCCCACCGAGAAGCTCAAGGAAGAGTCCTACTTTTTCAGGATGAGCAAATACCAGGATCAGCTCCTTGCACACATTGAAGCCAACCCGGATTTCATCCAGCCCAAGTCGCGGCGTAACGAGATCATCTCTTTCGTGAAAGAGGGGTTGCGGGACCTCTCCGTCTCCCGCACCACGTTCACATGGGGGATTCCGGTTCCCGGCAACGACAAGCACATCATCTACGTCTGGTTCGACGCGCTGACCAACTACATCACCGCCCTGGGCTATCCCGACGAATCGGGGAATTTCAGCAAGTTCTGGCCTGTCGACACGCACCTCATCGGCAAGGACATCCTGCGCTTCCATGCGGTCTACTGGCCGACCTTCCTCATGGCGGCAGGGCTTCCCGTGCCGAAAAAGGTGTTTGCCCACGGGTGGTGGACCGTTGAAGGGCAGAAGATGAGCAAAAGCCTGCAGAACGTGGTAGAGCCGAACATGCTGATCGACAAGTACGGAGTGGACGCGGTCCGCTACTTCCTGCTGCGCGAAGTGCCGTTCGGCCTTGACGGAGACTTTTCCCACACGGCGCTGGTGCACCGCATAAACTCGGACTTGGCAAATGACCTGGGGAACCTCCTCAACCGTTCGACGGCCATGGTCAACAAGTATTTCGGCGGCGTGGTCCAGGCGCCGGGTGAGTTCAGCGAGATCGACACTGCATACCGGGAGAAGACTGAGGAGATGGTGCGCCAGGTTGACGCCCACCTTGGCGAGCTCGCCTTCAGCAAGGCGCTCCAATGCATCTGGGAGGTCATTTCGGCCGGCAACAAGTACATCGACGAGACGGCCCCCTGGACCCTGGCAAAGGACCCGGAGAAGAAAGAGCGGCTCGCCACCGTCATGTACACCATGCTCGAGTCCCAGCGCATCGTCTATTTCATCATTTCCGCCTTCATGCCGCAGACCGCGGCAAAAGGGCTCGGATACCTGGGGTGGACCGAAGCGCCCGACGAAGGCGGGCTGAGCTGGGGAGGGCTAAAGCCCGGCACCCAGGTAGTGAAGGCCGAAGCGCTCTTC
>DAIEGL010000171.1 GCA_027356255.1 Geobacter sp. | reverse complement strand
TATTTCAGCATGGAGTTCATGTTGAGCGAAGCGCTTCCCATTTATTCAGGGGGGCTTGGCAATGTGGCCGGCGACCAGCTCAAAGCGGCAAGCGATCTGGGGGTACCGGTGGTCGGCGTGGGGCTCCTCTACCAGCAAGGTTATTTTCGTCAGGTGATAGATAGGTACGGAGCGCAACAGGCCCTCTTCCCGTACAACGATCCCGGGCAATTGCCGATTATGCCTGTGCGCGAACCGAACGGGGAGTGGTTGCGTCTGGAGGTCGTGTTGCCCGGTTACTCGCTCTGGGTGCGAACCTGGCAGGTCCAGGTGGGGAGAGTGAGGCTGTACCTCCTGGACAGCAATGATGCGGCGAATTTCCCTGCCTATCGGGGTGTGACCAGTGAGCTTTACGGTGGCGGCCCGGAGCAGCGCCTTAGACAGGAAATGGTACTCGGGATCGGCGGCTGGCGACTGCTCGAAGCGCTCGGCATCAAGCCTGACGTCTGCCACCTGAATGAAGGGCATGCAGCCTTTGCGGTACTGGAACGGGCGCGCAGCTTTATGGAAGAGACAGGGCAACCTTTCGAAGTCGCGCTGGCCGTAACACGGGCGGGTAACCTTTTCACCACCCATACGCCGGTGGCCGCCGGGTTTGATCGTTTCGACCCGCAGATCATCGAGCATTACCTCGGTGATTATGCCCGGAACAGTCTCGGCATCCCGCCCCTCGATCTGCTGGCCCTCGGCCGCCTTAATCCGGTCGATCCCACGGAAGATTTCAATATGGCATACCTGGCCATACGTGGGAGCGGAGCGGTCAACGGGGTGAGCCGTCTGCATGGAAAGGTGAGCCGGGGCATCTTTCAGTCTCTCTTCCCGCACTGGCCGGAGATCGAGGTGCCGGTGGGGCATGTGACCAACGGCGTCCATATGCCGAGCTGGGATTCGGCAGAGGCCGATGCCCTCTGGACTGACTACTGTGGCAAGGAACGCTGGCTGGGAATGACGGAAATCCTGGGGGGGAAGATCATCTGTGCTCCTGACGACAAGCTCTGGCAACTCCGCGCTGACGCCCGCAAGTCCCTCGTTGGCTACGTCCGCGAGCGGCTTTCCAGGCAACTTGCCGCCTCAGGCGCAACACCCGGGGAGATCGGGAGCGCGCAGCACATTTTTGATGCCAACGCATTGACGCTGGGGTTCGCGCGCCGCTTTGCAACCTACAAGAGACCGAACCTGCTGTTGCACGACCCCGAGAGGCTTCTGCGCATCCTCACCGATCCGGAGCGCCCGGTGCAGCTCATCATTGCCGGCAAGGCCCACCCGGCTGACCAGGCGGGACAGGCCATGATTCAGGAATGGGTGCGTTTTGTCCGGCGCCCCGAAGCGTGCAAGCACGTGGTCTTCCTGAGCGACTACGATATGCTGTTGACCGAACGTCTTGTTCAAGGAGTGGATGTCTGGATCAACACACCACGCCGACCATGGGAGGCGTGCGGCACAAGCGGCATGAAGGTGCTCGTCAATGGCGGGATCAACCTGTCGGAGCTGGATGGCTGGTGGGCTGAAGCCTACACGCCTGAAGTGGGGTGGGCGCTGGGTGACGGAAAGGAGCACGACAGCGACCCGGCCTGGGATGCTGCCGAAGCCGAGGCGCTCTACGCGCTCCTTGAAAATGAGGTGATCCCCGAGTATTACAGCCGCGACCGGAACGGCATTCCTGTAACCTGGGTGGCACGCATACGCAATAGCATGGCGCGCCTGACGACTCACTTTTCCAGCAATCGCACGGTGCGCCAGTACACGGAGCATTACTATATCCCTGCCGCTGCTGCCTACCACGAGCGCGCGGCAGATAAGGGAGAAGCAGGTGCGCAGGTTGTGGCATGGCAGCACGCACTGGAACGGGGGTGGGCCAATCTGCGCTTTGGCGAAGTGACGATTGCGAAGAACGGGGATCAGCATACATTCGAGGTTCAGGTCTATCTCAACGGCCTCGACCCGGATGCGGTGCTGGTCGAGTTATACGCCGAAGGAGTCAACGGCGGCGATCCTGTGCGCAAGGAGATGACGCGCGGCCCAAAACTGGTAGGCGCGGAAAACGGCTACCTCTTTTGCGCGCAGGTACAGGCGGCACGACCAGCCACGGACTATACTGCGCGTGTGATACCTCACCGCCCAGGCATTGCGGTTCCCCTGGAAGCCGCCCATATCCTGTGGCAACGATGAGAGGGCAGGTCATGGTTCGTCTCTTCGGCTTCCTGCTGCGGGTGTTGCGCGGGTTCAAACGCAACCAGGGGCTCTTGTTGTCCGGCGCTCTTGCCTATTATACCCAGTTGTCAATTGTGCCCATGTCGATCCTCGCCCTCATTGTGCTGACGCATTTCATAGAAGAGCAGCAGTTGATCCACACCTTGTCAACGTACCTGGAAATGGTGATTCCCGGCTATGCGGCAACTTTGACCGAACAGGTGCGGGCATTCCTTGCGCACCGTAAAGTGGTCGGTATCATCGGCTTTCTCGTCATGCTGTTTTTCAGTTCCCTGGCCTTTTCCATGCTTGAGAACGCCATGTCGGTGATCTTTTTTCAACGGGTCAGGATTAAGCGCCGCAACGTCCTCATCTCCGCAATCATTCCCTATGTGTACATCTTTTTGATGGGGCTCGGTATCGTGCTGGTATCGTTTATTGTGAGTGCAATCGAGACACTGGAAAGCAGGCATTTGACAATTTTCAGATGGAGTTTGAACCTTGGAGGCGCTGCCGGGGTGGCACTGTATATCCTGGGGATAGTTGGCGAGGTGCTGATGCTCACCTCCATCTATCTGGTGATGCCCGTGGTGCGGGTCAGGTTTCGTCATGCGCTCATCGGCGGGATAACCGCAGCGGTTTTATGGGAGATCACCCGCCGGGTGCTGATCTGGTATTACGCGGCCGTATCCATGGTAAACGTCATTTACGGTTCCATCGCCATAACGGTGGTGGCCCTCCTCAGCATAGAGGTCGTTGCAGTAATCCTGCTGCTTGGTGCCCAGGTCATTGCAGAACTTGAGCGCAAACCCGACGAATCGGCCGGGGAGGAACCATCAGGATTCGAGACCTGATGATGTCGTATCATGTCAATTCGGACTCTCCTCAGCTTTCCTCATCCTTACCCCAGAAAAATATCATCTGCGGGGTAGTGGCGCTATGCTCATTGATGAGCTGCTGGGTGCTAACCAGTGCCCATCCCAATTTGGCCATGCTATCCAGGTGATCTTGTAAATCAAGTGCCAGGAGATCATTTACCGGGTAATGCTTGATTGTGAATGTAAATGCTTTCGACATGACCGCCTCCCCATCAATAACTTTCCCAGAAGAAATAATAATAACCGCTCTCTTTGACGACATTAACCATTTTCCACCCGTCTTGTGCCATCTGGTTCAGATGCTGCACCATTCCTTCTCGGATGACTTGGTGTTAGTGCGGGCAGAGTACTACGGTGCGGGTATCAACATATCGTTTTGAGCCGATACGCGAAAAAGGGCGCATCGCGGTGCGCCCTTTTTATTGAATTGAACTGAACTGTTCGATGCCGGGATTTCGCGGTCTACATGACCTTTCGCCCTTGAATGATGCGTACCAGTACCACTATGACAGCAATTACGAGCAGAATATGGATCAGACCGCCCATGGTATATGAAGTAACCATACCTAACAGCCACAGCACTATCAGGACCACGCAGATTGTCCACAGCATAACGTCCTCCACATTTAACGGCGACTGTCAGTAGCGTTAGCCTTTGCCGTTTCAACAACCTGTTAAACGTCTGACAGAATCGGGAAAAAACGCAGGGAGCGGGTCGTAAATTCACCTGAGGTTACGCAACTATTTTACAACCAGGTCGTTTTTCACCTCGGTGACACCAGCGACACTGCGTGCAAGCTCTCCTGCCTTTTTGGCGTTCTGCGCCGAATCGACAAAACCGCTTAGCTGGACTACCCCTTTGTACGTATTGACAGTGATTTGCAACGTTTTCAGCCCTGGTTCGCCAAGGATTGCAGCTTTTACCTTGGTTGTGATGGTGGAGTCATCGACATACTGGCCGGTACTTTCGCGTGTTTGAGTGGCTGCGCACCCCATGAATGCGGTTATCAGCCCGAGGCAGACCAGGAGTTTCAAAATGCGATGTAGTTTTGTCACGATGTTCTCTCCTTTCCTTTGCAATCAATTTACCTTAAGCAATATTAAGCTTATCCAATGTTGCTGACCTGTCAATCAGCCAGTCGCGGTCGAATCGACTCAAATTAAATGTAACCGAGCTTGCTCATTTAATCTTCATGATAGCGTCGCGTAAGATAGTCCTGACCTCGCTCCAGACTCGTTCCGTTCCTGTTTTGAGGTCTTCCCATTCATCATCGCTGGCGGACGATATCCCTTGCAGCTTTACCGCGGCTTCATCCCGCTTGAGCTGCAAGGCTGCGATCGCATTGGAATATTCAAACCTGGCCTCGGGCGTGGCGCTTTCTGCCTTGTCCTTGAGCAGTTCGATCTGTGCATCCCATTCAACCATCTGTGCGGAGAGCTTTTCGACATACTCTGTTCTCTTGTCCATGATAGCAACCCTCGTTCTATATCAAGGTAATCGGCCACGACAGTTGGTACTTCCCCAGGTTTGCTCAGGCACTCTGCCGGCTGGGGCACTTTCCCGCCAGAACTACGGACGTAATGCTTCCGCCAATGAGCACGCAACTCACCCAGAAATTGTATCAAATGTAAGTTGATTTTCATGGTAACTCCGGATGCGCGTACGCGGTAATCCGCAGAAAACAATGCTCGCCCACGGCCGACAATCTACGGAAATTTGCATTGGCAAACTTTAAATTACAGAAAAAGCGATACAATCGAATAAAACTCTTCCTCACTTAAAAGCGTTTCGGGTGCTTTCATGTGAAGATTTCCCTCGTGTATCCCACTATCCGGACACCTTCCGGAGCGTCCGGCATGCCTTGAAATTCATCGGCAGGAATGCGAGCTTGCCCCCGCTGGGATGAAAAAGGACGGCTATGTTTGAAAAAGCGAACGAAATCAAGGCGCTGCTTGAACAAAAGGAGAAGGCGTTACAGGGGTGCATTCGTACTATTCTGACGAGGTATGTGCATGGTGTTCTGATTGTGGATGAAAGCAGGACCATCCTTTTCGCCAATCCAGCCGCCGAGGGCATTTTCGATTCTGGAGAGAAAGGGCTCCAGGGAAGACCGTTTGAATATCCCATTGCATCAGGAGTAACGAAAGAGCTGAACGTGCGTTCCCGTGAGGGAAAAACCGTTGCCGTGGAGATGTGGATGGTGGAGATCGAGTGGGACGGCAAACCGGCCTTTTTCATATCTCTGCACGATATCACCGAACGCAAACTGGCTGAGGAGGCATTGGCGATTTCCGAGATCCGTTACCGCCGACTCTTTGAAACGGCCAAG
The DNA here is from genome assembly GCA_027356255.1 of Geobacter sp. Classification (GTDB taxonomy): domain Bacteria; phylum Desulfobacterota; class Desulfuromonadia; order Geobacterales; family Geobacteraceae; genus Geotalea. The sequence goes on along the minus strand of DAIEGL010000171.1, from coordinate 4,809 downwards.
GACGGGATTTTGATTCTGGATGCAGATACCGGACAGATAACCGACATCAACCCGTTCCTGGTGGAGATGCTCGGTTACACTACCGAAGAACTGCTGGAAAAGAGGCTATGGGAAATCGGCTCGTTTAAGGACATCGCCGCAAGCAGGGCCGCTTTTTCGGAATTGCAGCAGAAAGAGTATCTCCGTTACGAGGACCTGCCGCTCGAAACAAGGGACGGACAGCGCATCGACGTGGAGTTTGTGAGCAACGTTTACACGGTTGACCGCAAGAAGATGATCCAGTGCAACATCCGTGATATTACCGCTCGCAAGCGGGCCGAGAAGGAAATCGAAATATTGAACGCAACCCTTGCGTTGCGGGCTTACGAACTGGAAACAGTCAATCAGGAACTTGAAGCATTCAGCTATACCGTTTCCCACGACCTCCGCACACCTCTGACGAACATCAACGGTTACTGCCAGCTAGCCCAGGAACTATGCAGCGCCAATCTGGACGAGCGATGCAGAGGGTACCTCCGGGAAATCTACGACGGGACCCTGCGCATGAACAAGCTCATCGACACCCTGTTGAATTTCGCGCTTCTTACCCGCAGCGATCTGCATCGGGAAACGATCGACCTGAGCGAAATGGCGCGCGCTGTGGCCGCTGAATTGAAGATGCGGGAGACTGAGCGTTCGGTGACCTTCACCATTGCGGAAGGGCTGACCGTCAATGGTGATCCGAAATTATTGCGCGTGGTCCTGGAAAATCTTCTCGGCAACGCCTGGAAGTACACCGGCAAACGGGAAGATGCGGTCATCGAGTTTGGTGTGACCGAAGTTGACGCCAAACCGGCGTATTTCGTCCGTGACAACGGGTCCGGTTTTGACATGGTCTATTCGGACAGACTGTTCACCCCCTTCCAGCGACTCCCCGGTACGAGCGAATACAGTGGGCATGGGATAGGCCTCGCCACTGTGCAGCGGATCGTTCAGCGCCACGGTGGGCGGGTCTGGGCTGAGGGAGAGGAGGGGAAGGGTGCTACCTTCTATTTTTCGCTTGCATGAGAATGGTTGTAGTGTGTCCTTGCCTGAATCTGGTCGGGATGGCGGTCCATTTGCCTGCCAGGCTTGGTTACTGACCGGCTGGATGAACCGTTGACAAGAAAATGCGGCCGGCGCTATAGTTGCCGGAGCGTGGTAGCGATAAATACTTGTCAGCGGGGGAGTTAATGCAAAAAGCACTTTGTATTTTGGCAGTACTTGCGATGATGTTGGGTGGTTGCGGGGCGGAATGGTTTCCCGATACGGTGCGCTCTCCTACTACTCCCGATAGTTTCTTCTTCACCTCTGTCACCGAGCAAACACCCGAGTCAACGGCTACCTCCAATACCATAACCATTACCGGCATTCAGAGCGGCTCCGCACCGATCAGTATCACAGGGGATCCGAGCAGCAAGTATAAGATCAACGACGGCACTTTCACCGCTGACGCTGGGACCGTGAACAACAATGACAAGGTTGCAGTGCAGCACACAGCGGCCAGCGGAGTGGCCCAGACTGTCACGAGTACCCTGAAAATCGGCGACAAGAGCGCTTCCTTTTCCAGCACTACGGCCAATATCAAAAGCTTTGACCTGACGAAAAGCGCCGCTGCGGGCACGACCGTCGTTTCCGATCCGATCCCGCTGACACTGGTCCCCGGCACCTACACCATAAACATCTTAAACGGGAAATATTCCTTCGACGGCTTCAACTTCGTCACTATCGAGCAGACCCTTTACCTCAACAACAACCAGACCCTATATGTGCAGAACGTGGTCCCTTCCAAGTCGGTACTCACCATCGGGGGGGTATTGTGCACGTTCACGAGCGTTGTCCAGTGACCCCCTCATGAACACCCCGTATAATTGCAAATCCCTCTCCCGGTGATATCCTGTCCGCATGGACAGCAATGTGACAAAAAAGGCAGCAGGGGCAGCATCAACGGAATTGGCCGACAAGATAATCCTGTATTTTGTCGATCACGGGATGCAGATTCTCATCGCCATTGTTCTGATGGGCGTAGGTGTGGTTATCGCCCGCTGGGTCGGCAATCTCGTACATCGCTGGCTGCAGACCAAGGCCTTTGACGAGCCGGTGCGCAATCTTATCGTCAAGGTTGTCAAGCTCCTGATCATAGTCTTCATAGGAATCATGGCGCTTGGACAGATGGGGGTACAGATAACGCCCCTCATAGCAGGGATCGGCGTGGTCGGTGTCGGTGCAAGCCTTGCCATGCAGGGACTCCTGGGCAACCTTGTTGCCGGGCTGACGATCATTTTTTCAAAACCATTCACTATCGGTGAATATATTGAAATTGTTGGGGCATCCGGCCAGGTAACGGATATCGCCTTGTTTTCCACCAATCTCCTGCATACGGACAATTCCCGTGTCATTGTCCCCAACAGGAAGTTCGTGGGTGAGATACTCCACAACTACGGCAAGGTTCGCCAGCTCGATCTGACCGTCGGCGTAGCGTACAGTGTGGACCTTACCCTGGCACTCTCCATAGCGAACGATATCCTTAAGCAAAACCCCTGTGTTTTAAAGGAGCCTGCTCCCGTCGTCGGCATAGCCGCCCTGAATGAATCCTCTATCGCCTTGGCGATCAAGCCATGGGTGAATGTCGAAGATTTTGTACCTGCGCAGGCTGCAATCTATCAAGCCGTAATAGAAAGCTTCCGGGACAAGAAGATTGATATCCCTCCTCCCCGTCGGGACGTTCTCCTCCTGAATCCGCTGCCCTGAACCCCGGATCATGGCCACGCCTGTCGTATCCCCTTTGACTTGAGCCGATTTTGCGGGAAAATTGAGGTACCGGCACTCTTCAGCACGAACGGATAGACTATGAAGCGATGGCAGAAAGTGGCGCTCATTACGGTCGGCATCGTGCTTCTCCTGGCGGGGTTCATCGCGTTCGCGTTGCCCGGCATTGTCAGGAGCCAGGCAGTGAAGCGTGTGGAGGAGTCAACCGGCAGGACGCTCTCCATAGGCAAGGTGTCCATCAACCCCTTTTCCTGGACCATGGAGGTGCGGGACCTCCGGCTCACCGAGCGCGGGGGAGGTGATACCTTCTTGGCATTCAGCAGCGCCCGCGTTGCCGTGAGCCCCTCCTCACTCTTCCGGCTGGCGCCGATCGTCTCCGAGGCCCGCCTCGCTTCTCCCTACCTCCGTATTGTCAGGACCGGTGCAAACAGCTACAACTTTTCGGACCTACTGGAAGGGAATAAGGAAAAGAAAGGGAAGGAGGAGGGGCAGCCCCGCTTCTCCCTCAACAACGTCGCTATCACAAACGGTTCCGTAGACTTCATCGACCGGGGGCTCCGCGTCGAAAAGCGGCACGCGGTGCGCAAGATCGAGATTGCCATTCCTTTTGTCACCACCATGCCTTACCTTGCCGACCGTTACATCACTCCTCGCTTCAGCGCCGTGGTGAACGGTTCGCCGCTCCATGTGGAAGGGAAGCTCAGGCCGTTCCCCAAGGCTGTCGAGGCCTCAGTGACCATTGATCTGAAGGAACTCTCCCTCCCATATTACCTGGCCTATGTACCCGGAGGTCTCCCGGTCCGGGTTGAATCGGGGCGGATGTCGACAAGGATGGCGGTGAGCTACCGGGCAGCGCAGAAGGAGCAGCCTGAACTGGCGTTGAGCGGCGGCGTGACGCTTGCCGGATTGAAGGTCGCCGACCGGACCGGCGCCAAGTTGCTGGCCCTGACCCGGCTCGAAGCGGGGATAGCCCACGCCCGGCTCCTCATGGGGGAACTCGACCTCTCCTCCCTTTCCGCCGACGGTCTGGAGGTCTTCCTGTCGCGCGACAAAAAGGGAGTGTGGAGCCACAGCCGGTTAGTCAGTACCACCCGCTCAGCCTCTGCCCCGCGCAAGAAGATGCTTGTCAGCGTAGCCGAGACAAAGGTTCGAAACGGGCGGCTCCACGTCACCGACAGCCTCCCCCCGGGTGGGTTCACGACCGGCCTGGAAGGGATCGCATTGGACATGCGGGGGTACTCCACCGCGCCCGGGAAACGGGCGAACTATTCCATTTCCTTCGCAACGCTGAGGGGGGAGAAGGGTCGCCTGAAAGGGACGTTCTCCCCCGAGCCGCTGGCAACCTCTTCGTCGTTCGAGTTTACCGGGATCGCCCTGGAAGGGTACTACCCCTACCTGGCGCAGGTTCTGCGCACCCCGGTAAAGGGGAGGCTCGACGTCGCCGCCGCGGTGGAGTATGGCGGCCCGGATGGGCTGAAGCTGGAGAATGTGGCGGTCCGGGCCCGGCAGCTTTCCGCGCCGTTCGGGGCAGGGGAGGGGGCAACTCTGGCGACGCTCTCCCTTGCCGGTGGAAGGTTCAGCCAGAAGGAGAACCTCCTCGACTTTGCCGACGTTACCCTCAAGGGCGGGAATGTGCGTTTTTCACGTGACGGCAGCGGACGTCTCTCGCCTCTGGCTTTGCTGCGGGAAGGGGGGAAGGGAAAGTCTTCCGGGAAAGTGAAAAAGGAAAGCGGCCCGCCTCTCCGCTACCGGATCGGACGGGTCTCCGGGGCGGGGTTGAACGTCGCCTTTACGGATGGGATGCTGGAGGAGCGGCCGACTTTTGCCCTTAAAAATATCGCCTTCACTCTGGACAAGCTCACCGGCCCGACGGGGCTGGCACTGGAGAAGTTTGCCGTTCAGGCCCGGCAGCTTTCCGTGCCGTTCGGGAAAGGAGAGGGGCTGACCCTGGCGTCACTCTCCCTTTCCGGAGGGAGGTTCAGCCAGAAAAAGAACCTGCTGGAGGTGGGCGGGGTTACCCTC
>DAIEGL010000173.1 GCA_027356255.1 Geobacter sp. | reverse complement strand
GTCGTCAAAGGAAGCAGAAGCGACCCTGGCGGTGGGGAAGAGGGCGGAAAGGAAAAGAGCGGCTGCCACGAATTTCTTTGCGTCGGATGTAAGGATTGTCGTCAACATGGCCTGTCCCTCCTGAAGAGTTGTCTTTACCCTCTTCATTACAACAGTCGTACCAGCCGGGGGACGATCAGGAATTATTTAGTAACACGTTGATACCATTAAGCAAATTGGCCCCGCCAGCGCATGTCCCCCGCCGGGCGTGCGGCAGCGCGGCTGTACCGACATTGCACAGCGGGGATCTGGCAACAGGCAAACAGCCTGTTATATCGCCAGGTTAGGGAGAGACGACCCAACGTGAACAGCGGTTTTTCTTTGCACAGGGGAAGCGGAAAGGAATCCTTTAATTCAGGGGGAAGCTGTGCTATATAATCAAATGCTTGGAGATAGACATCTGTAGCCGTCCGGGAGGAATTATGAAGGGGATCAGATCGTTTGCCGTGATGCTGGCCGTATGTTTTCTACTCGATGTCACCGGGGGAGCGGCTGCAGAGAAGAAGGTCGCTGGGAAAAAGGATGTGGTCACGCAGGGGGAATTTGCTGCTGACCTGATTACCACCTTTGGGTGGGAGGCTGGTCTCCCCGAAAAGCCCAAGGACAAGGACTACCTGGCCATTCTTTCGGGAAAGCGTGTTTTCCGGTTTGAGGCAGAAGATGTCTATAATGTTAAAAAAGACAACGTTTCCGTGCGCAACTATTCCTTATACGGCCCCTTTACCGGCAGTGGATGGGTGAACGGAATTGGTGAACCGACCACGGCCCATTTCAAGGTGTTCATCCCGCTGGAAGGGACCTATACCCTCACCGTCGATGCCAAGGGGGACGGGCAGAAGTGGCAGGCCGGCGGGAAGGAATTCACCGTCAGTACCGGCAAGAAGCTCGGTGAGGCTGTGGCCGGGGAGGTGCCTCTCAAGGCCGGCATGCAGGAAATCAACGTCGTCATGCCGCCGGACGGTGGGGTCGATTACTTCGTCCTTGAAGCGTTGCCACTGACACCGGTTGAGCCGGTCGGTGGCTGGCGCATGAAGGAAGTCCTGAAAATGGGTGCGCTGGCGGAGGTCACCGCTGCGCTCCTCGATCTGGAGAAGGCTCTCCCAGACGACCCGGCGATAGGTTCGAAAACGCTCACTGCGGAGGATATCCCGCAGCTCCCACCCAATGTGAAAACCACCACCATCGGTTATCTGGGCAAGCCTGTCGCAAAGGAATGGGTGAGGGCCGATTACCGGGGTGCGCAGCTGGAAATTCCGTTCAGCCTCGAACATTCTGCTGTCTATGATCTCAAGATAAGGGCACTGGGAAAGGCGTTGATCGTGGAACTCGACGGGAGGAAGATCGCCGGTCCGGCCAAGCCCTATCTGGATTGGGTGGATATGGGTTCATACCGGCTTGAGAGCGGCGCCCACAAACTCCTGATCGAACTGACGACAAACGGCGGGATGGATGTGGTCCAGTTGACCGGTAAAAAGGCCTCTCCGGCAGATTACATGGCACTCTGCGGCCTGAAGGGCGCTCCCGAAACCCCTGTCAAACCCACGGACACGGACAAGATCCTCGCTTCTCTCGCAGAACGCTTCAAGGGGAGAAAATAGACGGAGGGCCCGGTGCCGGAGAGACCGCTGTTCATTCCCCTTGCTTCGATCGTAGCGGGTCTCTCCATAGCCGGGCTCTATTCGTTCTTCGTGCCTGAAAGGCTCCTTTTTACCCTGCTGCTCGTGTCGTTCGTTACGGTTTTCGTACGGAAACGACTCCCTTTCCTCATTGCCCTCTCCCTGCTTTTTTTCTGCTGGGGGAACCTCTCGGTAAAGCCTTTAATCAGGCCGGTCCTCGAATCCAACCATATTGTGAATTTTGTCGGCGACAAACCGGTGACCATCGAGGGGGTCATCGACTCCCGTCCGGAGGCGACCGAGCGGGGAAGCCGGCTCTATCTGCGCGTTGAGCGACTGTTCGCCGGTGAGGGATATGCCCTCGCAACGGGGAAGGTGTTGCTGCATGTGGGTGAAGGGCGGGTCCCGTTTTTGACCGGCGACCGGATCCGGTTCGCCGCGCGTCTGTACAAACCGAGGAATTACGGCCTTCCCGGAGAATTCGACTATGCCAGGTTCCTGGCATTTAAGGGCGTTTTTGCAACGGCCTTTGTGAAAGGCGCGGACGACGTGATCCTGATCAGGGCGGGGGTCGATAACCGCTTGCAAAGGGGTATCGACCGGCTCGCCGCAGGGGTGGGCCGGTTCATCGGCAATGCGGTGCCGGGGGTGGAAGGGGCGGTTCTCCGGGCGCTCCTCATAGGCGAACGGGGTTACGTCCCGCGCGAGCTCGAAGACGCCTATGCGCGGACCGGGGTAAACCACATCCTTTCGATCTCCGGTTTCCATGTGGGGATCATCGCCCTGTTCGTCTTCCAGCTCCTCCTGGCGGTCGGCCGCAGCTCGGAATTTCTCGCCCTCCGCTTCAACCTGCGCAAAAGCATCCTCGTCGTCACCCTCCCGGTCATCGTCTGTTATCTCTTCCTTTCCGGTACCGCGCCGGCAACCGCCCGTTCGGTGATAATGATCGCTGTCTACGTTCTTGCCCTGATCCTTGAACGGGAAGTGGAACCGCTGAACAGTCTGATCCTGGCCGCCATGCTTATCCTCGCGCTCTCGCCAGCGGCACTGTTCGACGTCTCATTTCAGTTGTCGTTCCTTGCGCTTTGGGGGATACTGGTCCTCACGCCGCTCTTCATGACTCCTTTTTCCGCGCTGAAAAACCCGATGCTGCGCAAGATACTGCTCTTCTTCACGGCATCTTTGGCCGCGATCGTCGCCACTCTCTTCCCCGTGGCGTATTTCTTTCACAGGGTTTCCTTTACCGGTCTTGTCAGCAATATCGTCGTGGTGCCCCTCATGGGCTACTGCGCCGTGGTGCTCGGTTTCTCTGCCCTCCCGCTCATCCCGATCGCCCCTTCCCTTGCCCGTCTGCTGCTCGTTGCTGCGGCGTTCCCGGTGAAAATATCCGACGCCTTCATACAGTTCCTCGCCCGGGTTCCTCCCCTGCCGCTCTTTAATCCGACCCCCCTCGACCTGTTCCTTTTCTATCTGGCGCTGGTGGTTGTCTCCTTCGTGCCGGGAAAGAGGATGCGGCTCGCCCTCTGCGGCACGCTCCTGGCCGTATTTGCCGTCAACCTCCTCCTCTCCTCGGGGAGGGAGAGCGGCGGGCTGAAAATGACGTTCTTCAGTGTCGGCCAGGGGGAATCCATCCTGATTACCTTTCCTGACGGGAAACGGATGCTCGTTGACGGGGGCGGTTCGGCACGGGAAGGGGCGAGCGACGTCGGTGAGAGGCTCCTGGCCCCAGCTCTCTGGAGCATGGGGGTCAGGCGCATCGACTACATGGTTCTCACCCACGCCCACCCCGATCACCTCCAGGGTTTGCTCTATGTTGCCGATAACTTCAAGGTGGGTGAGTTCTGGGAAAGCGGGGTTTCCGTTGAAAGCGAAGACTACCGGACGCTGCGACGGACCCTGACCGCCAAAGGGGTCACGCTTCGGTATGTCGATGCGGCTGCTCCCGCTGCAGCAATAGGCGGGGCGCGGATCGAGTTTCTCTCCCCCGGGTTCCCGACGCATGCCGCGAGGGGAGGTCACGCAGATGCCAATGACGACTCGCTGTCCTTTCGCCTCGTTTATCGCAGGGGGAGCGTTCTCTTTACCGGCGACATGGGTGCCGAGGCTGAACAGTGCCTGATCCGCTCCCCTCAGGGGCTCAAGGCGGACGTGCTCAAGGTGGCGCACCACGGCAGCAGGTATTCCACGGCACAACCGTTTCTCGATGCGGTGTCGCCGGAGATCGCCGTAATCTCGGCCGGCTTCGGGAACAGTTTTCATCTCCCCGCCGAGGAAACCCTTTCGAAGCTGCGGAATAAGGGGGTCCGAATCTGCAGGACCGATCTGGACGGCACAGTTCAGCTGGCCTATGATGAGGCGGCCGAAAAGTTCGTCGTAGTGGGGCTGGACAGGCATTTTAATTGACAGCATTCCAAATTATCTGCTAGTTTGAGGTTGTTGAGCCGGCAGGTAAGCTTTCAAATCTCGCTAAACGCACGATTCAGGAGATCCCCTTCATGGAGAGGATTCTTGTAGTTGAAGACGACAGCTTTTTCAGGGAGGTATTTGCCGATCTCCTTGCAGAGGACGGTTACCATGTGGATGTGGCCGCTACCGGCGAACAGGCGCTGGTGATGGTGCACAACCGCGAATACCAGCTTGTGGTGACCGATCTCGTAATGCCGGACATCAGCGGGCTCGACATCCTTTCGAAGGTCAAGCAGCACGATCCCACCACCGACGTTATCATGGTCACCGGCCATGCCAACATGGAAACGGCCATTTACGCCCTGAAAAACGGCGCCAGGGATTACCTGGTCAAGCCGATAAACCACGATGAATTCAAGCATGCGGTCGCCCTCTGTTTCGAGCAGCGGCGGCTCCTCGACGAAAACCTGGAATTGAAGGGGCTGATAAATCTCTATCACGTGAGCCAGACCATCGCCAACTCACTCGACCTTGAGCGCATTCATACGCTGCTCGTCGATGCGTTGGCCAAGGAATTTGCCGTCAGCCGGGGGCTTGGATACTTTCTGGACGGTTCCGAGAAACTGGAACTGAAAGAACTCAAAGGGGTGAGCGAGGCCTGTGCCGGACGGCTCGGGGAGCTGATCCTGTCCAAGTACAACGTGTACGGGGAAGATTCCCGCAGTTTCATCCTGCTCCACGACTTCGTGCAGCCGGACGCGGATTTCGACTTGGCGGACAACGGGGATGTGAAAGAGGCGATGCTCTTCTTTGTCCGATCCAAGACCGTTCTCCAGGGTGTCGTGATCCTCTTCGGCGAACCGGGCACAAGTTTCCCCTCGGATATTCCGTACCAGAACATCAATTTCCTCCTCGACCAGTCTTCCCTGGCGCTGGAAAATGCGGCCCGCTACAACAATGCCAAGAACCTCCTCTATATCGACGAACTCACCGGCCTCTTCAACTACCGCTACCTGGACGTCGCCCTCGAACGGGAGATCAGGAGGGCAGAGCGGTACGGCTCCCATATATCGGTGATCTTCCTCGATATCGACGTATTCAAGCGGGTCAACGACTGCTACGGGCACCTCGTCGGCAGCAGGGCGCTGAACGAAATGGGGAAGCTTCTGAAGAAGTCCGTGCGCGATGTGGACACGGTCATCCGTTACGGGGGGGACGAGTACACCATCATACTCATCGAAACCGGGATCGAGGGGGCTGCGGTCGTTGCAGAACGTATCCGTCAATCCGTAGAGGCGCACAGTTTTCTGGCGATGGACGGGCTGAACCTGAAGCTGACCGCCAGCCTGGGATATGCCTGTTATCCGGAAGACGCAAAAACGAAGACGGAACTCCTGGAGTTGGCCGATCAGGCCATGTATCGCGGCAAGGCCGACGGCAAAAACAGGGTCTTTTACGTTTCCGCGAAAAAATAATCAATATCCATCCGGTCAAGGAGAATAACCAGCGTGGCGATCAGCGGTATCAAGGGATTTAACGACATACTTCCGGGGGAAGTGGAAAAGTGGCAACACATCGAGGCGACTGCCAGGCGCGTCTTTGAATTGTACGGATTTGCAGAGATCAGGGTGCCGATTCTGGAGAAAACGGAACTGTTCTGCCGTTCCATTGGCGACGCCACGGATATCGTCGAAAAGGAAATGTATTCCTTCGTCGACAAGGGGGAAAACAGCGTCACCATGCGCCCGGAAGGGACCGCCAGCGTCATGCGCGCCTTCATCGAGCACAAGCTTTATGCTGCCGATGCGGTCGCCAGGCTCTACTACATGGGCCCCATGTTCCGTTACGAGCGCCCGCAAAAGGGGCGTTACCGCCAGTTCCACCAGATAGGGGCCGAGGTTACCGGGGTGACCGATCCGAAGGTAGATGCCCAGGTCCTGACCATGCTCTGTCATTTTTTCGCCGAACTCGGCCTCGACGAGCCCTCGCTTCAGATCAACTCTCTCGGCTGCCCGGATTGCAGGCCGCAGTATCGGCAGGTGCTCAAGGATTTCCTCCGCTCGAAGCTGGATCACCTCTGCGACGACTGCAAGAGGAGGTTTGAAACCAACCCGCTCCGGACGCTCGACTGCAAATCTACCGGATGCAAGGAGGCCACTGCCGGTGCGCCTTCGGTGCTGGATCACCTCTGTGCCGGCTGCGACGATCACTTCGCCCGGACCAGGAAGCATCTTGAGGCCGTCGGCACCGCCTACAGCATCAATCCGCGCATGGTGAGGGGGCTCGACTACTACACCCGGACCACCTTCGAACTCGTTACCGGTCTTCTCGGTTCCCAGAGCGCAGTTGCAGCCGGCGGGCGTTACGACGGCCTGATAGCCGACCTCGGCGGGCCGCAGCTTCCCGGCATCGGCTTCGCCATGGGTGTGGAGCGGGTGGCGCTCCTCCTCGCAGAAAAGGATTTCCGCAGGCGCCCCGACCTGTTCATCGCCGCCCTGGGTGAATCCGCCCAAAACGAGGCATTCAGGCTGATGTGCGGGCTCCAGAAAGAGGGTGCTGCAGTGGAGATCGACTATGAAGGGAAGAGCCTGAAGAGCCAGATGCGCCGTGCCGACAAGTTCAACGCCCGGTTCACCCTCATTGTCGGCGACGATGAGCTGTCAAAGGGGGCTGCGGCCCTGAAGAACATGGACGAGGGGAGCCAGTCGGACGTTGAGCTGAATGTCGGCACGATTGCCCGGCGGATAAAGGGGTAACTCCCGCAGCCCGGTTTTTACGGCCGTCTGCACGGTATGTAACCGGCAGGCGGCTTTTTTACGCGACAGGTATGTATGACGGGAAACATCTTCGAAAAGCAGTTTAACGTCCGCTATTACGAGGTCGATTTTTGCGGCCGGCTCCGCCCCTCGACCATCCTCAACTTCATGCAGGACGCTGCGGCGGGGCACGCCGCTCTGCTCGGGGTTGCCGTTGCCGAGCTGCGGAAAAGAAACCTCACCTGGGTCCTTTCCCGTTTTCATCTCAAGGTTGAGCGCTATGCGAGGTCTGGCGAGACCGTGCAGATACGTACCTGGCCTTCTTCGAGGGAGGGGCATTTCTCCTGCCGCGAATTCGAGGTGAGGGACGGGGAGGGGGGGCTCCTGGCGCTGGCCACGAGCTCCTGGGCCGCTGTCAGCCTCCAGACCAGGCGACCCGTTCTGCTGGACGATCATCTCTCGGCTTATCCGCTCGTGCCGCGCCGCGCCGTCGAAGATGAATTCCCGACGCTTCCCAGGCTCGGGGAGGCCGGGACCGAACTGCGGTTCCAGGTGCGCAGGAGCGATCTGGACATTAACCGTCACGTGAACAACGTGGTGTACGCCGAATGGGCGCTGGAGACGGTTCCGGCGGAGATCGCCGAAAGCTGTTGCCCGGCGGAGATCGAAATAGGCTTCAGGGCCGAGGCGTTGTACGGAGACACCGTCATCTCCCGCACCGGCCGGGCGGAAACCTCCAATGACGGTTTTTGCTTTGTCCACCAGCTTTTGGACGAGCGGGACGGCAGGGAGCTGACGCGGCTCCGCACCCGCTGGAGGGAGTTCTGATGCGTGCTTCGTGCTGCGTTAGAGATAACCGGGCTCTGTCGGCTGAAAGGGAACCTCCCACCATGGAGAAACTGAGGCACGGAGAGAACCTGAAATGCGGAGATTAAAGCGGAAAAGGCGGATTGCCCCCCAGACAACTCAAAAAAGCTGTTTTTTGTTTGATCCGATTTTTCCGTTTTTTCTGTGGCTCATTTAAAGTTTATAACTTTTTGGAGGTTGCGGTCTTGGCGAAAAAAAAGAAAGGTTCGAACCGGAGGAAGGGCGGCGCCGGGAACAAGAGTCCCCTCGTCGCGCTGCTGATAACGGTCCTCCTCATCATCCTCGCCTTTTTCCTCTTGGAGAAGGCGAAGCGCGGCGTATTGGAAATGCCTGCGGAGAAACCGCAGGTGAGTGAGCGGCTCAAGATGCCGTCGCGCCCGGCTCCGCAGACGGCAAAGCATCCGGCATATTCAACGGCAGCAGTTGCGCCGGTTGTCAAGGTGAGGCCGAAACCGCATCCGACCGGCCCCGGCACGGTCGCGGTCATCATCGACGACATGGGAAGCAGCGTGCAGGAGGCCCGTTCCCTGATGGCAATCAACGTTCCCGTCACCTTTTCCGTCATTCCCGGTCTTGCCAAGTCACGGGGGGTGGCGGAGGCGGCCCACGCCGGTGGTGTCGAAGTCATGGTGCACATGCCCATGGAGCCGAAGGGGTATCCGAAGCAGCGCATGGAAAAGAACGGCCTCCTCTTGTCCGAAAGCGACGAGGAGATCGCTGCCAAGGTGAAGGGGTATCTGCAGGCGGTTCCCTACGCCGTCGGGGCAAATAACCACATGGGATCCAGGTTTACCGAGAACGAGGAAAAGATGCAGGCCGTGTTGACGGTGCTGAAGGGGAGGGGGATGTTCTTTATTGACAGCAAGACCACGCCCGCTTCGGTCGGCTAC
>DAIEGL010000127.1 GCA_027356255.1 Geobacter sp. | reverse complement strand
TCGCGGTGACCCGTCATCCGCGCTTCTGGAGGTGCTTGACCCGGAGCAGAACCATTCGTTCTCCGATCATTACATCAATCTTCCTTTCAACCTCTCCGATGTCATGTTCATTGCCACGGCCAACCAGATCGACACGGTCCCAGGCCCGCTCCGTGACAGGATGGAGGTGATCAGCCTCTCTGGTTACACGGAGGAAGAAAAGCTCCAGATAGCGAAGCGCTATCTGGTGCCACGGCAGATCAAGGGAAACGGCATAACGGAAAAGATCCTGACCTTCTCCGATGAGGCGATCAAGGGGATCATCTCCAAATATACCCGCGAGGCGGGGCTGAGGAACCTGGAGCGCGAGATCGGCAGCGTCTGCCGCAAGGTGGCGCGCAGGGTGGCCGAAGGGGAGAAAAAGCAGTTCGTCATCAATGCTGCGACCGTCGCCAAATATCTCGGTCCCCCCAGGTATATCCGCGAAGAGGAGATGGAGTACAACGAGATCGGCGTCGTTACCGGCCTGGCCTGGACCCCTGTCGGCGGCGAGGTGCTGTTCGTCGAGGCGACCATCATGAAGGGGAAGGGTGGGCTGACCCTGACCGGCCAGCTTGGTGATGTGATGAAGGAGTCGGTGCAGGCCGCCCTCTCCTACATCCGTGCCCGCGCGGCCGAGCTGCATCTCCCGGAAGATTTCTACGGCAATCTGGACATCCACGTCCATGTTCCGGCCGGCGCGATCCCCAAGGACGGCCCCTCGGCCGGGATCACCATGGCGACCGCCCTGGTTTCTGCCCTGGCCAAGATTCCGGTGAAGAAGGACGTTGCCATGACGGGGGAAATCACCCTGCGGGGCAAGGTGCTCCCGATCGGCGGACTCAAGGAAAAGATCCTGGCAGCGATCAGGCTGGGGATCACGACCATCATCATCCCGGAGCAGAACAGGAAAGACCTGGAGGACGTACCGAAGCACATTCTGAAGAAGGTGAAGATAATATTTGCCAAGACTATCGACGATGTGCTCAGGGTTGCCCTGGAAAAATATCCGCCACCTCCTCCCGGCACGGTGAAAAACCTGCCGCCGAAAACAAAGGCACCTGCCACGCGGGTGCTGGTTTCCCCACGCAAAGGGGTCGTTGCGGGGGCAAAGGGGTGAAACTCAAGGAACTGGGCGAATTCGGCCTGATCGACCGGTTTGCCGCCGGGGTCCCGGACAGGGCATCGGTAAGGATCGGCATCGGCGACGATGCCGCTGCCTTCGAGCCGGCAGAGGGACATCTTTCCCTGGTGACCTCCGACATGCTCATCGAGGGGGTGCATTTCGACCTTGCCCTTTGCGACCCGGTCACCCTGGGGAGGAAGTCGCTGGCGGTCAATCTTTCCGACCTCGCCGCCATGGGGGCGAGACCCCGTTATTTTCTCCTGTCCCTGGCCATTCCTCCCTCTCTGACGCTGGAGTTCCTGGACGGTTTCATCGCCGGGATCATGCAGCGGGCCGAACAGTTCGGCGCCACCCTCGTGGGGGGGGACACCTGTTCTTCAAAGGGGGGGCTGGTGATCTCCGTGACGGCCATCGGCGAACAACTCCCAGGACTTGTGGTGCGCCGGAGCGGGGCGCGTCCCGGAGATCTGCTTTTTGTCACCGGCACCCTCGGCGATTCGGCGCTCGGCCTGGAATTGCTGCGGAAGGGGGAACGGAGCGGCCCGATGGTGGGGAGGCATCTCGATCCGGAACCACGGGTTGCTGCCGGGATCATGCTGGCAGAGGCCGGGGTGGCGACCGCCATGATCGATGTGAGCGACGGGCTTCTGGCCGATCTCGGTCATATCCTCAGGCTGTCCCGGGTGGGTGCAAGGTTGGAACTGGCAAACGTTCCGCTCTCCCCCGGCTACAGGGAAGAAACCTCCAGCTCGGCGGGCGCACCGCTTTCATTGGCCCTCGGCGGCGGAGAGGATTACGAGCTTCTCTTCACGACGCCGCCTCTCTTCAAGGAGCGGGTCTTTTCACTCCTGGCCGAATGCGGGGTCGGTGTCTCCCTCATCGGGGAGATCACGGCAAGCGGCAGGCTGTCGATCATCGGCGAGGATGGAGAGGAATACCGGCCGGCCCGAACGGGTTACAATCACTTTTCCTGATCCAATCGATTCTCAAATTCGGCAGCTGGCCATGGCCACTGCCGTTGTTAAGATCGTCACTACTCATCCGCAGTTATCTTCACCGCGATCCTTCTCTCCCGCGGTCCGTCAAACTCGCAAAAATAGATCGCCTGCCATGTGCCGAGCACCAGCTTCGCGTTATTGATGAAAATGTGCTGGGAGACCCCGACGAGGGATGATTTGATGTGGGCGTCCGAGTTCCCCTCCGCATGGATGAAATAAGGGTCGTTGGGAATAAGCTTGCTGAGGAAGTTTGTGATGTCCCGCTGCACTGCCGGGTCTGCCCCTTCGTTGATGGTGATTCCTGCGGTGGTGTGGAGCACGAACAGATAGCAGATGCCGTTGCAGACGTTGGCATTTCTCACCAGTTCCTGCACCTGGTCGGTGATGTTGATGAGTTCGGATCTGTTGCGGCTTTTGATGGTTACGTACCTGACCATGTTCAGCCTCCCATCTGGTTTGAGGGACGGAAGTGGGCGAAGTGGCGCAGTATTAATCCCGTCGTGGGGAGGCTCAGCTCCCTATGCCGACGTCGTCGGGGTGCATGGTCGGGATGAGAGTATTCTGCTGGGTGCAGACGCTTATGAAGAGACGGGCGATGAGATCGTGCATGATGAGGGTCTTCTTGTTGCCGCTTATTTCAAAGGCGGACTTGATCGCTTTTTTCAGGGCCATATCGCCGCTTACTTCGATCAGGATATCTATTTCATCCCCTTTTTTTACCAGCGTCATGGGATCGGATGTGGTGAAAATGCCCTTCTCCGCTGCGACCATGATCCCCTCCGCCGCCGGGTTCAGGTCCGCCACCCCGATGATATTGATATAAGGGTACTTGAGCATCTCCAGCAGCAGCGGCGTGCCGGTTCTGCCACCACCAATCAACGCAACGTTGATCTTGTCTTGCATTGGTATCTCCTTCTGGATGTAATTGCATTGCAAAATTTTAATTACGCAATTATAGCAGAGCCGTGGAGCGAGGCAACGGCCGTCAGTCCGAATCAATCGGCGTTCTGCCCGTTTTATACCGGGTGGGTCAGCGAATCCCCGCTTTCTTGAGGATAAGGCCGAGATATTTGTTGAGGGGGTTCCCCCGCTCCAGGAAGGGGAGGACCGGCTCTTTCCTGTTGCCGAGCCGTTCCAGTTCCCTGGCAATTTCCTGATTCTTCTCGTTTCTCAGTCCCATGCGGAAAATTCTGATGGCGTCTTTCTTTTGCCCTGCAAGGAGATGGATGCGGCCGAGGTATAAGAAATTGACCGAATTCCGGGGATCGTATTTGATCGCCTCTTTGCACAATGAGATCGCCCTGGGGAATTCCCTCTTTTCCTTTGCCAGGCAAAAGGCGAGGTTCGAGAGATAGAGGGGGCGCCTTTCGATGCCGACCGCTTTCCCGAAGCAGTTGAGAGCGGTCAGGGCGTCGCCGGTTCGGAGGGCCTCCATGCCGTTCGTGTACAGGTTCTCCGCTTCTTTTGCGGCACTGTCTGCAGTGTTGCCGGTTTTGCTTGAGTTTGACATCACTTTTCCCTGTCCTGAAATTTAGGAGTGTTTAAATCTCTGAAGGTGCTGTATAAATTGATGCCTGAGCCGGCGATCTTTTTTGGGAAAATATACCGGTAGCAAGCGGATATTACAAGATTAAATCTGTGGTTGCCTGCAACGCCATATAAGCGTTTTTTGCCGGCGGTTTGGAGCCGCAGTGTCGGGGTTGAAAAAAAAAGCAAATTATGCTCTAATCGGCCGAGTGAAAGCTTCGGTTTATATAGCCTTGGGGTCTAACGAGGGAGACCGGGAATTTCAGCTCCTGCGCGCAGTTGCAGAAACCGGCAAGCTCTCCGGGACAAGGATCACGGCGCTTTCATCCTTTTACGACACCGACCCGGTGGGGGGGGTGCCGCAGCCCAATTTCCTCAATGGGGCGGCCAGGCTTGAAACAACGCTAGACCCGCACCAGCTCCTTACGGAACTCCAGCGCATCGAAACGGCTATTTTCCACCGGAAAAGGGATGTCACGTGGGGCCCCCGCCCCATTGATCTGGACATCCTTTTCTATGACGACGATATTATCACCGACGAGGAGCTTGTCATTCCGCACCCCCGTCTCCACCTGCGACGCTTTGTCTTGCAGCCGCTTGCCGATATAGCCCCGGATTTCGTTCACCCCCTGTTGCAGAGAAGTGTTGCCGACCTGCTGGCTTCTTTGGATTCGCCGGAACGGGTCGTCAGGATATAGGAGGTTCATGTGGCCAGGTTGCTGGTGCTGATTATTGTCGGCTACGTTTTGTACCAGATGTTCAAGGGGCGCCCCGCTGAAAAAGAACTCCCGAAGGAGTCGGTGCCCGATGAAGAAACGTTCAAGGACCCGGTTTGCGGCGTTTATGTGACTAAGGAAGACGCGGTGATCGGAACCCTGGACGGGGAAAAGCTCCACTTTTGTTCCATGGCCTGTTTAGAACGGTTTCGCGACCAGTTGGAAAAATAACGCATATAACCAGCATCGGAGGAGACAATGAAGTTTTTTATCGACACAGCAGACGTGAAGGAAATCCGCGAAGCCAACGAACTGGGGGTGGTGGACGGCGTCACGACCAACCCCTCTCTCATCGCCAAATCCGGCCGCAAATTTGCCGATGTCATCAAGGAAATAACCAGCATAGTCGACGGTCCTATTTCCGCTGAGGTGGTCTCCCTGGACCACGACGGGATGATCCGGGAAGCGGAAGAACTCGTCAAGATCCACCCGAACATCGTCATCAAGCTCCCCATGACCCCGGAAGGGCTGAAGGCGACCAAGACCCTCCACGGGGAAGGGATCAAGACGAATGTCACCCTCGTCTTCACCCCCATGCAGGCGCTTCTGGCGGCAAAAGCGGGCGCCACCTACGTCTCTCCCTTTGTCGGTCGTCTCGATGACATCTCGCAGGACGGCATGGGAATCATCGAGGAGATCCGCACCATTTTCGACAACTATGGCTATACGACGGAAATCATCGTCGCCAGCGTCAGGAACCCGGTGCACGTGCTCAACTCGGCCCTGATCGGCGCCGATGTCGCCACCATCCCCTATTCGGTCATCATGCAGCTTGCCAAGCATCCGCTGACCGATGCCGGCATCAAGAAGTTTCTCGAAGACTGGGAAAAGGTGCCGAAATAGGCTCCTCTTCGTTCAGGCAATGAAAAACGGGCCCGCTTTCAAGCTGGCCCGTTTTTCGTTATGTTCATGACTGTGGATTGGGCGGAATGGGAATGCGCCGTTGCCTTGACAAAACCGGCCCCGGCTAGTAATACTAGTGTGCGGTCCGGGACATGCCCGCGAAATCAGACAACGCGGTCTGGCGCGGTTTTGTCATGTCTGGCGCTTCTGTGCCGGTGCACCTTTACGTAGACCGCGATCAGCACGGCGCTGAAAATCACCACGCCGATCAGCGCCTTGTGGGAGTAACGCATGATCAACTCCTGGTTCTGGCCGATGAAATAACCGATCCAGGTCAGTACGCTTACCCAGATCCCAGCGCCGAGCAGGGTGTAGAGGGAGAATTTGACGTGGTTCATCCCTGCCAGCCCGGCCGGGAGGGAGATGAGGTGGCGCACAACCGGCAGGAGACGGCCGATAAAGGTGGAGATTTCGCCGTGGTGGAGAAAGAACCCCTCGACCCGGGCGAACTTCTCCTCGGTTATCCAGACGTATCGGCCGTATTTCAGCACCAGGGGGCGCCCCAGGTAGTGGGCGGTGAAATAGTTTATGTATGCCCCTATCAGGCTCCCCGCGGTGCCGCAGATGATGGCGACGAACGCGTTCATCTCCCCCTGCTGTGCCAGGTAGCCGGCCGGCGGCATCACCAGCTCGCTCGGGATGGGGATGACCGAACTCTCCATTGCCATGAGCAGGAAGATGCCGGGATAACCCATCGCCTTCAGGGTGATCAAGAGCCAGTTTATCGCTTCGTGCATTGGGGCGTCTCCTTTGACTTTTCTATTGGCGGCATTTTATACGGGTTGAAAGAAAAAAACCAGCAAAACCAATGTGGGAAATGACCGCGTGAGGGGAACAGGGTGAATTTTCTCGACAGTTTGAGAAGTGAAGTCCTCGTGGGCGACGGCGCCACTGGCACGATGCTCTATGCCAAAGGGGTCAGCCTGGACGCCAACTTCGAGCACCTGAATCTGGTCCGGCCGGAACTGGTGCTGGATCTGCATCAGGAATACGTGGCGGCCGGGGCGCGGGTGATCGAAACCAACACCTTCGGCGCCAACTATCCGAAGCTCCACGCCATAGGGCTGGGTGGGAAGGTCCGTGACATCAACCTGAAGGGCGCCCTCTTGGCCCGCCGGGCTGCGGAAGGGCGTGACGTGTTCGTTGCCGGTTCGATCGGACCGTTGGCGAAGCTCAAGGGGGAGGAGCGGGACCTCGGCGCGGAGGAGATGCTGGAGATGTTCCGCGCCCAGGTGACGGCCCTGGCGGAAGGGGGGGTGGATCTATTCATCCTCGAAACCTTTTCCGACCTGGGGGAGATTGAAATCGCCCTCCGGGCAGCCGGGGAAACAGGGCTGCCGGTCGTCGCGAACATGGCCTTCGGCGAGAACAGCCGGACCGCCGGCGGTGTCGAAGCGGAGACCGTGGCAAAAAGGCTTGCCGATCGAGGTGCCGACGTGGTCGGTGCCAACTGCGGTGCCGGTCCACTGGAGATTCTGCGCACCGTCAAGCGGATGGGGAGCGTTGTCGATCTACCCATTGCCGCCTACCCGAACAGCGGTTTCCCGGAATACGTGGACGGCCGGTACATCTATCGCGCCACCCCGGAATATTTCGCCGACATGGCGGCGGAAATGGTTGCCGCCGGTGCGGCGCTTGTCGGCGGTTGCTGCGGCACCACCCCTGCCCATATCCGGAGGATCGCCGAGCAGGTCAAGGGGCTCAGGCCGGTCCCACGCACCCCCGCACCGACAGTGCCGACGGCGGAAAGCGTGGGCGTCAGTGCTGGTGGCGGGGCGGGCTTTCTTGCTGGATGGGGGCGGGAGAAGGTCGTCACCGTTGAGCTGGACCCGCCCAGGGGGCTTGACTGCAGCAGGGTGCTGACCGGCAGCCGGATACTCAAGGAGGCGGGTGCGGACGCCATCAACCTTGCCGAGAACCCCCTGGCCCGGGTGAGGATGGGGAATATCGCCCTGGCCAGCCTGATCCAGAAGGAAGTCGGGATCGAGGTGATTGTCCATATCACCTGCAGGGACCGCAACCTTATCGGGCTCCAGTCCGACCTTATGGGGGCGAGCCTGCTCGGCATACGAACCATCCTGGCAGTCACCGGCGATCCGGCGAGCCTTGGCGAGCAGGCGGGGGCGTCGTCCGTATTCGATCTCAACTCATTCACCCTGATAAAGCTCCTAAACGGACTCAATGGCGGGGTGAATGCCCTGGGGAACCCCATCGGCAGCGGCACCAGCTTCACCATCGGCGCCGCCTTCAATCCCAATTCCCAGCGGATGGACGTCCAGGCGGGCCGGCTGGCGAATAAGGTCGCAAACGGCGCCCGCTTTGCCCAGACCCAGCCGATCTACGACGTGCAGCGCCTCGACGAGATGCTCGGGCAGACAGCCCACCTGGGGATACCGATCCTCCCCGGCATCCTGCCGCTGGTCAGCGAGAGGAACGCCGAATTTCTCCACAACGAGGTGCCGGGTATCACCATTCCAGAGGAGATCAGGATGCGGATGCGTGGGAAGGAGAAGGACGAAGGGGTGCGGGAGGGTCTGGCCATCGCCCGCGAGTTCATTGCCGCCGTGCGGGAGCGGGTTGGCGGCTTCTACCTCATTCCACCGTTCGGCAGATATGAGATCGCCGCGGAGCTGGTGAGATATATCAAGGGGTGACCCGAAAGGAAGGCTGTCATGTCTATTGTTGTCCGCTTGATGCTGTTGTCGTCCCTGCTCGTTATTGCCGCGTGCAGCATGCCGTTTATGGTTCGGGAGGAGTTTGACAAAAGCTCCGGCGAGTACGGCCGGATGCTCCGCTGGCAGGAACTGGAAAGGGCGGCCGATACCTATGTGGCTGCATCCCTGCGCGACGAGTACCGCAAGAGGATCGTGGCGGCGAGAGACGTGAAGGTGGTCGATTACCGCATCAAGAGCGTGGAGTGCGACCCGAAGGGAAAGAAGGGTGAGGTGACGATGGAGCTGGACTACTTTGCATCCCCCTCCACAACGGTGAAGACCGTGGTGGACAGGCAGCAATGGCGATATGAAGATGGTGCGGGGGAGAAAAAGGGTTGGCGGCTTGAATCGCTCCTGCCGGAATTCAGATGATCGATGGTTATCGTGACAAGGAGGTTTTGGTGAAGAAGGATATTCTGGAAAAAGGCGCCATACTGCAACGGGACAGGGAAAGTTATGCCATAGCGCCGCACATCCCGGGGGGGATCACCGACACCGCCACCCTGCGGAAGATCTGCGACGTGGCCGATAAATACCGGGCGGAGGCGATCAAGATCACCTCCGCCCAGCGCATCGCATTGATCGGTATCAGGGAAGAGGACCTGGACGACGTCTGGGCCGATCTGGCCGAGGCTCCCGGGGCGGCCATCGGCCTCTGCGTGCGGAGCGTGAAGATCTGCCCGGGGACCACTTACTGCAAGCGGGGGGTGCAGGATTCGGTTTCCCTCGGCCTCAAGCTGGACAGCATCTACCACGGCATGGCGCTCCCCAACAAGTTCAAGATGGGGGTGTCCGGCTGCATGCTTTCATGTGCCGAATCGGCGCTCAAGGACATCGGGGTCATGGGGACGAACACGGGATGGCGGATCATGGTCGGAGGCAACGCCGGCGCCCGGCCGCGTATCGGCGACCTTCTCGCGGACAACGTCCCGACGGAGGAGGCGGTGCTCGAGATCGTGGCAAAGGTCATCGACTATTACAAGAACTCCGCCAACCAGAACCGCATCGGCCGGATCGTCGAGGAGATGGGGATCGAGCGGTTCCGTACGGAGGTGCTCGGGAGGTAGGGGGGGGGCCGCGTGGCCGCCCTGACGGGCAGTATTGTTTTGATCGAAGATTGAGGGCAGATCGGAGTTTATGTGGCACTGATAGAGGACAGGCTGTTTACGAGGTTGAAAAACAGGGTGGGGCGGGCCATCGCCGATTACAACCTGATAGAGGAGGGGGACCGGATTGCGGTGGCGGTATCCGGGGGGAAGGATTCCTATACGCTGCTCCATATCCTGGAAACGTTGCGCAGGAGGGCGCCGGTGCGCTATGAACTCATGGCGATCAACATCGATTCCGGCTATCCGGGGTTCAGGGCCGACATCATCGAGGAACACCTCCGCGAGCACGGCTTTGCCGCTCACATGGAAAAGACCGACCACTATGGTATCATCAAGGAAAAGCGTCGTCCCGATTCGTCTTACTGCTCCATCTGCGCCCGCCTGAAACGCGGTGTTCTCTACGGCCTGGCCCAGCGCTACAACTGCAACAAACTGGCGCTCGGCCACCACATGGATGACTTCATCGAAACCCTGCTCCTCAACCAGTTTTTTGTCGGTTCGCTGAAGGCAATGGCGCCGAGCATGCTGGCGGACAACGGTCTGACCACCGTCATCAGGCCGCTGGTCTATGTGCCCGAGGAGGATATCATCCCTTTTTCACGCAACAACCGCTTCCCCGTCGTATGCTGCTGCTGCCCGGTCTGCGGCTCTGCGGACCAGCAGCGCAAACGGATGAAGGAGCTGTTGAATACGCTGGAAAAGGAGAACCCTTTTGTCAAAAAGAGTCTCTTAAAGGCTCTGGCCAACGTCCAGCCACGCTACCTCCTGGACAAGAGAGTGAAATACTGACACGACGCCGGCGGGTACGGATGCCGAGTGCCCTTTTTACCGTCTTTGCCCTCTTGCTCCGCTGCCAGTCTCTCATCTCGTCCGTCACCGTCAGATAACCGCAGTAAATGACGACTATTGCCCCCACTATGACAATCGGTTCCATGGCCTACCCCCGTGTTTGCTTGATAATGGGAGTATAACAGTCAGGTGTGACAGAATAAGTCGTAAATGCGGTCGGTGATTGGTGATTGGTGATTGGTGATTGGTGATTTCGGCGAAGCTTGAAAGGTGACGATATGGGTAAACGATACTTGCAGCCGCTCAGGATTCTGGTCCAGTGGGGATTTCTCTTCTTTTCCCTCTACCTGGGTATCCAGTTCTACCGCTTTGTCCTCCATTTCCGTTCCGGCGGCGCAACCTCCTTCGTTCCCCGGCCGGACGGGATCGAGGCGTTTCTTCCGATCTCCGCATTATTGAGTCTCAAGGAATGGCTGGCCAGCGGCTCCATCAATCCGGTCCACCCGGCCGCCCTGGTGATTTTCCTCACCGTAGTGGCGGTATCGTTTCTCCTCAAGCGCTCCTTCTGCTCCTGGATCTGCCCGGTCGGGACCCTGTCGGAGGCGTTATGGAAGTCCGGCTTCAACCTGTTTCGGCGAAACTTTCGCCTTCCACGCCGGATGGATGTGGCGCTGCGCGGCATAAAGTTCGCGCTGCTCTGCTTCTTCCTCTATTCCATACTCTTTGCCATGGCGCCCGAGCAGGTCACCTCTTTCGTCTACTCAGACTACAACAAGACGGCCGACGTGCGCCTCCTCGATTTTTTCCTCCACCTGTCCGGGATCTCTCTGACTGTCATCGCCGGTCTGGCGCTTCTCTCCCTCCCGGTTCGCAACCCGTTCTGCCGCTTCCTCTGCCCCTACGGCGCGCTCCTCGGCTTGATATCCATGTTTTCTCCGGTCAAGGTGACGAGGGAGGGGAAGACCTGCGTCTCCTGCGGCGTCTGCACCCAGGTCTGCCCCTCGTACATCCCGGTGATGGCCAAGGAAAGGGTGCATTCTGAGGAATGCATCGGCTGTCTCCGCTGCATCAGCCACTGCCGGGCGGAGGGGGCGCTGGAGATGAAGCTGACCGGGCGGAAAATCGTGGTGAACGGCTTCCTCTTCGCCGTGCTGGTGGTGCTCATCTTCTGGGGCGGAACACTGGTGGGGAAGGCGACCGGCCACTGGCATGCGGAGATTGCGAAAGGGGAGTATGCGCGACTGATCGGCAGGTAAGTTTCCGTTGCAGGTTTTGGGACAAAAAAGGGGCGATGCGTGAACGCGTCGCCCCTTTTTTCATGATTGCTTGTTGCCAGCCGCTTCCTACCCCTCTTCGTCCTCGCCCAGGGCGATTTCCCGGTAGGCGCGATCCTCTTCGAAGCGCTTGGTCTGGGCCTGCAGCTTTTCGATGTCCGCCTTGCACTTGACGCAGTAACGGGCAAACGGCACGATCTTCAATCTGCCGATAGGGATCTCCTCCTCGCACTCCTCGCATATGCCGTATTCACCCTCTTCGATCTTCAGCAACGCTTCGTCGATGTTCCGCAGCTTTTCCCGCTCGCGGTCGTCGAGCAAGAGCCCCAGTTCGCGGTCCCGCTCACTGGATGCCTGATCGTAGATGTCGCCGCTCGGCTCGTTGGTCGGGATATCTGAACCCGACTTCAGCGACTTGCTTATTTCCTTGATGGTCTCTTCCTTCATCTTGAGCAGAAGAGTTTTGATTTCATCCAGTTTTTCTACCATTAAATCCGCTCCGTTTATTGGAATCTACTGCCCGAAAGGCGACGCAATAATACAGCAAATCCGACCTTTGTCAAGGGAAAAGCCCGGTCCCGCAAGGGGGTCAGGTGACGATTTCGCCGATCAGATCATAGTCGGAAGAGTCGGTGATACGCAGCTTCACGATGTCGCCGACCTTGGCGTTGCCAGAGGTGACGTATACCTGTCCGTCTATGTCGGGTGCCTGTCTGGAAGAGCGCCCCTTCAGCAACAGATCTGTTTCTTCGCTGTATCCTTCGATCAGCACCATCTCCTCGGTGTCGATCAGGGTGCGGTTGTGTTTGAATGAGACCCGTGCCTGGGTACGCATCAGTTTTTTGTACCGCTCGCGCTTGACCCGCTCAGAGACCTGGTCGGGCATCTCCGCCGCAGGGGTTCCCTCTTCGCGGGAATAGCAGAAAACTCCCAGCCGGTCGAAGCGGGTTTCCTCGACGAAATGAAGGAGCTTTTTGAAATCATCGTCAGTTTCCCCCGGAAAGCCGACGATCAGGGAGGTCCGCAGGGCGATCCCCGGGATCTCGTCGCGCAGTGTTGCGATGAGCGACCTGATTTCCGCTTCGCTGCTCCGCCGGTTCATCCTTTTGAGGACCGGGTCGCTGATGTGCTGGAGCGGGATGTCCAGGTATTTGCAGACCTTCTCTTCGTCCCTGATCAGCCGGATGAGGGCGTCGTTGATGCCGTCGGGATAGGCATAGAGTAGCCTGATCCACTGCAGCCCGTCCAGTGCGGTAAGTTCCTTTATAAGTCCTTCCAGCGCTGCGCCTGCGTTCAGGTCCTTGCCGTATCCGGTGATGTCCTGGGCGATCAGGTTGATCTCCTTCACCCCGCGGGCGACCAGTTCTCCGGCCTCCCTGAGCAGTTTGTCCATGGGGCGGGAGCGGAACGAGCCGCGCAGGGAGGGGATTACGCAGTAGGAGCAGCAGTTGGAGCAACCTTCGGCGATTTTCAGGTAGGCGGTGTAATACGGTGACGATTGCAGCCTGGGGAGATCCTCGTCGTAGAGGAAGTTCGGGTCTCCGGTGTAGCGGAGCTGTTCCGTCATCCCCTCCTTTTCGGCGATGATCTCCGCGATGCGCGGGTAGTCGCCGGTGCCGACGAAGATGTCCACTTCGGGGAGTTCCTTGACGAGCTCTTCCTGGTAACGTTGCGGGAGGCAACCGGTGACGATCAGCAGGCGGCAGCGGGCGTCGTGCTTCCGGTCCGCCAGGTCGAGGATGGTGTCGATGCTCTCCTGCTTCGCTTCCTTGATGAATGAACAGGTGTTGACGATGATGATGTCGGCTTCCCGTTCGTCGGTGGTTACTTCATATCTGTCCTTGGCCAGATAGCCGAGCATGACCTCGGCGTCGACCAGGTTTTTCGGACAGCCGAGGCTGACCAGGCTTACTTTTTCCTTGGTGCTTGTGCTCAAAATTACCCCTTTTATAGTCGGTATTGCAGTCGGTGGAGGTAGAGATGGTGGATGGTAAAGTCCATCGACTATCGACCGCTTTTCTACTGTCTGAAGTTGCCGAACTGCAGTTCGATGCCCAGATCCTTTCCTTTCAGCAGCTGGATGATTTCCTGGAGATCGTCGATGTTCTTGCCGGTCACCCGCACCTGGTCGTCCTGTATCTGGCTCTGGACCTTGAGCTTGGTCTCCTTGATGACGTTGTTGATCTCCTTTCCCTTTTCCTTGGTGATCCCCTGCTGGATGGTGATGACCTGCCGCATCATGCCGCCGGAGGCGTTTTCCACCTTGCCGTACTGGAGGGCCTTGATGGATATCCCTCGCTTGATGAACTTGGACTGCAGGATGTCGATGATCGCCTTGAGCCGGAAATCATCCTCGGAAAGGAGCTTGACGGTATCCTTCTCCTGGGTTATCTCGCTTTTCGAACCTTTGAAATCGTAACGCTGGGCTATCTCCTTGACGGTCTGGTTGACGGCGTTGTCAACTTCCTGCATGTCCACCTTGGAGACGATGTCAAATGACGGCATATATCCTCCTCATTTTATAAAGGGAGAAGCGAGGTTCACTTCTGCCCGGGATTTATCACTTCCACACCCTTGGGTATCTTGAAGCTGAACCTGTCGTTTCCCATCCCCCGGTTGGCCCGCACCTTGCTGTACTCAATGGCGGTCCGGTTGCCGAACGCATCGAAAACAACGGAAGAGACGATGGGGAAGGGGTTTACGGCATGCCTTTCCCTGATGAAGCTCTCGACTGCTTGCGCGTCGATGGTCAGCTGGAGCTTCGCCATCGCCTGGCTCGGTTTTTTAGGGACCAGTTCGAGCACGTAATTCCCCTTCTTGTCGCGGCCGGTCGCGGCGAACTTGATGGTGAAATCCTTCGTGACGTGCCCCATGCCGGTCAGATAGTCCAGCGCCACGGTGCTGCCGCCCTGGAAAAGCGCCGTCACGTCGGACACCATCACCTGCCGGTTCTCGGGGAGGTAGTACCAGACCTTCCTGCCGTTGGAGATGATCTGTTGTTTCGGGCGGGTGTAATTGAAGCGGAACATGGCGGTTGCCCCGGCCGGTTTTTTCATGAAGAGCTCACCGGCGCCCCGCTCCTGCCGTTTCATGGAGGCAATCTCGGTGCGCTGGTAAAATTCGGCCTGGACGTCTGCGAGGCTGTTGTACCCCTGTTCCAGGGTCTTGATTACATCGGTCAGCTCGGCGCTGAAACACATAGCCGGTGAAACGCCCAGGGAGAGGATGAGACAGATGGCAAGTGATACGAACAGTAACGGTTTCATTTTGTCTTCCTGTTTAACGGTGTTGTAATAATTGTAAAGGCGACATGGATGATGTCGCCTTTACCTTCTTCGTTCAGAATTGCGCGTTAACGGCTGTTATCGTTCAGATCCGGGAGGCATGACCACTTCGACGGCTGCCGGTATGGTGAATTCGAAGAGCTGGTCTGAAAGCCTGGTGTCCGCCTTGGGGTTGCTGAACTCCATGATGGTGGTGTTCCCCTGGTGGTCGATGACCGTGGTCGAGAGAACGGGGAAGGCGGTCTGGTCCCTCTGGATGTTCCCTACGGGGATGCCGTTCACCAGTTGCTGGTACTCGTCCACGGTGAGCGGGCGCCCCAGCTGCATCCGCTTCTGCGTATAGAGGTAGACCGCGTCGCGCTGTACCACTATGAAGAGCTTTTCGATGGTTTCCGTGGCCCGCCGCGGGTTCAGTTCCAGGATGTAGTTGCCGTCCACGTCGCGCCCCTGGGGGGAAAAGGTGGTCAGGAAGTCCTTGGAGATGCGCCCGAGCCCCTGGAGGAAGTTGGAGGCTCGGTCACGGTCCGGGTTGAAGCGGAGCGGGTCGAAGACGAAGCTGACGTCGCTCTGGATGACCTTGCGGTTTTCCGGGAGGTACATCCACATGGTCCTGCCGTTGCTGACGATTTCCTGGGTGGTGGGGCGGAAATAGTCGAAACGGAACTTGAGCGGGTCGCCGTCATTGGCCGTTTTCAGGAACATCTGCCCGTCAGCGCGCATCTCCCGGTTTTTCTCCGCCAGGGTGGAGCGCTGGAAAAAGTCAATGGTCACGTCGGTGAGGGCCCTGTATGATTTTTCAACGGTGTCGATGACGTCCTGGAGCCCCACGTTGATCGGAGCAGTGGCGGCGGCTTCAGCGCCGATCGCAGTCAGCAGCACCAGCAACATGCCGACGAACAGTCGCATGGTTCTCATATCCCCTCCCCGAGCAGCAGAAAATGATTTTTGCATCGAAATGTCAATATTGCCATAACTCTTGCGGCCGTGCAACCATCTTTTAAGAGGCTTTCCATGAGCCGTGCTTCAGGCGTTTATGGCGTTCAGAATGACGTCGAGGGACGCTGCCGCGGGGAGGAGGAAAATGTGCCCCGAGGTCCGTTCCGAGTCGATGGTGAATTCCGTTTCGATCATGAACGCCGCACTGCCGGTTTCACCATGCTCGCCGAGCACGCGGGCGACGACCGTATCGGCCATGTCGAAGGAGAAGAGGGGGATCGACGGTATGAGGGTCATTTTCAGCATGCTTCCGAGCGCGTTCAGGTATGCCGATGCCAGAATGTTCCCCACCTCCTTCAGGGTGGAGATCTCAAGTTCGGTCAGTGCTGTTGCGGATGGGGTAGAGGAGAGGAGCTTTTCCAGGATCGACAGGGTGTTGTCACGGGGGAAAACGATCAGGATGTTTCCCCGGGCGTTTCCCAGTATCTGGATGTAAATCCCGGCCACCATCCGTTCAGCCCCACCGCACGCCTTGGGGAGGCTCATTGCGTCCATGGCCATGACTCTGGGGACGTTGAGGTGTACCGTTTTTCCCACGAGCTGCGAGAGGGCGGTGGCTGCGTGCCCCATGCCGATGTTGCCCACTTCGCGCAGGGCGTCCAGCTGTATTTCGGTCAACATGGTATCTGCCATACGGATGCCCCTCTTGTTCATGTCGGAATTTACACCAGGTTGGCAACGTCCAGGATGAAGAGTACTTCTCCGTTGCCGAGGACCGCCCCGCCGGACAGACCCTTCAGCTTGACCAGCGGTCTGCCGAGCGGCTTTACGAAAAACTCCTGCTGGCCGATGAACCGGTCTACCACCAGTCCCACCTTGCGCCCCTTCATTTCGCTGACGAATACGGGGACAGCCTCGCCGCTCTGGTGGGAAAGCGGCAGGCCGAAGATGCGGTTGAGGCTTACGAGCGGTATCGCCTCTTCCCCCATGAAAAAGGCCTTGTGTTTCCCCTCGGTGGTTATCAGCTCGCGCTTGAGTTCCATGGTGCGGATGATGTTGATCACTGGAACGGCAACCTTGAGATGGGCGCAGCCGACCACCAGGGCCTGAATGATCGAGATGGTCAACGGGAGCTTAAGGGTTATTCTGCTCCCGCGCCCCTGCGTCGAATCTATAAGGAGGTTACCTCCGAGGGCTTTGACGGCCGATTTGACGGCATCCATGCCGACGCCGCGCCCCGAGATGTCGGTCACCTCCCTTGCCGTGGAAAATCCCGGAACGCAGGTGAGCATCAGTGCCTCCCGCGGGGACAGAAGCCACCCCTCTTCCTGCTTGATGATCCCTTTTTCTACGGCGGAGGCGATCAGCTTTACCGGGTCCATCCCCCTTCCGTCGTCCTCGACGGTGATGACCATCTGCTCCTTTTCCCTGCGAGCGGCCAGCCTGATGCTCCCCCGGCTCGACTTGCCGGCGGCCAGGCGTTCCTCCATGGTTTCAATCCCATGGTCTACGGCGTTGCGCAGGATATGGATGAGTGGGTCGGCAAGCTCTTCCACTATCCCCCGGTCGAGTTCGATCTCTCTTCCGTCCACTTCAAAGGCGATCTCCTTGCCGCTTTTTTTCGCCAGGTCGCGGATCACCCGGGGAAAACGGTCGGCAATCGCCGCAAAGGGGACCAAGCGCACCTTCAGCACCTCATCGTGGAGGCCGCGCAGGAGTTTCGACAGCTCGACGCACGCCTCATCCAGGTTTCCCGAACCGAGGCGGCTGCTGATGGACATGATCCGGTATTTGTTGGTGATCAATTCGCCGGTCAGATTTATCAGCCGGTCGAGGACATCGGTCTTTACCCTCACGGTCTGCGAGGGGTCGTTGTTGCTTTGACGTCCTTCACCCTTTTGGCCGGGAGTGGCGGGGAGAGACAACGGGGGCGTCTGCGCCACAGGCTGCACCGTTTTGCGAATGTCGCCCGGCGGCGTCTCGGACTGCTTCGGCTGGTGGTTGATGATCCTTTGTACCAGATCGCTGGTATCGCGCCTTGACGGGACGCCCTGCTCCACGTCGGCGATCATTGCCCCCAGGAGGTCAGTTCCCTCCAACAGGAGGTCGGCTGCGCCCCCGTCGAAGGGGAGGCTCCCCTTGCGGACCCGATCCATGAGGTCTTCAAGCTTGTGGGCCAGTTCCGCTATGTCGCCGTATTCCATGGATGCCGCCATCCCTTTGATGGAATGGGCGACGCGGAAGAGGGAGTCCATGGTCTCCCTGTCGCCGGCATCCTTTTCCAGGGCGACGATCAGCTCGTTGATCGAATTGAGGTGCTCCCTGGATTCGGAGACGAACAGCTCCCTGTATTGGGACATGTCCATGTATCAGGCTCCCGCGATCCTCTTGATCACTTCCTTGACCCGCTCGGGGTTGAACGGCTTGAGGATGAAATCTTTTGCGCCTGCTGCCTGGGCCGTCTGTGTCAGCGCCTCCTGGCCGATGGCGCTGCACATCACGACCTTGGCCCCGCTGTCGAGGGCCATGATTTCCGTCAGGGCCTCGATGCCGTTTTTCGTCGGCATGACTATATCCATGGTGGTGATGTCGGGGCGGCATTCCCGGTATTTTTCGACTGCTTCGACGCCGTCGGCCGCTTCCGCGATGACCTGGTAGCCGTCTTCCTCGAGGATGCCCCGCAGCATCTTTCTCATGAAAAGCGAGTCGTCCACGATCATCAGCTTAACTTCCATACTTGCCTCCATCGGCCGGTGCACGTTCACGGGCCGTCAATCAATCATTGATGGTCTCTTCCACCCTTCGTAAAAGCCTGTCCAGTGCCAGCAGCCTGATTTTGTCCGCTCCGCTGCAGAGAAGGGCGGCGGTCAATCCGTCATCTTCGTCGGCAGGTTCTCTCTGCACGGCCTCTGCCGGAATAATGGCGCTCACGCCGTCAACCCAGATGGCAAGGTTGGCAAGACGGCCGTCCAGGACCAGGACTTTCCCTTCGGTGGAGAACTTTCCCCTGTCTTGGAGATTTGCCAGATCGAGGACGGTGGTCAGGTTGCCGTGAAAGTTCATTACCCCGATGAAGTGGGCCGGTGCGCGGGGAATAGGAAAGGTCGGCGGCGGTTCGACCACTTCTGCCACGTCCTGCAAGTCCAGGGCGTAAAGCGCTCCCCGCTGCACAAAAACAAGGTATCGCGCCGTTTCGTCGCTCTTCATATGATCAGTGGGGCGGCGCCGGGGACCTTGAACTGTTCGACGATCTTCAAAAGCTCCTCGGCGAGCTTGGACAGTTCCGCAGTCGCATGGACCATCTCCTGCATGGCGGCCGACTGCTCCTCGGTTGCGGCTGAAACCTCTTCGGTGGAGGCGGCGTTGTCTTCCGCCACCCTGGCGATTTCATCGATCATCGCCACCATCTTTCCGGCGCCGTCGGTCTGCATCTGGGAGAGGTCGGCGATGCTGTTCGTCTTTCGCTCGGTCTCGATGACCGTATTGAGAATCTCGCGGAACGACTCCGCCGTGGTGTCGATGTTTTTCTTGCCCGCGCTGATGTTCCGGGAGCTGTCGGCAATGGTTTCGTGGACCTTGCGGCTCTCTTCCTTGACCATGGCGATCAGCTCGATGATCTCCGCCGCCGATTTCCCCGTACCGTCCGCCAGCTTTCGCACCTCTTCGGCCACAACGGCGAACCCCTTCCCGTATTCTCCGGCCCGCGCCGCTTCAATGGATGCGTTGAGGGCCAGCAGGTTCGTCTGCCTGGCGATTTCGCCGATGAAGTCGGCGATCTTTCCCACCTGCTGCAACTTGGAGTTCAGATCCATGAACTGCATGCCGATCAGCTCCACGCTGTCAAAGAAGGATTTCATCCGTGCCAGGGAATCCTTGGCCAGGTCTCCTCCCCTCTGGGCGGTAAGGCTGGTTTCCCGTGCGGCCTTGGACGCTTCCTTGGCCCTCCTTGCTATCAAATCCACGGAAATGGCCATCTCGTGGATGACCTTGGAGCTCTTCGCCACCATCTCCGCCTGGGTTTCGGCGCCCCGGGATATCTGCTCCACTGCCTGGGCCACCTCTTCGGATGAGGCGTTGATCTCCAGTGCGGAAGAGGAGAGAGTGCGGGAGGATGCGGATACGTTCCCGGAAGTTCCCCGGATATGGGTGACCAGTTCGCGCAGGTTTTCGACCATCCGGTTGATGGAAACGGCCATCTCGTGGGTTTCATCATGGAAGACCGAATTCTTGGTGACGATGTCTCTGGTCAGGTCTCCCTGGCTTATCTCTTCGGTCGCAGCGGTCAGGAGGGCGATGTTTTTCGTGAAGTTTTTGGAAAAGAACCAGCCGAGGATGAGACCTATGGTCATGGCAACCGCATAGGAGAGGAGATTCGTGATCTCCGGCGAGTAACCCAGGTGCGTGACACCGTGGGGAACAAAGGCGACGGCGGCTACAACCACAATGAATCCCAGAATGAACTTGTACCCTAT
Organism: Geobacter sp.; assembly: GCA_027356255.1. Taxonomy (GTDB): domain Bacteria; phylum Desulfobacterota; class Desulfuromonadia; order Geobacterales; family Geobacteraceae; genus Geotalea. The sequence continues at coordinate 2,889 of DAIEGL010000127.1, read as the reverse complement.
GGGGATATGCATGACGCTCTCCTTATGGCTTGCACTTATTGGACTCTTTTCGGCGGGGGGCGCCGCTTCTTTATCCTGATATCGGCAGACGGTCATGGCCTGACTCTGCTCCGGGCGCTCCGCATTGCCATTCCCATTAGCACATGTCGTGCCGTGGCTCGCTACAGGGACTGGTAGATGCGCTCCACCGGGCAGACCGTCGTGAAACGCCGGCGGGAGGAGCCGACGAGGGTTTCCGATTTGCCCAGCACAAGGATGCCCCCCCTGGGAAGGGCATCGGCAAAACCTTCGAGGATCCTCTCCTGCTGCGACCGTTCAAAATAGATTAGGACATTGCGGCACAGGATGAGATCGCTCGCCTCATAGCCGCCGATGTCGTAAATGTCGCTCTGCCTGAAGCTGACCAGTCTTTTGATCTCCGGCAGCAGATGGTACTTTGACTCTCTCAGGTCAAAATAGCGTCCCTTCATCGACTCGGACATCTCTGCCAATCGGTCTACGCCGTATGCCGCAGTTCTTGCGGCTTCCAGGGTTCCCGTGTCAACGTCGGTCGCCAGGATCGAGACATCGATCCCCCTCGTCTCGGCATCGAAGGTGTCCTTGAGGATCAGCGCAAGGGTGTACGGTTCTTCCCCGCTGGCGCAGCCGACGCTCCAGATCCTGAGCTCGCGGCGCCCTTCCCGGCTGCACCGGCTGAAAAGCCGGGGGAAGATGTCGTTTTTCAGTTTCTCGAAGGTGGCCGGATTCCTGAAGAATTGGCTGACATGGATCGTCAACACCTTGAGCAGGAGTTCCAGCTCGGACTCGCTGTTGAGAAGAAGGTCGCAGTAGGACTCGGCGGTTTTGCTGTGGGTCGCCCTGATCCTGATGCTGATGCGTCGCCTTATGCACTTCTCCTTGTAGCAGTCGAGGTTGAACCCCTTCAGGTTTTTCAGTATTTTCCTGATCGTTTCGAATGCTTCCGGGGAGATGTCGAGAGAGGTTCTTTCCGGCAGTCCGTTTGTCATTATTGTGGGTTTGCTCGTCTCAGAATGCATTGGCCTACCGGCTGTCACCGCGCATGGAGTTCTTCGCAAAGCGAGTGGTAGCGTGTTTCTCCGGCGACAAAGCGGACAATCCTCACCCCCATGCCGCATTTCCTGACGAGCCGCACCATGTTTGCTGGTACCTTCTTGGCCCACATCACGCGGGCTTCCATTGTCACGACGTCGTCTTCGCTCAGGGAAAGATCGATCTTTATCGTGCTCCCCGGCGGTGCGGCGTTTGCCGTTTTTATGAACATCCCGTGGGGGGAGATATCTTCCGTAAAGGCGAAGCGGTCCGATTCCCGGACGCCGAATTTCAGGGTCAGTCTTTTTCGGTGTCTTCTGGTGTTCCGTTTGTCCGCCATGGTTCTTCTGTCCTTTCAGGTAAAACTGCAGTAGATTACCATATATTTCGCATAAGTAAAAAGAAAACTGCGGCGATGGCGCAAGATGTCGTGTCCTTGCAGGTGGGTACTGGTGGCGGTTTTCGGGGAAATGTTCAGGAGGGGAGGGGAGGGTGCCACGAAGACCGGCGGGCCTTCGTGGCGGATCGGGGGTTCCCGTACTGCCCAGGGGAGCGGAGAAGCCTTTTATCCCTTGGTCTGCAGCAGGTTTTTCACCTTGTCCACCCGGAAGACGTACCAGGCATCCGCCTCAGCCATTCGGCGCTCCGCTTCGGTGGAAACCAGCCCCTCAAGGGTCACCGCATAGTCGCGGCAGGTGACGCGGATCTGGGCCGCGTTGACGAAAGGGTCCTTCTCCAGCATAAGCCGGATCGCATCGACGACCTCGCCGTCGTTGTCCTCTTCAAGCGGCGATACCTCCAGTCCGTTCACCACGTCCCTGCTCCCGGGCACCCACCAGGCCAACACCCCCGCAATACGCTTCTGCGAGAGACTGCCGACCTGGCCGTTCAGCGTCACGATTCCGTCGCTCACCTCCACATCGATGGTGCCGAAGGGGGCGACCGGCTCTCTGACGAGTTCCGGCTGCCCCTTTACCAGTGACCTGATGGCGTACGCTTCCAGGAGCTGTTCCGCAAGGAGGGCGTTGCAGACGTGATCGCGGATCTCGCCGTCCTCCATCGGCTCTGCGGGCTGGACGTGGAGCCGGTCAACTATTGCCGAAACGCCGGGGACTGCTGCTGTGATCTCCAGGGCGATTTTTTTTGCGGCGATATCCTCGGTCTCCCCCGTCAGTGTCGCCACCCCGTCGCTGTAATCGATCTGAACCGGGTAGGCGTGGAGGTTGACGCGGGGTTCCTGTTCCAGTGCTGCCGAGATTTTCCGGATGATCCCGTCTGTGCTCTTCATACCTGCCTCCTCCGGCTTTCGTGCCGTCAAGTGAGCCCTTCTTCAGCAATATTTTACCCTAAAATCGGCAGATGGCCACGGCAGTCGTCCCCGGAATTGCGGGAAGATCCATAAAAAAAGGGCGGCCGAAGCCGCCCCACGATGCGATAATGCTTGCTTGATACGCTACGCCATCTCTTCCAGCTCATGTTCCGCGATCTGGACGATCTCCCGGTAAATGGCGATCATGACGCCGATGTCGCACCACTTCCTGGCGATGGAGTGGATAAGCGACCAGCCGTTCGCCACCGTGCCGGAGAAGAGGATGACGCCGATCATCCTGTTCTCTTCGCTGGTCATCAGGAAAACCGAATAAACGGCGAGGGTCAGCATTGAAGCGAGCCAAGCTATTTCCGGTCCCTTGAAAGGATTCGACATGACCTTAAGGAAGTCGATGTAGTATCGGCTGAGCCCCCCGGCCTTCTGCAGAAACTCACCCACCCCGTCTTTTCCCTGCTTCAGGTATGCGTAGGAAAGAAAGCGTTCTTTGGCCCGTTCCTTTCCGCCTGACA
>DAIEGL010000168.1 GCA_027356255.1 Geobacter sp. | reverse complement strand
GGTACAATCTGGCTCATAGCGTCGCCTTTCTGTGCTAGTGGATTTGTTGGGGAACAAAACCATTTTAACCCAGATTGCGACGCTATACTATTAATAATTACAGCATGTTACATATTTTTGCCAACTGCGAAAGTTGAGTTGCCAACCTGTTCGATACGAACCAATATAACGGCACTGTGGCTGTCTCAACCACCAGCCCAACCTTTGGTCTGTCAGAATATACCAACGCCAACTTCTTCAGCCCGGATACCATATTCAGCTCTGATTACCCATTTCCCCGCTGGTATGCAATGCAAGAGTGGAATGAAATTATCGATCCGGCAACAGGGAAGAAGCGAACTTACCTTCGCAAGCTTGGCGATGGTGAGATGATCGACCATGCCGCAGCTGGTACTTGGTTTTATAAGTACCTCTCTGTAGCCAAGAAGAGTGCTGGCTACGGCTTGAAACTCGATGAGAAAGTCTACGCCGACTACGCAACCAAACTTCTCCCCCGCGCCGTCGGCTACTCCGCCGTCCTTCTCGACTACTTCTTCCGCGGCACCCTGAACGTAACCGCCGCCCCCGGCGACGTCACCTTCCGCTCCATAAAGATCACCGCAACCAACAACACTCCCAACGAAGCCATGGCAACCGGCGAGGTCTCCCTGGTCATCCGCTACAAGGAGCTCGCCGAAACCGGGAGCGGTCCGGCGAAGATTCTGAACAACCCTTCCGCTGACTATATCTACAAGGTGGCAACACTGAAGGATGTGGACCTTTCGAGCCCCCGTGAACTTACCTTCGACTTCTCCGCCGACCCTCTGCCGATATATCGTAATGACATGTCCATGCAACTCGTATTCAAGGGCAAACTGGGCAATGAGGACGAAGCAGTTGCCGTAAGCAAACCAGAAGCCATCGACGGCGTCTATACCGACTTCTACCTTTCCCTCCCCCCTTCCGGCGTCTATGCAAAAACAGACGACAGCTCAACGAGCGCCACGTTCGATGAACTCAGGGTAACTGCACTTTCCACTATTCCCGGCGGATTATCGGGAGGGACGATATCCTTGGAGTTGAATTACCGCACCGCCGTTGGCGATCAGTTTCAATCCGTGCAGGTAAACACCGAACCGGCCAATGCCATGGGATACGTCTTCAGAACGCCTGTGACGAACGGAGTCAGCACACTGCCGCAGGGTGTACCTGTCGAACTGGTCTTCGATCTGCGCTCGATCCAACTGCCAGTCGCTGCCACCGACGTAAAGATCTACGTCGTCTACACCAATGCCGACGGAACACAGCGGATCGGCTATCGCGACATCTCCGAACCGACTCCGGTGGAGGTATTCAACAACACTGATAGAGTCTGCATCAACAACCAATGGTACATTTCCGGTTCACCGGAAGCGATCGCAGCAGTGGGAACTGACCAGTTTGGCGAACCAAATAGCGACATCTTCCCTCATCTGATCGACGACATTTACTACAAGGCAGGAGCAACCGGCACGGTTGCCTATCCGCTATCGGCCACCAACAATACATTGGTATTGGCCTCCCTGAATCCGGGAGAGGTGAAGCGACTGGGTTACATCCTTACCGACTACGGCTTCGACTATGCGATTGATGAACAGGTCCTGACTCTTGACCCCAATGATCATTGGTATTTTGAGTATACGAACGATATTTACCCCGGAATAGGATTTGCAAACCAGAGGGGAAAGGGTTTCGACAGCATGTATACTATACGCGGGAAAAAGATGTGGTGGGGAGGCTCGCTGATTTACGACACCAACGACATCGACGGTACTCAATGTACTTGGGAGAGTTTACCGTAACCGGGGAATAGAGGGGCGGCTCTGAATGGGGTCGCCCCTTCTTTATGGCCTTGTCTCCACGCAAAATGTCACCGTAACCCGCGCTTCGTTCACTATATCCGTAGCACCTCCAACATCGAAGCCGTGGTAAAGCATGGACCCCTGAAGCCACGGCAGCCGTCCCGGAAATGTCGGAATAATAAAAAAGGGCGCCCGCATTGGGGCGCCCTTCCGACATTGATAAAGCTATTCCCTACTTCTGATTGATTGCCGACAACCGCCACGGGTTGTTGCCGACCGGCCGGGTAAACGTCCAGTACTCCTCGAATTTTACCGGCTCCGTCTTGCTGCCGGAGACGACCGCTCCCGTCGCGTCGTCGGTTGTATAATCGAGCAGGTTCGCATAAATCAGGGCGGTGATGTAATCCTGCCCGGACTCCTGCCAGACCTCCGAAATTTCCACATTCCTGACCGCAATGTTCTCCAGCCTGTTGACCTGCCTGTCCCGCAAAAGCCTGTCTATGTCCTCCTGGAAGATACGCTTCATCTCGTCGGTCAGGAGCCCGGGTGCCGAAGACAGGTCTCGGTTCATCCACGCCCCCTGGATCTTGAAGAACATGTCCATCACCGAATCGTTGAAGCGGCTTTCGTCAAAGGAGGGGTCCATCTGGCGGACATGGGCCAGCCCCGTGTCCACATCGCTCGGCTCCGTTTCATAGGTCTGGGTCCCGCCGTACATGGGGGTCACATTGCCGTGCTGATAGCCGCTCTGCTCGTAGGTGGAGTAGGAGCTATCTACCCGTTTTTTTTTTACGAACCGGTAGATGAGATAGCCGATCCCCGCCAGGAGGATGATCTCGAACAGGCCGATGCCGCCCCCCATGCCGCCGCCGGCGCCGAACCCGAGCCCCCTGAAGAGCATTCCGCCGAGCATCCCACCCAGCATCCCTCCCGCCATGCTTCTCAGGAATCCGCCGGCCGGCTGCTGCTGGTAGGGAGAGGGGGAGTACGGCCTGGGGGCAGGGGCAACCTGCGAAGGGCCAGGTGAATAGGGACTGGCCGGCCTTGAATAGCTGCGCGATCCGCGGCTCCCGAAAGAACGGCCGCCACCTGCCCTGGCGTGGGCATCAAGCTCCAGCGCCGTTACGGTCAGCATCATGACGGCTGCCGCCAGTGTAAATACCTTGACAACGTGTCTTTTCATCTTTACGACTCCTTGGTCAATGGGGCCCTGTCTTGTACAGGGCCGCCGTTTATCCTGAATTCGGCAGACGGCCATGGCCGACTGCCGTTTCCAGGTTTATGGCTTTCCGCTCCCGCTCTCCGAAATCCTCTGCTCCCTCCCGATAAGGTAGTAGAGGATGACACCTATGAGCGGCACGGCCAGCACCAGCAACAGCCAGATGATCTTGTTCGAGCCGGTAAACTCGTGCTTCAGGATATCGACGAGCGCCCACAGCCAGAGGGCAAGGGCAGCCGTCGCGATCAGTGCGAACACGAAAAAAGCCGCTACGCCCACCGCCCCCATCATGGCAAAATCGTGCATCCGCCACCTCCTCCGTCCGCCGGAACGTTGGCCGGCTTACCTGCTGCCGGCGGCGTTATATGTGTCTACCGCATAGTTCCACCCGGAAACCACCGCCGCCAGATCGTTATCAGCTTTTTCCATACATTTTACCAGGCATTCCCGGTAACTCTTCATCTTCCCGGCGTAGTCATCCACATCTTTGCCTGCCAATGCCATCTCCTTCGCATCGGCCTTGCCCGAGGGAAGTTCGGGCTTCAACGGCTCCTTGCAGATACAATCCGCCCATCCGCCGGAAACGGGCAAAAGGCTGAACGACAACGCCAGCAACAGGATAAACCGCATAACACGCCTCCTCATGACCGGTACTCCCGGGCGGACCGCTTAAATGCATCATGCGACGCCACCCTCTCTTCCACGTGCCGCCGCAATCTCCTGGCCAAGGCCTCGATTCTGCCGTTCATCGGCAGCGTCGCGGCAATGCCGCCGACATAGTCCCTTTCCTCAAGCAGTCTGAAGGACGCCGCAAAGTTCAGGTCAAACACCCAGGAGAGCTGCAGCAGTTTGAAATCGTTCATGGTCTTCAGCATCGCCAGGTTCACCATCCGCCCACTGTCGAGACAGGCAAGCACCTCCTCCGAACAGAAGGGGAGATCGGGAAACCCGAGGCCGACGGCGGACGCCCTCTCCTCCTCGGGAAGCGCGTAGTACTCGATGAACACCCGCCAGATGTCGAGCTTGTCGGCGTCGCGGACCAGCTTTAGGAACAGCTCCACTTCCGGCGAGATTTTTCCGGGAACGGCGAACACGTTGTGCAGCCGCACCGACTGAACGATGATCTCCCGCTCATCCTTGGGAAAGCCAGCCAGCACGTTGCTCTCAAGCAGGACCCTGGCGCTGAGCGCCGCATGGTTGGTGGATTCGCTGTCCTTGAACGTCTTATACTGCCGGTACTGGGGGAAACGCCCCACGTCGTGGAAAAGAGCAACCACCTCGGCCAGGACCTGCCGGTCTTCGTTCAAAAGCTCGTCACGGGCGATCGCGGTGATATTGTCACAGACATTGCGTGTATGCAGCTCTTTCAGAGAGATATTCCGCTGCTCACCTGCATCGCTTGAATAGAAAGAGCGGCAGTAATCGGCAAACCACGCCTTCAGCGCGGACAGTTCGGTTCTGTTCATCTCAACTTCCGGATACTTTCAGATATGCATTTGCGCATCTGGTATAACTTAATCATTTCGGCCGCGTCCGTCAAGGTACGTAAAGAACTCGCCGATTACCTTGTCGGCATCTCCGCACCGGTACGAGACGATGTTCCGCAGATGGGCGAAAGAGTCCGCGTCCATCTTTTCGAATTTGATCCCTACGCCGTTGTCCCCCGTCCTGACCACCATACCGGCAGCGTTGATGGCAATCTGCGGCGGCGCCCCGGCCAGATAGATCGTGACATCCACGGACGCGCCGAGGTCCAGGGTTTCACCGGTTTCAACAAGCACCCCTTTCAGACTTATGTTCCGCACCTCGCCCTTGAAGGATGCAGCACCCTGTTTGATGAGCGCCTCAACGGCAAAATCCACACGGGAAAAATTTCGTCTATCTTCCACGGTTGCCTTCCCCCTTTACAAGAATAAACCAGAAACTGCAGTTGGCCATGGCCAACTGCCGACTTAGGTTGAACAAACTCAAATTGTGGCCACGCAGCCATAGCATCCGGCAGATAAGCAAAAGGGGGGCATAAGCCCCCCTGTTCAAGCCTTCGGCACCCACCGCGCAAAGGCCGGGTGCATGCCGCTAGTCGTCAAAATTTCCCGAGGGGCCCTTGTGCCCTCCCAATCCGGCCGCCCGCTCGACGATCCGGCTCTCCGTCCATTCGGCAGGATCTTCGATCCGGCTCGCCTTCGGCCCCGGATCGTAGCTGCCGGCCTTGAGGATCGCCTCTATTGCCAGCGGCGCCGTATCCTGCGAGTTGAAGACTTCAGTAATCATCTTATAGACGAAATCTTCCACCCTTTTGGCCATCCTCTCCCTTATGGCCAGTGGCTGGGCGAGGAGCTTGTTTTCGAACGGCAGATTGAGGCTCTTGTAGTCCCCCTTTTTCCACCCCTTAGACTCGGCATAGGCGACCATCTCCGCCCACATCTCCTCGGTGACCCCCTCCCCTTTCACCTTGATGAAGTTTCCGTCTGCATCGAGCTGGGCATTACCGTAGTCGTTCACCTCAAGCCCCCAGGAGATCATCTGCAGTGCGGTGGCAACGTTCGCCTTGGTGGTGGCGGTCTTGGCTGCAATCTCCCGCAGCCGCTCGGAGCTGTTGCCGGAAGTGCCATGCTGGGCGCCGGAAACCCTGTACTTCTCAAGGGCCTTGTGAATATCGGCGGTCAACTGCACCTGGATGCCGGTATCGCTGGCCTCGATGCCGTGGGTGGTGCCGTTGTTGAGGGCTATCCAGTCCGGGAAGATGTCATGGGCATTCAGCCCCTGAATGAGGAAGAGCGCCTCCGGCACCGTGGAAAGGCCTTCCTTCCCCTTGATCTCGCCCACCTCCGTCTCCAGACCGGCCCATTTCGGAATGCAGGGGTTGATGGCGAGGTTGGCGAGGAGATTCTTGTCGTCGGGAAGGTGGGAAGCGTCGATGGCAATGGAGGTGATCCCCGCCTCGAACATGGTGGGAACCTCCACCTTTGCATCGGCAAGGTCCTTGTCGCTCTTGATGCCGTAATGGTCGGCATGAATGGCGACGGGGACGGTGATCCCCAGCTCATTGCAGATCGCATCGACCTGCCGCGCCATGTTCCAGTAATTGACCGCACAGTAAGACGACCGCCCACCTTCGGACTTGGCGATTTCGATGATGACAGCCGCATTGGCCCGCTGGGCGGCCATGAGAACACCGCGGACGACAAACTGGTTCCGCCCGTTTGCGGCAAGCGCCAGGGCGTGCCCTTTGGCCATCATGGCCCGGTCTATCACCTTGCCGCTGACCAGGAGGGCCTTTGAATTGGGGAACAACCTAGCCACGTTGGGGGGCCGGCCTATCTCAAGGGCCTTTGTAAAATCAGAACCGGTAGCTGTCATAACGCCTCCCTTTTAATGTGATGGAAATATTTCGGTAGAAAAATGCACCATCTTATAACATTTTAATCGTGTAAAATCAAGGAGTAATGCGAGAAACAATTTCCCGCACCCCTTGCAATAACGACACCGGCTCTTTATAATGAATCGGCCATCGAACCGGATGAAGGAGAACACATTGCCCGTCAGCGTCCCATTCAACGAAACCCTCCTGGAAAGCCACCTGGTGGTGGATGTCCGCACCCCGCTGGAATATGCGGAAGACCACCTGCCGGGCGCGATCAACGTCCCGCTGCTTTCCAACGAAGAGCGGGTGGAGATCGGCACCCTCTACAAGCAGACCGGCCCCAAGGAGGCCCGGATACGCGGCCTGGAACTGACCGCCGGCCGTTTCCCGCAGATAGTCCACGAAATCGGCGAGGCGGCGGCGGGAAGGTCGATCCTCGTCTACTGCTGGCGCGGCGGGCTGAGAAGCAAGACCGTCACCTCGATCCTGGAGTTGACCGGTTATGATGCCGTGCAGCTCCAGGGGGGGTACAAATCCTTCCGTAACCAGGTCGTCGCCCGCTTCGAAAGTTTTGTCCCCCCTGCCCCGCTGGTGGTCATCCACGGCATGACCGGCATCGGCAAGACCACCTTCATCCTCGGTCTCAGCCGGAGCGATTTTTCGGTGATCGACCTGGAAGGGCTCGCCTGCCACCGCGGTTCCGCCTTCGGCGAACTGGGGCTTTCCCAGGATGTCACCCAGAAGCAGTTCGAAAGCCTGTTGTGGGACGCCGTGCGCAAGGTGCCGAAGGACAGACCGCTCATTGTGGAGGG
>DAIEGL010000098.1 GCA_027356255.1 Geobacter sp. | reverse complement strand
TTCATAACTGCGATGGTGCTGGTCTTTGATCCGGTCAAGAGGATCATCAGCCTGTATAACGTTTTCCAGCGCTCCATCGGCGCAGCTGAACGGGTGTTCGAGATCATCGACGAGACGCCGGAGATCGTGGACCTGCCGGATGCCGTGGATGTCGCCCGCGTCGGCGGCGACGTGGAGTTCAGGGGCTTGTCCTTCCGGTACGACGAGGAGTTCGTGCTCAGGAACATAAACCTCTCCGCCCGAAGGGGGGAGGTGGTGGCCTTCGTCGGTCCGTCCGGCGGCGGCAAGACCACCCTCGTCTCGCTCCTCTCCCGCTTCTACGACCCGACGGAGGGCGCGGTCCTCATTGACGGCAGGGATATCCGCACCCTGACCCTGCGGAGCCTGCTACGGCAGATTGCCCTCGTTGACCAGGAAACGATCCTCTTCAACGACACCATCGCCAACAACATCCGCTACGGCAAGACCGATGCCACCGATGCGCAGGTGACGGCCGCGGCGCAGGCGGCCTTTGCCCACGACTTCATCTCGGAGCTGCCGGAAGGATACGCAACCAACATAGGAGACCGTGGCGTCAGGCTGTCCGGCGGCCAGCGCCAGCGGATCTGCATTGCCCGGGCGATACTGAAGGATGCGCCGATCCTCATCCTCGACGAGGCCACGAGCGCCCTCGATACCGAGAGCGAGCAGATGGTGCAGAACGCCCTGAACAACCTGATGGCGAACCGCACCACCTTTGTCATTGCCCACCGGCTTTCCACCGTCCTCCACGCCGACAGGATCGTCGTGCTAGACAAGGGAGAGGTTGCGGAGGTGGGGAGCCACGAGAGCCTTTTGGCCCACGGCGGGCTCTACTGCAAGCTTTACGAAATGCAGTTCCAGGAATGAGCAGGCCTGAGAAGGTGACGGGTGACGCAACGATGGTGAAAAGGCTCGTTTGGCATCTGGAGACGGTGCTCTTTATTCTGCTTTCCTATTCCTTTGCGATGGTCCCCTGCAGAGTGGCCCTGAGTCTGGGTAGCCAACTGGGGAGGCTGGCTTTCCGTCTCATGAAACGCCGCAGAAAGATAGCCATCGACAACATAGAAGCCTCACTCCCCTTTCTCCAGGCACAAGATGGGTGGAACCCGGACTGCGGCACGCCGGAGGAGCTCGCCAGAAGGACCTTTGAAAACCTGGGCAGGTCCCTGGTGGAGGACTTCAGGCTTTACCACGGCCGAGGCAGGGAGATCATCGATGCGGTCCAGTTCAGGGGGCTCGAACATTACGAACGGGCGCTGGCCAGGAACAAAGGGGTCGCCTTCATCACCGGCCACTGCGGCAACTGGGAACTGATGGCGCTCTCTTTCGGCGCGCGGATCCATGGGCTTTCCGTGGTGGCGCGGCGCCAGGACAATGGCTACCTGAACAACGTCCTGGAAAAAATACGCAGCCGTTACGGTAACAAGGTCATTTACAAGAGCGGCGCCCTCAGGGCGATGATCGCCGAGTTCCGGGCCAACCGGATCGTCGGCATGCTCATCGATCAGGCCGTGGTGCCGAGCGAAGGGGTGCTTGTCGATTTTCTCGGCCGCAGTTCCTGGACCACCAAGCTGCCGACCATTATTTCGCGCAAGACGGCTGTGCCGCTCATCCCCATCCTGATCCATCGGGAGGGGGGTGGGCATGTGATTACCCTCTACCCCGAGATGCACCCTGACGCGGAAAAAGATGGCGATGACGGTGCCCGCGCCGATATGGCAATCCTGTCGGGGGTGATAGAGGATTATATCGTCCGCCATCCCGACGAGTGGTACTGGATACACAAACGCTGGAAAAGGGCTCCCGGTTCCTGACGTGGTGCCGTCACCCGTGTCGTGGAAGAGGGTGCCGGTGCTGTCACGGCCGAATCCCGAGACATATCGATGATAAATTTTCTCTACAATCTTCTGGCACTGATCTCCATTATCTTTGTCATTCCCTACCATCTTTACCGGTCCGTAACGCGGGGTCGGCCGGCCGCCTTCGCCCAACGCTTCGGTCTTATCTCCGCCTCCGAACTGGAAAAGATCGCCGGAAGCGACGTGATCTGGGTGCACGCAGTTTCCGTCGGCGAGACCATCGCCGCCGTCCCCCTCATCAAGGCTTTGCGCAGGCGCTATCCCAGCAAGAAGATCGTCATCTCCAACGTCACCGAAACCGGCCGGGAGGTGGCGCGGAAGATAGCCGGGATAGACCTCTGCCTTTATTTCCCCTTCGACTACCCCTTTGCCGTAAAGAGGGTGCTGCGCAAGGTGAGACCTTCCCTGGTCCTCATCATGGAAACCGAGCTCTGGCCCAACTTCATCCGCGCCGCCGGGCGGCTTGCCATTCCGGTGCTGCTGGTGAACGGCCGCATTTCCGACCGATCCTTTCACCGCTATCTGCGCCTGCGCTGGTTCTTCAGGCCGGTCCTGGAGGGGCTCTCCACCCTCTGCATGCAGAGCGCCGAGGATGCCGAGCGGATAACAGCGATTGGCGCGCCTTCAGGCAAGGTCCTTATCGCCCGCAACCTGAAATACGACATCGCCGTGCCGGCGCAGACCGACAGGGAGGCTATGCGCGACCGTTACCGCGTTCCTGCGGACATCCCCATTTTCACCGCAGGAAGTACCCACAGCGGAGAGGATGAAGCAGTGATCGAGGCCTTCCGTGCCGTCCTCGCCGCTGGACGCAAGACGGTCATGGTGTTGGCCCCGCGTCATCCGGAGAGGGCCGCCCAGGTGGCCGAGCTGCTCGGCCGGGCGGGGCTTCCCTGCACCCGGCGCACGGCACTTGATAGCCGGCGCGAGCCGTTTGCCCCGGGAGAAGTCCTCCTGCTCGACACGGTCGGCGAGCTGTTGGACGTCTACGCACTTTCCGACCTGGTGTTTGTCGGCGGCAGTCTCGTGCCGAACGGCGGCCACAACGTCCTGGAACCAGCCGCGCTGCGTGTGCCGGTCCTGTTCGGCCCGCACATGGAGAACTTCAGGGAGATCGCCGCACTGGTCATCCAGTTTGGCGCCGGGGTCCAGGTTGCCGACTGCGCGGAGCTCACCGCCATGCTCGGCTCCCTGCTGGACGACAGTGCAAAACGCCTGGCGATGGGGGAAAACGGAGCGCGGCTCCTGGCAGAGAACGGCGGCTCCACCGAGCGGCACATGGCGGTCATCGAGAGGTTTCTAGATGACGAGGAGCGAGGTTCGAGGTCTTAGGATCGAGGATCGAGGGTCGAGGTTTAGGATCGAGGCTGAAACCTCGGCAAATGTGGAGCCGCATGCCCATAACCGGCAGGCTACACGGGCGGCCACACGGGGCCGCCCCTACAGTTCACCATTCACAATTCACTAATCACCGGTTTTTTATGGCTGACCTGGAAACATACTACAAGGATCTTGTCGGAGGCAGGCGCAAGGGATTGGCCGATCGGCTGCTCTTGGCCCTGCTCGCCGTCTTTGCCTCGGCTTACGCGTTTTTCATGCGCCTGCGCTCCCTGGCATACGCCTGCGGGCTCTTCCCCGTCCGACGCCTGGGGAAGCCGGTGATTTCGGTGGGGAACATCGTCGCCGGCGGGGCCGGCAAGACGCCGACGGTGGCGACCCTGGCGCGCCTCCTCATGGCCCGCGGCAAAAGGGTGGCGGTGCTCTCCCGCGGCTACGGCGGGTCCCTCGCCGGCGCGATCCGCATCGTTTCCGACGGGAAGAGCATCCTG
>DAIEGL010000027.1 GCA_027356255.1 Geobacter sp. | reverse complement strand
GCCGTCTTTTCCGACAGCCAGAAGGCCAGCCGCTATCTCGAACAGCATGACGCTGCGATGGCCATTCTCGATCTCAACATGCCGAACATGTCCGGGCAACTGCTGCTCGAACAGATGTCGGAGAAGAAACCCCACATTCCAGTAATCATAGTCACAGGGGAAAGCCAGATCGAAACCGCCGTTGAATGCATGCGGATCGGCGCCGCTGATTTTCTGACCAAGCCGATTTCCTTCAACCGCCTCGCCACCAGCATCAAAAGGGCGCTGGAACTCCGCGATCTGAACGAGGAACTCCTTTCCCTGGGGAACGCCTCCCCTGCCGATCTCCAGGCTGTTTCCTCCCACTTCTCGTCCATCATCACCCGGAACAGCGGGATGCTCTCCCTCCTCCGCTATGTGGAGGTCATCGCCGACTACATGCAGCCGATCCTGGTAGCCGGAGAAACCGGGGTGGGCAAGGAACTCTTTGCCCGGGCAATCCACGGCTTGAGCAAGCGGAAGGGGCCGTTTGTCAGCGTCAACGTTGCGGGACTGGACGACCAGATGTTTTCCGATACCCTGTTCGGCCACAAAAAGGGGGCGTATACGGGCGCTCTGCAGGACCGGGACGGGCTGGTCGCCAAGGCGGCCCACGGCACCCTGTTTCTCGACGAGATCGGCGATTTGAACGAATCTGCGCAGATCAAGCTGCTGCGCCTCCTCCAGGAGAACGAATTCTATCCCCTCGGCTCGGACGTGCCCGTGCAGAGTCTTGCCCGGCTGGTGGTTGCAACCAACCGGAACTTGAAGCTGTCGGTAACGGAAGGGAAGTTCCGCAAGGACCTCTATTACCGGCTCTGCTCCCACCAGGTCATCATCCCGCCGTTGAGAAACCGCGCGGATGATATCCCGCTGCTGCTCGACCATTTCATTGCAGAAGCGGCGAAAGCCATGAAGAAGGGAAAACCCTCATACCGGAAAGAGTTGATCGACTATCTGAATCTGTACGACTTCCCGGGAAATGTGCGGGAGCTTCAAGCGATGGTCATCGATGTGGTTGCCAGGACAGGCACGTCCAAGATCACGGTCCAGTCGTTCAAGGAATTCATCAACCGGGAGCGGGAAACGGCTTCCACCGACTTGCCGACGATCGATGCCCATGCCGTGACGTTCGACCGGTTCCCGACCCTCAAGGATGCGGAAACCGAATTGATCCGGAGGGCGCTGGAAATCGCCAAGGGTAATCAGGGCATTGCCGCCCAGTTGCTCGGCATCACCCGCCAGGCGCTCAACAACCGCCTGCGGAGAAACGCATAATCACACCTTCATTAGATGAAGCAACATAAGTTGCACCAGCAACAATTGTTTACATCCCGTCAAACCCAGTAAAATCGCTAGTTCCCCGCCTCCCTGTTCCAATCGACAGTAAATCCGTTGCACCGTCCGCTCCTCCCCACACCACCATATCTAATCACAACCCGTTGATATTCATGGTTTTTTACTGCGGCCAGATGTCGGCATGGATGCTGCTTTAGATGGCTACATTTTCCCGGAAACAAGGGCCAGGTGGTAAATAAATACCTAATGGGGGGCTGTTATGAATCTTGAATGCTTGCATGATTTTGCTGCCGACGAAGAGAAGGAACCGGACATGGTAAAGGTTGAGGATGAAACGGAGCCGGATGCCCTGTTTTCGGAGGAAGACGGGGACGATGACGTGAAGGTTCCGGAGGTCGAGCACTTTGATGATGCCATAAAGCTGTACCTGCGGGAGATTCAGAAACGGAAGCTTTTGACCGCCGACGAAGAAAGAGAGCTTGCCGTGCGTATTGCCAAGGGAGACAAGTCCGCACGGGACAGGATGATAGAATCGAACCTGCGGTTGGTCGTCAAGATAGCCAAACGCCATGCGAACCGCGGTCTCCCCTTGCTTGACCTCATCGAAGAGGGAAACCTGGGATTGATCAAGGCCGTGGACCGTTTCAAGATCTCCAAGGAGTGCCGCTTTTCAACCTATGCCACATGGTGGATAAGGCAGAGCATCGAGCGGGCCATAATCAACCAGTCGCGCACCGTCAGGTTGCCGGTGCATATCGCCGATGACGTCAACAAGATGTTCCGGTGCACCAGGGAGCTTGTGCGCAAGCTGAACCGTGAACCGTCGGCCAGGGAAGTGGCCGAAAAGATGGAGGTGGATATCGCCCATGTGCGCAGGCTCATGGTGTTGGAGAAAAAGATCTATTCCATCGAACAGCATATGGGAGAAGAAAACGATTTTTCTCTTCTCGATACCATGGAGGATACGTCCGGTGTATCAGCCGCCGAATTGATCGAGAATCTGAACAAATATGAGGTGGTAGCTCCCATGTTCGAAACGTTGCCCGACAACGAAAAAAATATCCTGGCCCTACGTTTCGGACTCGACGACCAGGAACCGCAGACTCTGGATACGATCGGCCGGATTTACGGCGTCACGCGCGAACGGATCAGGCAGATAGAGGCCAGGGCACTGGACCGGCTCAGGACGAGGCTGGAAGAGCTTCAAGCCGGCGTAGTTGACCTCGCCGCTGCGGGGTAACGGCTTGCACTTCCCCTGGCCCCGGCGGTGACTCTTCAGGAAGATGGAAAGAGAGAATGAATTGATTCGGTTGCAGCGGGAGAAAGTTGCTGTATAAAAACAGCAGGACCTCTTTTCCGAGCGTCCCGGCGTTATCGCAAATCGACTGAAGGAGGCCGGACCTCATGAAAAGTAAACACACCCCGTTGCGATGGATGATGGTGCTTGCCGCTCTCCTCGCGTCCACCCCATGGGCCCATGCGACACTGGGGGGCAAGGCGGATACGATCACCGCGGACCGGAAGGCGCTCTCGGCCGTGCATCGTGCCACCACCTCCCATAGCGGCTATACGGTGGAGGAGATCGTGTTCGATGCAACGGCTGTCAGGGAATACGTCTCGCCTGACGGCATCGTATTCGGCATCGCCTGGAACGGGTATGTCCACCCCGACCTCATGCAGCTCCTCGGCACCTATGCGGGCGAATACACGGCAGCCCAGAAAAAGGCCCCGCGCACGCACGGACGCAGGCGCCAACGGCTTGCAACGGAAAATGTCGTCGTGGAGAAGTGGGGACACATGCGCAATCTACGGGGACGGGCCTATGCGCCGGCTCTGGTCCCCAGCGGGGTCAGCATCGATGAAATCAAATGAGTTCTTCATTCTGATGCTGATGCTCGTTGCGCTGGTGGCCGGGTGCGGTGGCGGCGGCGGGAATACGGCGCCCAAGACGCTGGTTTCCATTTCGATCACCCCGGCCAATCCGAGCGTCGCCCTGGGAAGTTCCCGGCAGTTTACCGCCACGGGGACGTTCTCGGACAATACGACCCAGGACCTGACGAGCTCGGTTACCTGGGGCACGTCGGCCGCGTCCGTCGCCACCGTCAGCAACGCTGCCGGCACAAACGGAAGGGCCACCGCCGTTGCCGTCGGCACGACCGCGATTACGGCCACCTCCGGAGGGATCTCGGCCTCGACGACCCTCACGGTCGTCCCGGCGACGCTCGTGTCGATCGCGGTCACCCCGGCCAATCCGAGCATCGCCCCGGGGAGTTCCCAGCAGTTCATTGCCACGGGGACCCTTTCGGACAATACGACCCAGGACCTGACCACATCGGTGACCTGGAGCTCATCGGATATCTCCATCGCCACCGTCAGCAACGCTGCCGGCACAAACGGAAGGGCCACCGGCGTTGCCGCCGGCACGGTCACGATTACGGCCACCATGGCGGTCACGCAGCCGGTCCCGGGTAACATCACCGGTTCGACCGGTCTTGCGGTGACGGGGGCGGTACAGGCCAACGTGGTTCCCTTCACGGTGGACGGTTCGCTCTGCGCCAGCGGCTCGTACCCAAACAAGCCGTGCGTGAGCGTGACCGTCTGCACCCCCGGCACATCTACCTGCCAGACGATCACCGACATCCTGCTCGATACCGGAAGTTACGGGCTGCGCATCTTCAAGCAGGCCCTGAGCGTTTCCCTGCCTCAGGTGACGGTCGCTTCGGGCGCGCTGGCCGAGTGCATCCAGTTCGGAGACGGTTCCACGGAGTGGGGCCCCATTCAGAGGGCGAGCGTCATCCTGGGTGGGGAGCCCGCGGTGCAGCTCCCGATCCAGGTGGTCGACGCCACCTTCGGGACCCGCCCCAACCAGTGCCAGAATGCCGATCCAACCCCCGCAGCCGCCGGCTTCAACGGCATCCTGGGGGTCGGACTATTCACCGAGGACTGCGGAACGGCCTGCGTTTCCTTTGCCGCCAACGGCATCTATTTTGCCTGCAACGGATCGGTCTGCAGCGGGTCAACGGCCCCCATTGCCAGCCAGGCCCAGAACCCGGTGGCGCTCCTTCTCCAGGACAACAACGGCGTGCTCGTGCAACTGCCTGGCATCCCCGCAGGAGGGACGGCCTCGGTCAACGGCAACCTCGTGCTCGGGATCGGCACCCGGGCCAACAACACCCCCTCCGGGGTGACCGCATACTCCGCCAGCGGGGTCGGGGACTTCACCACCACCTTCAACGGCACCGGCTTCAGCAACAGCTTCATAGACAGCGGCTCGAACGGGCTGTTTTTCGACGCTCCCGCCACCCTGATTCCCCCCTGCCCCTCACCCAATGCGGGGTGGTTCTGCCCCTCGACAACCCTGTCGCTTTCCGCCACCAACACGGCGGCATCCGGCTCACCGAGCGGCTCGGTTCCATTCCGGATAGGTAACTTCAACAGCCTCATCGGCTCGTCCAACAACGTGTTTGCGGAAATCGGCGGGAGCAGCTTCGGCGGGTTCGACTGGGGGCTTCCGTTCTTTTTCGGGCGGAACGTCTTTGTCGGCATCGAGGGGAAAAGCTCCAGCCTCGGTATCGGTCCGTACTGGGCCTATTGACCTAAATCTGCAGTTGCCGGTTGTCAGTTGGTCAGAAGGCCCGTCGGGATTGTCCCGGCGGGCTTTTTTGCTTGAAAGTTAAAGATATCTCAGTAGAATGAGGTGCGTGAGATTTATTACCGCAGGGGGCGCGGGCCTGGAAGGGGTTCGATTTCGAGGTAATGGACCGGCTCTTCGAGAAGGGGTACATTCTCGACCCACGAGGCAAAAGCAAGTCGGTTGTGCTTACGCAGAAGGGGCTTGACCGGTCGAAGGAGCTTTTTGAGGAATTGTTCTGGAGGAAGTAAGGCCACTCCAGAATTCCAGGGATGTTGGTCGGAATTCCGTCCACCCCTCCAATATGGAATGTTGGCTAACAGCTGTTTTATGTATAATTTAGGCAGTTACGTCACTTCAATTTTGAAGGACCATCCGTGGTCTACGGATCCTGCGGAAGGTTGGCCCGATCTGATCAATTACGAGTTATACCAAGAATAAATATGAGAAAAAGGATCAGCAATGTTCGCCGAATTTGCAAAATCGTTCTTTGAGTTCCTGAAGCTCGCTCCAAGATACTTCATAGCATTCGGGGTAATTGCAGCCTTTTTGCTCTTTTCCAGCGAAAAAACCCTTAAGCAACTCAGCGTCTTTGAGTTTACACAAAATTATCGCCAGTTTATTGGACTTACACTCATTGTCACCGTTCCCCTTTTCCTTGTGTCTATCTTTGCTGACACCATTGAAGTCATTAAACGATGGTGGCGGAAGCGGAAGTTTTATAGGGAAACGGAAGAGCGACTCAATAACCTGACTGAAGACGAAAAACAAATTCTCAGGTACTACTTCGCCAAGCAAACTCGTGGCAACAAGCTCCGCATTGAGGATGGCGGCGTCCAGGGACTCGTAGCCGCAGGAATCATTTACAGATCTGCCGACCTCGGAAGTGTACTTGAGGGGTTCGCGCATAATATCAATGATCACGCTTGGAATTATCTCTACGTACATCCTCATTTGCTCGAAGGGAGCACAAACTTCTATCGGACAGACGAGAGACCTTCCTTGTGGAAATAGCCGATTATTCATATCACTTCCCATACCGCGCCATTCCAAGAAGAAAAGACGAGGTATAACCAGGCAGGTGGACACCGCCCAAAAACCCGGCGGGTCACCTGCCTAGCCGTTATACCAAACCGAATTAGAACCAAAATGTTGCTCGGAGTGAGGAAGAGAAATAAGGGTCGGGTCTCAACACTGTACAAGAACAGGAAGAGAAATAAGGGTCGGGTCTCAACACTGTACAAGAACATAAAAATGTACGCGGTTGAGACTTGACCCCTTTGATTTTCTGGTTGGTATCGTCGCTTGTACTTCCCGTAATTGTTCTTTTTGATGAATTTGTCCTTCCATACCGAGGGGGCGGTGCATCAATGTGGCCTATTGCCTTAGTAATGGGTGGATTCTACGGAGTTATTTCAGGGGGCTTGGGCGTTGTAGTAGCATCTTTTAACCTCAAGAAAAGAGGCAATACCCAACCAGTCAGTTAGACTCCGCCCGCCCGGAAAAGCCTGGGCTGGCGGGTCAACTGCCGAACCGTTATACCCGAATAAATTTACACAACCGCACCAAGAGGGCGAAATCGCCAGAGAAAAGGGAGAACTGACATGGAGCAAATCATCCGCCAAGTAATCACATTCGAAGTCATCAAAGACGGAGAAACAATTGATTTAGGAATCCAAAACATTACAAGCGTCAACATGGCGTTACCTCTTCCCGGAGATGAAGTTGTGTTGCCAATGGAAACAGCGACAGAAAAAGGATTTACCGGCAATGTATTCAAAGTCGAAAAAAGACAATTCCTCTACGCCGGAGTAACTGGAGCGGCTGGAGGAGTGACTTTGATCTTGTCGAGAGACAAATAACCCATGTCACCTGGACGAAGCAATTTAGCTTCGTAATCTACTACAAACTCCTTGAGATAAAGAAGCTTCAGTTCGCGGTAAAGCGGGTAAAGAAGCCTTGCAAGTAATCTCACCATGTCTTTTCCTCCCGAATGCTCGCCAATCAGAGAAGAAAGGCGAGGTATAACCAGGAAGATACACCGGGGGAAAAGAAAAGGCTCCCCGGTGATCTCCCGGCCCGTTGGATGATACAAAGGACAACCATGAAATTTATTGACGATACAACCGATTATGGAATGTGGTTCAAAATGCTCATTTGCGCCGATGGAATAAAATATAGCTTGTTTAAAGAAAACGTAACAAATTATGAAGCGGCTCTTTCAAAAAAAGCCGGTGTTTATCATTTTTACTCTGTGTCTGCGGTTTCGGCATGCTCGCTATACATTGGAAAGGCGGGATTCGGGAGCGGGAAATGGAACCTTTACGAAAGGCTGAAACAACACCAGCAACCGTCACAGGGAAATACAGTACACGGTGCCATTTCTGTTGAATTCTGCATAAATTCAGAGCAATCAATCAATTTACTGTCACAAGGGCAAGTGTATTTACAGTACGTTGCAATTCACGAAACCTCTGAAAATAATCCACCACCAGACAATATTGAGCAAATGGTTACTGAATTTGAATCATATTGTATAAGTAGGCTAAATCCCAAATATTCAAAAAGATGAACCGGACTTTTTCCCAATATGTCAATATGCTGTCCTAAATTTCAGCAACAACGATAGTTGACTGCGACGTATTATGTCGCACGCTCGTGTTATGCTTCAATCATTACACCACTAGGAGGAATCAAATGAAAGAAATCATTATTGTTGCACCAGAACAATATCAAGATCTTGCCCGCAAAATCACTCATGAAATATCAAAACAGCCTGGGTATAATGGGGCTTACTGGACAATCAAGCATTATGCGGATAATGAATTTCAACTGGGTGGCAATCGTTATGTTGTGCTAATGGGGAATCCTGACGAGAATCGATTCACAAAAGATTATTTGCAAATAATAAGCAACCTACAAAATCAAGCAGGTGTCTGCTATGGGTTTGACGGAGTTAAGGCTGTGATTTTCGGTGAAGGTAAGTTAGAGCAAGAGAAAGACTTTAAGGAAGTGCTTAAAAAATGTGCTGGCCTTGGAGCAGCTGGCACAGTTGGCCTTTCTGTAGGTGCTGCTCTTGCAGTTGGATTTGTGCCATTGATTACCAGTATTTTATGGCCAGCTGCAATTGTTTATTATTTGGTTAATCGCTCTGCAAAGGTTAAAAAACTGCGGCAAGACCAAACCAAAGCAGCATTAACACTCTTCATGGCAGAATGTTTTGATGATTGGGCTGGCATCAGAAAAACGGAGCAAGGTGTATGAGTACATTTGAAGAGGGATATAGTAGGTTACTTGACAACATCGGCGGGGTTAATGGTGCTTATGAATCAGCCGGTTATGCAAGTAATGTCGAAAACGCAGTTAATAGTACAATAGAGGCACTCAGAAATGAAGCTGCCCACCGTGTAAATGTTTCTTCAGCAGATTATCTCAAGGGGTGGCTTGCCGAACCATGGCATGCTGAAACGCTCAAAGCTAGTGCAGCCGCTCGTGGAAGAAGTGACATCTGGGCAAATGTTCCTGCAAACAATGGGGCTGGTGATGTTCTCTATGGAAATGCAGCTACTACCCTTGAGGCACAGCTTAAATATTTAAAATCAGGTGAAGAAACTGCAAAGGGCTTGAGTAATCCAAAATACAATGGAATGGATAAAATCGGCCCAAGTGATCAATTGGAAAAAATAAAAGAGGCAGCAGAAAGACTCGCCCACAAAAACCAACTTAATCGTCCCGAACAGGCTGCACATTATCAGGATACAGCGGATCGCGCTAGTGATCGTTTGGAAATAGATAACGCCTCGTCCAAACCTTTGGATGAAAAGATTGCAAAGGAGATGGCAAATGATTTTCGTAAAGACGGAGATATTGACCCCGATAAGTACGGTCTAACGACTGAAAACTTTGTGGAGTGGTCAGATGTAGCCCGTCAAGCAGGTCAAGCTGCGCTCAATGCCGCAATAATGTCTGCCGCACTCACGGCGGCACCCCATGTTTGGGCAATGATAAGAGAGCAAATTGAAACAGGACAAATTGACACCAATAAGCTTGCGGGACGGTTTCAAGATGTTTTACACGGTGCAGGTACGGCTGGTTTGCGAGGAGGGGTGGCAGCTGCATTAACAGTTGCCTGTAAAACCGGTCTTATGGGTGATGCGCTAAAAAGTGTTTCACCGACGATGATCGGCATGGCAACAACGCTCACTTTAAATGCCTTGGATTATTCCATTAAACTTCAGCAAGGAATGATTACAAATCAGGAGTTTGCACACCACTGCCTTAGAGACACCTTTGTGCTATCCACCGGTATTTTTGGGGCTACTGTCGGTCAACTAGTTATCCCCATTCCGATGCTTGGCGCCTTAGTGGGTAACCTTGTTGGCTCAACATTAGGTGCTGTTGCATTTGAAGGATCAAATCAAGTAGTTTTGGGCTTATGTATTGAATCCGGCTGGACTTTTTTTGGTATGGTAAGCCAAAATTATACAGTGTCAGAGGATGTACTACGCCAAGCGGGATATGACACCTTCTGTACACACTCTTTCAACAAGCAATCGTTTTCAACAGAAAGTTTCAGCATACAGTCCTTCAGCACCAATTCATTGGGTTTTACACCTGTCCGCCGCGGTGTTATTGCCTGTAACTTAGTGGGGTATCTTTGAAAATGAATGATGGTCAATTTTCCACTCCCCTTTTATAAAGAAACTTTCGAGTGCCAGACTTACACATTTGAAAAACCAGATAAATCAACAGCGAGACCACCGTATATCCAACAAGGCTTACGACCTGCCCTAAAACCCGGCAGGTCAAAGCCATGCCCGTTGGCTTGAGAAGAGGTGAAAATGCGATTTGAACTTCCGGGCAAGAGAAAATGCAGGGATATCCTCGCAGCCCCCGAGCTCATGCGAGTCGATGCAATGGGTATGAAGTTGTCAATTTTGACCAAGTCATTACTGACCTTTACTTTAGTCTTGCTCTACTCAATGTTCATGTATGGCTCCATTCGCACAATCATCACAGGCTCCATTCACGATAAAGACACCTTCATAAAGGCATTTGCAATTCTCGCTGTATTCGCAACAGTTGCGGTATGTGCTCTGATACCGCTTATCTTTAAGGATAGAAGAAACCCCCTAATTTTCACTCAAATTGGAATAGTAGGCCCTGGCCTTTTTAATGTAAGATACGAAAATATAGGCAGTTACGGGTGGGAAATCTGTAAGGGAATTCTTGCAACTGGTCAGGCATCAAAAGAAAAGAAGGCCACTCTACGGCTGACAGGAAGCAGTGGCTTATTTTCAGGTCTTGCGTTCGTGGATAGGTTTGGCAATTCCATCTACGGAAATTATGGGTACTTCTTCACTGACACTCAAATCGTGCAAACTGAGGAAATCATGAATGAGCGGGGCATCGAAAAAGTGCCTGACAGGGTATAGGAAGCCAACACCGGCGTAGACACTGGCGCGGCAAAGACCGCCGCGCAGGTCACGCCGCGACACGTTATACAGCAAGTCGAAACAACCGAAAAACTCGGCACAAAAAGGATAGCAAATGAGTGACCATGAATTTATTCAAACCCTTAAAATCATATTGGTTGCGGTATCAGTTGGCTTTTTCATTGAATGGTTGCTCAGCAAGATGCGATAGCTCGGTGTCCACACAAGAACCAACAACTTCTGACAAGGAGGCAAGATGAGAAGAAAAATCACTCAAGAAACCAGAGATCGCATAAGGGCGGCTGAAAGAGAGAAGGATATGATTTACTTCTTGGACTTCATCCCTTTGAACGGAATATACCAAGAAAAAATAAACATGATAAAAGAAAATAGAGGGTCAACTCTCCATTTTCCATTTTTAAGGGCGCAACGGGGGGCAGATTTGCCAACCAGACAGTTAGACACCGCCCGCCCGAAAAAAACTGGGCTGGCGGGTCAACTGCCGAACCGTTATCGCGACACGATGTCGCGTTGAAGACTGTCTGGCTGAATCCTGAGAGGTTCTGACCAGCCCCCGTGTTCCCCCACGGGTAATAGAGCCTGCAGAGGATTAAGAGAAAAGTCATGGCACATCATTCCAGACTTTTCCAAAAGCTCCTACGGGTATATTCCCGGACGGAGCGCCCATCAGGCAATACAAGCCGCACGGCAGCATGTAGCAGAGGGCGGCGTTGGGTCGTCGATCTTGATCCGGAAAAGTTCTTTGGTTTCATTGCAGAACCAGTACCACCGACTCCAGTGCGTATCTTGAACCGCCAGTGGGAGGTAGGCGGGGGAGACCCCCCCGCCTCCTACCCGATTGGGGGGAATGAGAATGGCAAATGAAGCTACACAGGTTACGCGCTTTGAATTCAGGTCCGCAGGCGAGGACCGCCCCGCAAGTTGAGGACCTGCCGCAGATTCCCGGCGCAGATCTCTCGGAATGGTTGCGAGATCCGTTCGTCCCGGGAAACTCTCTCCCAGAAGGTGCAAGCGGCAGCAAGAGCGCTGTCCCATGCGCGCGCAGCTCCCGGAGTAATCGAGGGTGGATTAAATAGCCCGTCGGGAGCGCGGCTATCCCTGGGTCGATAGTGCATGGGAAGGACGTCATAGGCAGGCGCCAGGTCAAAGCGCCGGCGTCCGTCCGTCATGATCAGCGAAACATTCCCCATGTGCTGATCGGTGTTAGCGATCAAGTCACCGAAGACGGAAAGCCACCGCAGAGAAGCTGCATCCTCTGCCGAGATCCGCCTATCATCGTGTATCTGATCAGCAGCATCAATCCAACTATCACACCCGAAGAACTCAAGAGCCACAGCTCTGAGGGAAATGATGGGTAGGCGCCCGAACACTGCAGTCCTATCGAAACGTCGGGCCTCCAGGAACACACGGCCGTCGCCCTCTATGATCCGGGTCTGCGTAGCACGAATGCCGCTCTCCTGGACGATCTTTAGTGCATGGTGCTCGCAAATCAGAAGATCCGCCCAGCGGCGGCCTTCGACTGTATCAACAGGGGATGAGAACTTAACTAGGACGTGCTTGATGCCGTCGTTATGCTGCACCATTGCCGTAAACTTCGGCTGCTCACCACCAGCTGAGGACCCAGCGGGATCGCCGTCCATGGCCGCCTGTGCCATCCTGGCGTATAGCTCAGCTTCCTCCCCTTCCTGAATAGGCGTTACGGTCCGTCGCGTCATACGAAAATACCGCTCCAGGGATTCCTGCCCGACAATGAGGTTTCCCATGCAGTCTTCTCCGCGGCGAGCAAGGGCGACAATGACATGACCTTCATTCCAGTCGAGGATGCGAGGGGGCAGGTTCAGCTCTTCGTGCAGCAGCCGGACGAACGCTCGACCTACGAAGCCATCGGGGCGCAGATCGGAGATGAACCAGGGGAGGCTCGGATAATCTTCGGGAGTGCTATGGGTCGGTAGCCATACGAAGCGGTCATTTGCGACTGCACAGAGCTCTCCAATCTGATCTACATCTCCGCGATCATCGACTTTGAACACTGGAAATCGCCCGCCGAGGCCCCGGACATCCCGGAGACGGGTATAACGGGTCGCACGAGCACTACCTACCACGATGATCCGGCTTTTGCAGCGGGAAATTACGCGAGAGATAGTAGGTTGGCTCCAAGAGAAGCGGCGCTGGATGTCCGCAGCCGAATATAAGCCGGTAGCGAGAAACGCCAATAGCTGTCCGTCTTGTTCAGCGAGATGGGGTGACATGGTGAGACCTCAAATGTCGGAATCGTTGAATAGATAGTGCATAGATACCGTAACAATTTAATGTAATAAAATCAACTGAAACCACAAAAATTGAAAATATTAGTGAATAGGTTTGGAAGATATTTCAGAATACATTTGCAAAGAAGGATTCACCTGCGGCGTAAAACCGAGCGCGGAAGTACCGGTCAGCCTTGTGTTGGGTGAGGAACACTCGCCGCTACGGCTCTGCCGCTCACTCCCGAAGCCACGAAAGCCTTTCCCCGGAATGCCCGGATGAACCCAAAAAAAGACCCCCTGTCGCCAGGGGGTCTTTTGCTTCTCCGCATTTGCGTGGGAAGAGGAGGGTTTCCACGCCCGCGCGAAGACCTTTAGTCGGCCTGTATGGCCGCGTCGATCTGCTGCCGGCGTTTCTCGCGCATCGCCTTCAGGGTAGCCAGCTGGGCCGGGGTGAGGATGGCCCGGAACTGCGCCCCGACTTTTGCCCTGTTGACATTGAGATCGGCCTGGATGCCGGCGATCTTGGTCGTTTCGGTGCGGATTGCCGCCTCGTCGATGGTGTCGGCATGTATCAGTGCCTGGAGATTCTTCCGCTCGGCGCGCAGGCTGTCATAAACGGGTTTTTCGGCTTCCCTG
>DAIEGL010000296.1 GCA_027356255.1 Geobacter sp. | reverse complement strand
TCCTCCTGCAATCTGCCCATTTTCTGCTGCATCATCTGGGCCTGTTTCATGATCGACGCTAAACCTTTTGACATCTTTGCCTCCGCTTACCCTTGTAGTTTTATTTACAATAAACAGCTTTTGCTGAAACTAAAACATGGTTATGCTACGGTTTGCCCTCTATCTTTGCGACCCCATCGACTACGCCGCCAAAGACCTCCAGGGCCGCGTTTACCAGCGGGTGTCCCAGAGCCTTTTCCTTCAGATGTTGCGTGCGGATGGTTTCTTCAAGGCTTTTTTTTTCCAGGAGGGTCGGTGGGGCCTCGCTCCCCTCGTCCCTCAGGGATTTGAAACGGATGACCGGTTCCCGGCGGAAAAAGAGCTTTGCCAATCCCTTCAGCTCTGCAAGGGCGTCGGCATCCTGTAACCTGCTCAGCTGGAAAGAACCGGGGGGATACCCTATTTCCAGGAGTTCCGCCGAGACGACGAGGGGCCGGCCGTACTCCAGGAAAGAGGCGAGAAAGGGTTTCTTCCCCCTGACGGCAGCGACGAAACCGGCCCATGGGTCCCCCGTCGCAGGTGGTGGTGCGTTGTCCGGGCTCGCCGGCGCGTCGCCTGTAGCCGGTTTTTGCCGGGGCGGGGGCGGCGGAGCGCCTCTATCCGTCTGGCGGGGTGCCGCTTCCGGCCGTGGGGGCGATTTTTCCCATGTCGGCGCCGGAGATGCGACTGTCGGCGCAGAGCCCCTTCCTTCGAGGGCCTTCAGCCGCTCCAGCAGTTCATTCACCGGGATGATGGGTGACAACGCGGCCATCTTCAGGAGCGCCATTTCCAGCACCAGGCGGGGGAAGGTGGAGTGGGCCATTTCTCCTTCAGCCTTGAGCAGTATCGACAGGTGTCTTTGCAGGTCAGCGGGGGGGACGGCGGAGGCCTGATCCTTAAGTTCGGCGACTTCCCCCTCGGACAGGTCGAGGATGTCGGCGGCGTCGGCAACGGCGCGCAGGATGGTGATGTTCCTGAAGTGGTCGATCAACTCCTGGCAGAATTGACGCATGTTGTAGCCGAAGGAATCGACCCTCTTGACGATCTCCAGCGCTGCGCGGCTGTCCTTGGCGAAAACCGCCCCCGATGCCTCCAGCAGGAGCCGCCGGTCTACCACGCCCAAAAGCCCGGCAACGTCCTCATCCGCAACCGTCTGGCCGCAGAAGGCCAGCACCTGGTCCAGGGTGGATAGGGAGTCGCGCATGCTCCCGTCACCCTTGCGGGCGACGACGGCGAGGGAGTCATCGCTGATGGAGACCTGCTCCCGGTCGACGATGAAGC
This sequence comes from Geobacter sp., assembly GCA_027356255.1. Classification (GTDB taxonomy): domain Bacteria; phylum Desulfobacterota; class Desulfuromonadia; order Geobacterales; family Geobacteraceae; genus Geotalea. The sequence goes on along the minus strand of DAIEGL010000296.1, from coordinate 1,187 downwards.
GGAGCCGATCGACGATCTTCTGCAGGGGGATCCGTTTGAAATCGAAGCGCTGGCAGCGGGAGAGGATGGTGATCGGGACTTTGTGCGGCTCGGTGGTGGCGAAGATGAACTTCACGTGGGCCGGGGGCTCTTCCAGGGTCTTCAACAGCGCGTTGAACGCGTTGTTGGTAAGCATGTGGACTTCGTCGATGATGAATATCTTGTAGCGGCTGCGGGACGGGAGATACTTGACGTTGTCGCGCAGTTCCCGGATGTCGTCCACCCCGGTGTTGGAGGCGCCGTCGATCTCGAAGACGTCCACCGAGTTGCCGTCGGTGATCTCGGTGCAGGATGGGCAGGTGTTGCATGGTTCGGTGGAGAGCCCTTGTTCGCAGTTCAGGGCCTTTGCCAGGATGCGGGCGGAACTGGTCTTCCCTACGCCGCGGGCACCGGTGAAGAGGAAGGCGTGGGCGACTCTGCCGCTGTCGATGGCGTTTTGCAGGGTGCGACTGACGTGCTCCTGGCCGATCAGGTCACTGAAGGTCTGAGGCCGCCATTTTCTAGCCAACACGAGATATGACAAGGTTTATGACCTCATAACGGCGTACACGGTTTACAGTTTTGAAGGGGGGCAAGAATCGGGGAAATTGCGGGTACAACTGATAGCTGGGCGATCCCGCGGCACACGGTGCGAGTTACTGCCGCTGCTTCCTTCCGGACCTGACGGAATTCATAACCTTCCGTTGCGCGGGGCCCAGCTATCAGTTGTGCCCGCAAAGGGCAATCGGTGGATACGCCATAAAGAACCATAAAATAATGGCGGAGAGAGAGGGATTCGAACCCTCGGTACGCTATTAACGTACACACGCTTTCCAGGCGTGCTCCTTCAACCGCTCGGACATCTCTCCGCAGGAACTCGGAATAATATTATAGAGGTTGAAATTTGTAAAGGATTTTTCTCGCGGGGGGAGATTTGCGCTTGATTTAAGCCTCTAAAGAATTTAGGATTCCCAAGGCGCCTTAGGCCGGCGCCGGTAGAGAGGGGGATACATGAAGCTGCTCCACAATCTCAATCCGCCCCAGAAGGAGGCGGTGCTCCACGGGGAAGGGCCGCTGTTGATACTGGCTGGGGCGGGCTCCGGCAAGACGCGGGTGATCGTCCACCGCATCGCGTACCTGATCAAGGAGCGGGGCATCCCCCCCTGGCA
>DAIEGL010000269.1 GCA_027356255.1 Geobacter sp. | reverse complement strand
AACCCAGAACCTGCCCATTCTCACCACCCTGAGAAGCTGGAAGTACGCCTTCCAGAGCCCCTTCAAGGCGGAGGTCTACTTCGTCAACACCAGGAACTTCACCAACCTGAAATGGGGGACGAAGAACCCGGTCATGCTCCGGGACCCGGAGTTCGGGCCGGTAAGACTGCGGGCCTACGGCACCTACGTGGCCAGGGTGAGCGATCCGGCCAGGTTCATCCGGGAGATCGTCGGCACGGAGGGACACTTCACCACGGGCGAGGTGACGGACCAGCTTAGGAACCAGATCGTGACCAGGTTCTCGGACATGCTCGGGGAAAACAGGATCCCGGTCTTAGACCTGGCCGCCAGGTATGATGAGCTCTCCCTCTCCCTGACCGGCCGGCTCGCGGCCGAATTCCTGGCATACGGCCTGGAGCTGACCAAGCTCCTGGTGGAGAACATCGCCCTCCCGGTGGAAGTGGAAGAGGCGCTGGACAAGAAGAGCAGCATGGGGATCATCGGCAACCTGGACGACTACACCCGGTTCCAGACCGCCAACGCCATGGAAGCCGCGGCGAAAAACCCCGGCGGGGACGCCTCGGCGGGGATCGGCATGGGGATGGGCTTTGCCATGGCAAACCAGATGGCCAACGCCGCCGTCCAGAAGCCACCGGCGCAGGCAGCCCCACCTCCCCTCCCCGGCGCGGATGACGCCAGATACTATGTGGGGAAAAACGGCAAGAAGGCCGGCCCCTTCGCCAGGGACGCCATCATTGCCTACATCGGGAAGGGGGCCATCACCGGGGAGACCCTCATGTGGAAAGAGGGGATGACCGGCTGGGAGGCGGCCGGGCATTTCCCGGAATTCGCGGGGGCGTTCAAGGCGACGCCGCCCCCCCTACCCGAGTAGGCAAGGCTTTCACGGAGGCACCATGGCCAACTGTACCAATTGTGCGGCCCCCCTGCCGCCGGGCTCGATCCGGTGCGAGTATTGCGGCAGCCGTAACGACATCGACCTCAAGGGGATCAACTACTACACCACCAACGAACCGGAGTCGGAGCGCATCTGCCCCCGGTGCAACATCCGGCTCAGGACCATCGACCTCAAGCTGGAGGGGAAATTCCTCGTCGAGAGGTGCGACCAGTGTCTGGGTCTCTTCTTCGACACAGGGGAGCTGGAAGCGCTTCTCCAGGCAACGGTCACCAACGTCTTCGCCATCGACAGGAGCAGACTGGATGCCGCCGTCGCCGCAAAGTTGGGGGACGACTACGGCGTCACCTACATCAAGTGCCCCGTCTGCACAAAGGTGATGAACCGGGTCAACTTCGGGGTAAGGAGCGGGGTCATCGTCGATCGCTGCAAGGCGCACGGCGTCTGGCTCGACGGCGGCGAGCTCAGGCGCCTCTCCGAGTGGATGAAGGCCGGGGGGAAGCTCCTGGACCAGGAGCGGCAGGATGAGCTAAAAAGGGCGGAGGCCGAGCAGGAGCGGGAACAGCGCAAGGCGCGGGCGCAGTCCGCCGCAGCGGGGGATTACAGCGACTATCCCGGCTACGGCACCTACGGCGGTCACGACGATGACCTCTTCGAGCTGATCAAAAAGGCGGTTCAATTCTTCACGAGATAGCATCGGACCAAGGAGAGAGCCATGAACAGACATGGGGAGACTGAGCCCTCCCCCGGCCGCTACCGGCATTACAAGGGGAAATATTACGAGGTGATCGGCATCGCCCGGGACAGCGAGACGGAGGAGCCCATCGTCGTCTACCGCTGCCTCTACGGCGATTACTCCCTGTGGGTTAGGCCGCTCTCCAGGTTCGCGGACTTTGTGACCATGGGCAACGAGCAGGTGCCGCGCTTTAAGCGCTGCGCGGAATATGTAAATTTGTCATCTTTTTGAGCCATCTTCTACCTCCAGCCGTTCTATTGCCTTGAGGACCTGCTTAACCTGATAGGCTTTTGCCTGCCCCTTGCTGTTTTGAATATTAACCCTGGGGTCTCCGACCCAAGGAGTCTTGTAAACCCGATGGCTCCCGCTCGCTTGCCTGGCCTGCCCGAAATAGTGCTCGCATACCTTGCAGAGATCGACAAAGCGAATGCCAGCCGTGCCAAGTTATCCTTTTAATGCAGAGCAGTCTTCTTGATGATGCCGCCCACTGCGTCTGCCAACGGGTGAATGACGATGAACGCAGCACCATCGATTTCATTAACGACATTCTTGACCCTGCCGATTTCCAGCCGGGTGACCACACAATAAAGGATATGCATCGGTTTGCCGGTCTTACCACCGCGGCCGTTGTAAATTGTCACGCCACGACTCAGGACACGGACGATGGACTCCCTGATCTCATCACTTTTTTCCGACATGATAATAATGGCGTTGTATTCCTCGATGCCGTGAAGAAGAAAATCGACGGTCTTGGAGGCGGCAAAGTAGGTCAGGATCGAGTAGAGCGCCTCGTCGATGCCGAGAACAAAGGCGGCAGAGGCAAAGATGACGATGTTCACGATAAGGATGACATCGCCGACTTTCAGCAGATGACTGCTCTTGCCGATCAGCAGCGCAGCGATCTCGGTGCCGTCAAGGACCGCGCCGCCGCGTATCGCCAACCCAATTCCCGCACCGATGAAGAAGCCGCCGAAAATCGCTGTCAGGAGCTTGTCCGGCGTTACATCCGGATAGTTGACAAAGGCAAGACACAGGGATAGTCCCGTGATCGCCAGGGTGCTCTTTAACGCGAACATGCCCCCAATCTGGCGATACCCCAGCGCGATGAAAGGCAGGTTGATGAGCGGAATAAGGATCGACAACGGATATCCGAGCACGTCGGCCAGCAACATGGAAATGCCGGTTACGCCGCCATCAATGAAGTGGGAAGACAGCAGGAAGCCTTTTATTCCCATTCCGGCGGACAGGATGCCCAAGATGATCAGAAGGGAATTTATCGATTCTTGGATGAAGGTTTTCATGGGATGCATGCTTTCTTGCGTTTTCCGGGCAACGGTTTTCGGCTGACCAGCCTCTCCGTGGGCACCAGCGCCGTCCCGCCACTTTCAGGGCGTCCCGCAAAGTCTTCTCGGTGTACTGCGCTGATGACCATAGGTTCGAGCCCACACGAGAGTTGGGACACCCCTTTTCCTCTAATGTGAATATACGAAGGGCGTCCCCAAAGACGTCCTCCTGTCTCTAAGGGCCTTCTCGGTGTACGCCACGATTACGGAAACCGTATTCTCATCCCGATACCGTAAGGGAAGCTTCCCGGCCTTTTCTTCCACAATGATCTCGACCGTCTTCAGCCGCACGCCCCGGATCTCATCGTATCGATAGCGGACGCAGAGAAGCGAGGCGCCGTACTTCTCGACCAGCTTTCGTGTCCCCTTCTGTCCGGGTTTCAGATGGGTATGCGTTTTCATGTCTTTCAGCATGCTTCCCCCGCAAGCGCACAAAGCCGCCCAGAAAAGCCATTAACGCGCCCTAAAATACGCCCGAATGCCCGTCGAGTCAAGGCGTTATCAGCTTCTGCCTTTCTCCGGCCGACTCTTCCCATTGCCATTTGCACATCGGTGTGTTAATGATATCCTGTTGAAATAATGTAATAAAAGGATATTACGAATGAAATTCACCGATTTAAACCTGCCGGAACAGGTGCTTGAGGGGATCAGGGAGACCGGCTTCACCGACTGCACACCCATCCAGGAAAAGGCGCTTCCGCTGGCCCTGGCCGGCAAGGACGTGGCGGGGCAGGCCCAGACCGGCACCGGCAAGACCGCCGCCTTCCTCATCTCGCTCTTCACCCGCCTTATGAAACAGGAGAAGGCCGGTACCGAGCACCACCCCCGGGCCTTGATCCTCGCCCCGACCCGCGAGCTGGTGGTGCAGATCGAGAAGGACGCCCAGCAGCTGGGGAAGCACACCGGCTTCACCATCCAGGCCATCTACGGCGGCGTGGACTACATGAAGCAGAAGAACGCCCTCAAGGAGGGGGTGGACATCGTCATCGGCACCCCGGGACGGCTGATCGACTACCTGAAGCAGAAGGTCTACTCCCTCAAGAACATCGAGGCCCTGGTCATCGACGAGGCGGACCGGATGTTCGACATGGGGTTCATCGCCGACCTCCGCTTCATCCTCCGCCGCCTCCCCCCCTTCGACGCGCGCCAGAACCTGATGTTCTCCGCCACCCTCAACACCAGGGTGATGGAGCTCGCCTATGAGTTCATGAACGTGCCGGAAAAGGTCGCCGTCACCCCGGAGCAGATGACCGCGGAACGGGTCGAACAGGTCCTCTACCACGTCTCCCGCAAGGAGAAGTTTCCGCTCCTCCTGGGGCTTCTGCGCAAGGAGGGGATGGCG
>DAIEGL010000253.1 GCA_027356255.1 Geobacter sp. | reverse complement strand
GTGGATCGGAAGGAGCATCAGGCAAATGGCAGCTATCAGCGCCAGATTGCCACTCCGCTCGAGTGATGCCATGCGCACCTCCTTTGTTGGGCGAGGCGCACTTATAACACAAGCGATCCGGCAAGGTCAAGCAAAAAGCCGCACACAATAACGCAACATATTGATATTACTATGCTTTGCACCGGAAATTCAGTGAGAAAGCCCATTAATCGCATATAATGCGCCTGAGAGGACGCCCGTGCAGGAGCATCAGCGGTACTCCCGCTCACACTCGGCGACCAGAGAAGCCAATTCATCGACGGGGATGACCACGCCGGTATGGATCTCGGTGGTGAGCATCCGCTTCAGGCTCGTAGCGATGATGTTGTTCAGGGCGTCGGACAGGAGTCCGGCGATCCCCTTCAGGTAATCCTCACCCCTCTCCCCCGTGACGACCAGGCTCCCCACCACTTCCCCTTCGAGGCGGATCGGGATGCTCTCGGAGATCGCGCCGCGGGCGGCGGGGTTCCGTTCCCCCCACAACAGGGCGCCTTCCGCATCGATGACGGAAGCTTCGGCAACCCCTGCACGGACGGCCCCCCTGAGAAGGGGGAGCACATCGGCGTCACCGACGATGTCGGTCAGACACTTTTCCTCACCCACCACATAGGATATCCCCTGGTCGGTCATCCTTCCCTCCTGACCGTCAGCCTGCCGACGAAATCGGCGCGCCCGAGCCCGTGTTCCTCAAAGAGCCGGTATCTCCGGTCGAGATTGTCGTAAGTCAGCTCGGCCAGCCGGGCGAATGTTTCCACGACCCCCACCCCTTGAGGGCGGATGCCATAAACACCGGAACTCCGGTCGGCCCCCAGCGGCGCCGGACATCCGCTTCGCAAACGATCCCCGGCAGGTCCCGCTTGTTGAACTGCACCACCAGCGGGAGCTTATCGATGTCCAGGCCGACGATCGCCAGGTTTTTCTCCAGATTGTCGAAGCTGGCGAAGTTGTTGGCCGATTCATCGAGCTGGGAATCGGCGACGAACACCACGCCGTCGGCCCTTTGCAGCACCGCCTTTCTCATTGCGTCACGCTTTACCTGGCCGGGAACGGTATGGACCTTCACCTTTATCTTCAGGCCGCTGGGGGCGACGATGAAAAAGGGGAGGAGGTCGAAGAAGATGGTACGGTCATCCGTAGTGTCCAGCACCATAAGCTCACCCCGCCCCTCCTGCGCCAGCATGTCGTGCAGGCGCAAGAGATTTGTGGTCTTGCCGGAGAGCGCCGGTCCGTAGTAGACCAGTTTCAGCACCATCCGCCGGGCGGTTTCGTCGTACTCGATCAAAGCGCTACCTCCTGACCAGGACAAAGACCCCGTCAGCCGGCGGATCGATGCGGTAGTAGCGCTTGAGCGCCGCTATCTTTTCGATGTCCAGCACAGCCCCCCTGCCGAGGAGGAGGATGCCGGTGCCGCTGCACAGGTCGCGGGCCAGGACCATCCCCGCCAGGAGATCGGCCGGCCGGCACTCCATCTCCGTCATTTCGGCCGCGGACGATAACGCCCCGTAACACTCCCGCACCCCCCTCTCCAGGAAGGGGAAGAGGCGGGGATCGAATCTCTTCCCCAACCACGGCTCCACGTCGGCCAGGACGAGCTCCGGCAGGTCGTCGCCGGACAGCTTTCTGACGCTCCGGTCCACATGGTCTGCCATGGCGATGATCCTCGCGCCGAGCGGGATATCCTCCCCCCGCAGCCGGTCGGGAAACCCGCTGCCGTCGTAGCATTCGTGGTGATGGCGGACGAGGAGCCCCGCACCGCGCAGATCCTCGATGGAATCAATGGCCGCCTGCCCCCTGACGGTGTGCTGGACGTATGCCTCCCGCTCCCGCTCCGTCATCTCCCCCTCGCCTTTTTGCAGCAAGAGATCGGATACGCCGATCTTCCCGATGTCGTGGAGGAGGGAAGAGACCCTGACCGTCTCGATCTCCTCCGCCTTAAGCCCCATGTCTTCGGCCATGAACGCGGAGAGCTTCGCCACGTTGCCGGAGTGGTTCCTGACCTCCCGGTCCCGCAGTTCGATGAGCCGGGAAAACGCCAGGATGGAGTCGCCGTAGTTCCGTTTCAGCCTGCTGTTCAGGCCATGCAGCTCCTCGTTCTTCCTTCTTATCTGGCTGGTCTGCTCCAGCACCCGGATTTTCAGGTTCGCATTCCAGTCCTTCAGCTCCGCGTTCTGGCGCTTGACCGTCTCCGTGAGCCGGCGGTTTTCCCGGACGAGCCGGTATTTTTCGACCGCTTCCCGGACCGACCTCAAGAGCTCCGCGTCATCCCACGGCTTGTTCAGGTAACGATGCGCCCCACCCTTGTTGATGGCGTCCACGGCCGCCGCCACATCGGCATAACCGGTCAGGACCATCCGGGCGGCGTCGGGGGCGACGTCTCGCGCCCGTTCCAGGAATTCGGCGCCGGAAAGGCCGGGCATGCGCTGGTCCGAGACTATCAGGGCCACATCCCCGACACGGTCGAGCATCTCAAGGGCTTCGGCGCCGGAGGATGCGGTAATGACATCGAACTCCTCATCCATCAGGAGGCGCTTCAGGGCCAGCAGGATGTTCATCTCGTCGTCGACGAGGAGGACTTTCAATGCGTCTTCTGTGCTGTTCTCAATCATCGCTCTTTTTCCCCTTCATGTCCGACTCGTAGCGGTCAAGCACCAGGATTATCCCTTCCTGTTCCCGGCATTTCATGTACCCCCCCGTTGCCAGCAGTTCTCTGCCGTTCAGGGAGATGCGGCTGCGCACGTACCGGCAACCGTCGATCCCCTTCACGAAGGCGTGGAGTTCGGGAGGAAGCCGGTCCCGGCACGGAGCCGCCAGGCACTCGTTGTCGTTGCAGTTGAGCAGGTCCGTTGCCATCCGATTGCACTGGACGATGACGCCGTCGGTGTCGATGCCGATTACCCCCACGGGGAGCGCGTCGAGGATGTTCTGGGAAAGGGTCAGTATCTTGTACTGGAACATGGCCCGGCCGCTCTTCTCGACGATGCGCTGCTCCAGGTCGCTGTTGATCCTTTCCAGCTCCTCGTTTTTCCCCTTCAGCTCGGCCATGAGCTGGGAATTCTTCTGCCTGAGGAAATAACGTTCAATGGAGTTGGCGATGGTCACCTTCAACTCGTCGTCGTTCCACGGCTTCGGGATGAACTTGTAGATCTGCCCCTCGTTGATGGCTGAGACAACCGCCGACGTATCCGCATAGCCGGAAAGGACGATCCGCACCGTTTCCGGCCATCTGCGGCAGACCTCGCTCAGGAAATCGACCCCGTTCATCCCCGGCATGCGGTAGTCGGAGATGACTATCTGCACCGGCCCGCTCTTTTCCAGCACGTCGAGACCGGCGGCGGCCGACTCCGCGCTCAGGATCTCGTACTCCTCATCGAGGAAGACGCGCTCCACCGCCTTCAGGACGTTCACCTCGTCATCGACGCAGAGGATTCTTACCTGCTCCACGCTACCCCCCCAAAACGGCCGGTATGGTCACGGTGAAGGTTGTCCCCTTTCCCACCTCGCTCTGGACCGAGATCTCGCCGTTATGCTTTTTCACAATGTCATAGGAGATGGAAAGCCCCAGGCCGGTCCCCTTCCCCACCTCCTTGGTGGTGAAGAACGGCTCGAAAATCCTGTTTATCTGCTCCTTGGGGATGCCGCAGCCGGTATCGCTCACCGAGACGCATACGCTTCCAGGCGTCCCCCAGCTCCTGACCGTGATCTCCCCGTGCCGGTCGATGGCATGGGCGGCGTTGACCAAAAGGTTCATGAAGACCTGGTTCAGCTGCTGGGGATAGCATTTCACCTGCGGGATCTCCCCGAAATCCCGGACCAGCTCTGCCTTGTACTTCAGCTCGTTCCAGACTATGTTGATGGTGCTCGCCAGGCATTCGTTGAGGTCGGCATATTTGCATTCCGCTTCATCCACCCGCGAAAAGCTCTTCAGATCGGCCACGATCTTTCTCACCCGGTCTGCGCCGTCCAGGGACTCCCGGATCAACCCCTCCACATCGGCCAGGATGTGGTCTATCTTCAGCCGTTTTCTCTCTTCCGCCAGCTCCTCCGCCGATTTCATCCCGGAAAGGACATCGGCCTGGGCTTTTATGAAGCCGGTAAACCTTGTCGCGTATTTCCCCAGGGTGCCCAGATTGCTGGAGATGAAGCCGATGGGGTTGTTGATCTCGTGGGCCACCCCCGCGGCGAGCTGGCCGATGGACGCCATCTTTTCCTGCTGGAGAAACTTCGCCTGGGTCTCCGTCAGCTCCAGCTCGATCCGCTTCCGTTCGGTGATGTCCCGAATGATCCCGATGAACGAGACCTTACCCGCCAGATTGACCTTGCTCACGGAAAGATCCATGTGAAAGACGCTGCCATCTTTGCGACGGCCGAGCACGTCATGGCTGATACGGCAAATATCGTATGGGGAATCGGACATCCCAAGGAGATGCAGGCCATGTCCACCGCTGTCGCTTGATGCATGCAACAGTGAATCCAGACGCTGCCCGATTACTTCCCTGGTGGTATGACCGAACATGGCCTCGGTAGCGGGATTGCACGAGATTATGACCCCCCGGTCGTCGAAAATGACCACGCCGTCAATAACATGCTCCAGCAACGCGTTGGCCCAGGTTGCCTCCGCCGTCACGGCGTTACGCAGTGGACGGACGATCAGGGACCAGATAAACGGGGCACTGAGGATAACGAGAACGACGGAGTCGGCGAGGTTTTCCACCGGATCGACATCGGCGGAAAATAACAACGGCAGCGTGAACATGATTATCGCTTCGGCCATGAAGAGAACGACCAGCAGAGAGGTGAACATGCGCAAGGGGGATATTTGGTTGGCAGTCGCCATGTTGGTGGCAGTTTCCATTGATGCGGTATTGTTCATAAAAACAAAGCTCCCCTATTCCTTCCGTGGCCGACTGACGTCACCCATTTGATGAACTTCTTATCGGTTTCGGGGGGCAAAGCTTGAGTTTCAGGTGATGTTTACGGGGCTGATTCAGTGGGGGGGGTAATGGCAGGGAAAGCGGATTTCCGATATCAGGAGGCGTGCATCTTTGGGTTGTTATTTGTTCATTCCACGACCGGCAACCGGACCGTGAAGGTGGCCCCTTCCCCCACCTCGCTCGCCACGCTTATCTCGCCGCCATGCTTCTTGACGATGTCGTAGGAGATGGAGAGCCCCAGGCCGGTCCCCTTCCCCACCTCCTTGGTGGTGAAGAACGGCTCGAAGATCCTGTCCCTGATCTCCGCGGGGATGCCGCAGCCGGTGTCGGATATGGAGACAAGGATCGAACCGTCCGCGTACCGGCTCCTGACGGTTATCTCCCCCTGCTTCTCGATGGCATAGGCGGCGTTGACAAGAAGATTCATGAATACCTGGTTCAGCTGCTGCGGATGGCATTTCAGCTGGGGGAGTTCGCCGAATTCCCGCTTCAGGGTCGCCTTGTATTTGATCTCGTTCCAGACTATGTTGATGGTGCTCTCCAGGCATTCGTTGATGTTCGCCTGCTTGTGCTCCGCCTCGTCCAAACGGGAGAAGCTCTTCAGGTCAGCTACGATCTTGCGCACCCGTTCGGAACCTTCGAGCGATTCCCGGATGAGCGCCACCGCATCTCCCATCACGTACTCCAGCTTGAGACCCTTCTTTTTCCCTGCCAGCTCGGACAGCACCTCGGGAAGGGCGATCGGGGCGATTTTTTCTTCCAGGAGGGAGATGAACTCCTTCATCCTTCCCACATATTTGTCGAGCGTCCCCAGGTTGCAGGAGACAAAGCCGATCGGGTTGTTGATCTCGTGGGCCACGCCGGCGGCAAGCTGGCCGATGGAGGCCATTTTCTCCTTCTGCAGCATCTGGGCGTGGGTCGCCTTCAGCTCGGCATAGGCATTTTCCAGGGCGGCCGAGACCCGTTTCACCTCCGTGGTATCGTGGAGGGTCACTACGGCCCCGGAGACCTCCAGCGCGTCCCCCTCCTTGAAGGGATACGAGGCGAGATAATACCAGCGTCCGGTCGCACGGTGATATAGTTCTCCGCTCTGGCCGTTAAAGCGGCCGGCGTCCATCTCCGGGGTCAGGACGATCTCCTGCCAGTCCGCGCCGATGATCCGGTCGTAGGAGATCCCCGCGAGCTCCCCGACCGCACGGTTGCACCTCCTGATCCGCCCGGAGTTGTTGACGAGCATGACCAGTTCGCCGGTGCAGTCGAGGGTCCGCTCCCATTCCTTCTTGGCGATCTCCACCTGGGAGAAGAGGTTCGACAGCTGTTCGTGCCTGACCATGAGTTCGGCCCGGCTCTTGCTGAGCTCCCGCTCCGCCTTCTTACGCGGAGTGATGTCGTGCAGCGTCTCTATGACCGCGACCAGCTCCCCCTTCCCGTTGCGAATGGGGGCGGCGTCAAAGCAGAGGTATCGGTCCACCCCCTTGAGGCCGGGAAACCACCCCTCGGCCTGCATACCCTCGGCGAGGAAGGGGGACTTCGAGTAGACTTCGTAATATTGGGCGAGTTTTTCGCAGTTGCCGTCGATCAGTATGTCCGCCAGCGTCGGCCGCTCATGGTCGTAGAAGGCTTTCCAGAGGAGGTCGGAGCCTACGACCTCCGGCCGCTCCACCCCGGTGAGCTCTTCGCACGCCCTGTTCCAGCTTATGACACGGTGCCCGGCGTCAACCACGCAAATGGGAACGGTGGCGTTTTCCAGCAGGCTTTCGGCAAATTCCTTCTGCGTCTGGAGCTCTTTCTCCAGCCGTTTGCGCGGGGTGATGTCCCTGAAACTGCCGCGGACCCCGAAAAACTCGCCGTCTGAACCGTAGATAGTGTGGCAGGTATGGTTCAGCCAGCGCACCTCCCCACCCCTGGTGACGATGCGGATATCGAGCGGCCGGGTAACCCCGTTCTCGTCCCTGTCCAGCGTGTGGCGCAGCCAGCGCCGCCGGTCCTCCGGATGGACGATTTCATCGATCAGCTCCGGGGAGGCATAAAACGCCTCCTCCCCATAGCCGGTAAGCTCCAGGCAGTTTTCGGAGATGTAGCGGATGGAATTGTCCGGGGCGCGCCATACGGCCAGTTCGGAGGCGAACCGGGCGACGATCCGGTAAAGCTCCGCACTCTCCCGCAACGCCGCCTGTTTCCTGTCCAACTCCCGGACCATGGTGTTGAACGTCTCGGCAAGGGCGCCGATCTCCCCCCCGGCAGTGACCGCAGCAAACCTTTCATCCCCTTCCCTGCCGGGCAATTCCCGCACATGCCTGGTGAAGAGCAGGAGAGGGGCGGTCATCCGCTGCATCAGGAACCAGGCGGGGAACACGGAGAGGACCACCATTGCGCCGAGCGCCCAGCAGAAGTACCGCTGCGCCCTGTAGATGGCGGCATACGCCTCCGACTGCGGATAGTTGGCGGCCAGCACCCAGTCCACCTCCCGCAGGTGCTTGAACGACGAGAGGACCGGCACCCCAGATCCGTTCACCCTTTCATCGCTCCCTTCGAAGCCTGCCAGCGCCGAGCCGAGGAGGGCGCCTTTCCCGGAGGGGGCGACCTTATTCATGGTCCGGCTCCGGTCGGGATGGGCAATGACGACCCCGTCGGCGGTATAGAGGGAGAGGTAACCGCTCCGCCCTACCTTGAGCCGGGAGAGTTTTCCGAGAAAATTGTCGTTCTGCAGATCGACGCTCCCGGCCAGGACCGCCGCGAGTTCCCCCTTGGCGTCGAGAACGGGGGCCGCAAACATGATGGCCGGGTGCCGGTGCGCCTGGCTGGAGACATAAGGATCGGAGATGCAGGGCCTGCCGGTTTCCGCAACCTTTTTGAAGTAGGCGCGGAACGAGAAGTCGCGCCCCCTCCAGCCGGGGAGGAATGGGGTCTCCGCAATCAGCCTCCCTTCCCGGGACAGGAGGAAGATGCCGTTGTCGAACCTGATTTCGTTCTTCCCCCGGCCGTCGAGAAAGCGCTGGGACCTCTCTCCATCCGCGAGCATATCCGGGGTGACGCTCTTCGCGATTTCTGCGAGTTCATCACGGGACTGGGCGAGGCTGTGGTCCAGATTTTCGGCAACGGAAGTGATGAGGGTGAGCTGCTGGCCGGATATGGTTTCCTTGAGCTCGCTGCGAAAATAGGAGAGGGCAATAAAGCCTGATACGGAGAGCACAACCGCCACCAGCACGGAAACGGCCAAAGTCATCCTGGATTTGATACTCAATGCCTGCATGCCTTCCTGGCTCCGCTCGCATCATGTATGGTTATGACGATCCCCGTGCTCCCTCCCCCCAGGGGATCGGCATACGGGTACGAATTGAACACCAGCCACTTGTCCGCGGCACCGTTGTAAATTTCCATGCCGGGACTGTCGATGTTGGCCTTGAGCCCATGCTCGGCCAGGAACGCGCCCCATTCGCTGCCTACAATGTCACGGTGCGTCTTGCCGGTGAAGTCCTCCACGGCGCGGTTGAACCGCTTGATCCGCCCTTCGTGGTCGGTAAGGATGAACATGTCGGCGATGCAATCCAGGGTCTGTTCCCACTCCCGCCTGATGTTTTCCATCTGGTTGAAGAGGTTCTTCAACTCTTCGTGCTTCATGTACAGCTGTGCCTGGCTCTTCAAGAGCTCCTTCTCCAAGTAGCGCTGCTCGGTCACGTCCCGGGCGATGGTGATCAGGCAGGCTTCACCGTTGTATTCCATCACATCCGCAGACCAGAGCATGGTGCGGGGCTCTCCGCTCTTGATCCTGAACTCCACCTCCAGGTTGCGCACCAGGCCGTGCTCGTTGAGGAGCTTCAGCATCGTGATCCGGTCCTGCTGGTTGGCCCAGATTCCCAGTTCGTTGGAAGTGCGGCCGATCACCTCCTCCCGGCCGTAACCGGTAATGCCGAGGAAGGCGTCGTTCACCTCGAGATAGTTTCCGTCTCCGACCCGGGTTATGGCAATCCAATCCGGGCTCGCATGGAACGCCTTGGAAAATTTTTCCTCCGATTTCCTCAGCGCCTCTTCGGCCTCTTTGCGCCAGGTGACATCCTGAGTGGTGCCGACCATGCGGATCGGCTTGCCGGCCTCATCGAAGACCACCTCTCCCTGGCCGTCCACCATCCGCATTCTCCCGTCAGGCAGCACGATGCGGTAATCGATGCGATACGCCTTCTGCGCGTAGAGGGCCTCGTTCACGGCACGGTTGACAGCCTCCTTGTCCTGCGGGTGCACCATGTCCAGAAAAGCCTCATAAGTTACCGTGAACTCCCGGGGGTCCATGCCGCTGATGCGGTACATCTCATCGGACCATTTGAAGGCATCCGCCTCCACATCCCATTCCCAGCTCCCCAGGTGGGAGATTTTCTGCGCCATGGCAAGGGTCGCTTCGCTCTCCCGCAACGCCGCCTCGATCCGCTTGTGCTCCGTAATATCCAGCAACGAACCGACGCTCTTGTTCGTCCCCGGTATCACCGCCCAGTTTGCCGAAACCTCCTTGACCCCTCCTCCGGCAGCGATGAAGCGGAATTCATAGCTTTTCGGCGCAGCGTCCGGGTCAATCCGCCGCAGGCGGTGGAATTCGATCATTTTGTCCAGCTCGTCCCGGCAGACGAAATCGGTCCAGCACCTGATACCCTCGACCTCCTCCTTGAAGTAGCCGCTCAGCTTTTCAAACTCCCTGTTCATCATGGAGATGGTCGTGTCTTCGGCAACAATGATCATC
Source organism: Geobacter sp. (assembly GCA_027356255.1). Taxonomy (GTDB): domain Bacteria; phylum Desulfobacterota; class Desulfuromonadia; order Geobacterales; family Geobacteraceae; genus Geotalea. The sequence goes on along the minus strand of DAIEGL010000253.1, from coordinate 28,559 downwards.
GCAGCGCCGGTATTTTCGAAAATGGCGCGGTAACTGTTCTCCGATTCCCGCAACAGCTCCTCCGCCCTTCTGCGTTCGGATACGTCCCGCGCCACATGCAGGACCCGCCTGACCTGTCCCTCCCCGTCGAGGATCGGATAGGTGATCACCTCCACATAAAGCTTCTCCCCTTCCTGGTTGTAATGGAGATGTTCAGCCATGGAAACGGTCCCGGTGCCGAGGGTGTTCCGCAGGGGGCAGGTATGGTCGGGGGATGAGCAAGGTTCGCTGCTGTCGTGCGTCACCGCATGGCAGGTTTTCCCCAGCACTTCTTCTTCGCGCAGGCCGACCCCCTTGAGAAAGGCATGATTGGCCCCTTCGATCCTGCAACTGGCGGCGTCGATAATACAGATGGCGTCGTTGGTGGCGTCGAGGACGATGCCGGACAGCTCAAGCGCGCGTCTGAGCGCCTCCTCAACCCGGCTGCGTTCGTCTTCGCTTTTCCTGATCCTGGCGGCGCCCATGCCGAGACCGGCCACCCCCACCAGAAACAGAAAGAGATGCCCCGCTGCAAGAGGCAACAGACGTCCTCCCGGGGGAGAGAAATGCTCACCCGCTCCATTCACGGCCGATGCCTCCTCTTTTTCATGACGCAGGTTCCAGGCGAACGAGGCGGCCATCAGGAGCGTCCAGACAAGGGCAGTAAGCAACAAGTAATATTTACAGGGGGGACGGAGGGCACTCTTCTTTTTGGAATCTGTCATTGGTGTGATTCCTTGCTGAAAGCCTTTCGATGGCGTATGGCAGGCGTACGGAAGGCCGGGTTATGACCTTATCGGTTGAAACGAGTCAATGCTTTAGCTCCCCTGAAAAACATCTTCACACAGGAGAAATTAACCTAACACGGCGATCATGGGAGGAAGAGGCTGTAGGGCGATCTCGGGATGAGAGCGTTTTCTTCGGCACGGGAGAGGAGAGCGTTGACTGCGGCCTCACCTTCCGCGCCCAGATCGAGGGAAAAATCGTTCACGTAGAGTCTTATGTGGGCGGAGCAGACTTCATCGCTCATCTCCTGGGAATGGGAGCGGATATAGCCGTTCGCCTCGGCCGGATGGGCAAACGCGTACTCGACGCTGGCGCGCAGGGCGTTGCCGATGGCTGCCAGTGCCTCCTCCCCCAGCGAACGCTTTGCCACGATCCCGCCGAGCGGAATCGGGTGGCCGGTCTCCCCCTCCCACCAGTCCCCCAGGTCGAGGAGCTTCTTAAGCCCCAAGCCGGCATAGGTGAAGCGCGATTCGTGGATTATCACACCCGCATCCACCGTGCCGCCGGCCACGGCAGCCATGATTTCGTGAAACGGCATATGGACGATATTGTCCAGGGACGGGTCGAAGAGGCGCAGCAGCAGGGCTGCCGTGGTATACTTTCCCGGCACGGCGATCCGCTTTCCCTTGAGCTGCGACATGTGCCCGTATTTCCCGGAAACGACCAGCGGCCCGCATCCGCGTCCGAGGGCGCCGCCCGAACGGAGCAGGCAGTACTCTTCCCGGACGAACCCGAGCAGGTGATAGGATATCTTGCTGATATCCAGCCCCCCTTCGAGCACCAGACGGTTCAGGGTTTCGACGTCCTCCAGCCGCTCCTTGAACGCAAAGCCTTCGCAGCCGACCCGCCCGTGGGTCAGGGCATGGAAGATGAATGTATCGTTTGGGCAGGGAGAATAGCCAAGGGTCAATGATCGCATGTCGGTGTTCCTCGAAGCAGGGGCGAGACGCTCCTACAGCTCTTCGATATATTTAAGGACAAAGCTCTGCGCCGCCTCTACCGCACGCGGAATGTCCCAGCGGGAGAGGTCCCGGTCTTCCACCATGTTGCTGATCCCGCGGATTTCCAGGCAATCAACCCCGTATCGCAGGGCAACCTGGGCCGCGGCGGCGCCTTCCATGTTCTCGCAGATGCCGCCGAACCGCCTGCACAGCTCGTCCCCCCGGGCCGATGTCCCGCTGCAGGTGGAAACGGTGAGAAACCGCCCGCTTCTCATGGAAATGCCCAAGGAGTCGGCCAGATGCACGGCTTTTTCAGCAGCCTGCGCAGAGAGGGGAAACTCGTTGAAAAGGGGTTTCCCGCCGTGCTCCAGGAAAGGGATGCCGATGAATTCCAGCGGCCGCCATCCGGCCGGAGTCAAGACCCCCTCGTCGGCAAAGATTTCGGCGGTTGCGACCGCGAGATCTCCCGGTTCGAGGCCGCTCCCGCGATAGGCACCGCAGCAGCCGGTGTTTACAAGGAGCTGCGGCGGCGTACACTCCAAAAGCGCCGTTATTGTCGACGCGGCATTCACCTTCCCCATGCCGGTCACGGCAAGTATGATCTCCCGTCCGCCGATGCGGGCGTCATAGACCCCGCTCCCGGCGCCCCTTTGGCGGGCGCAGGCGGCCCGAACGAGAAGGGAAAGCTCCTGGATGGTGGAAGCAGCTACAACGACGGGTTTCATGGGTAAGACCTCCACCAGCATTACATGTTCTGGCGCGATATTAGCACATCCACACAGGCCAATTCAACACCTGAAGCAAACGCCCCGCCCTGTCGGCACAGGGGGGCATGGTTGCCCGAATCGGCGCCGGGAAATGGGGCCTTTCCCCCCGTCTTTTCCCTTGCATAAGGGCGCCACATTTACTATATTCAGACAGTTAAACGCCGGATAAAGGGTTATTCATGCAGAAATGGATCTTGCCGATCAACATTTTTCTCGCTTTTCTCATCATCTCGGCCCTGGCCTTGATTTCCTCCGACCTGATCTCCTTCAGACTCGCCAAACTCTACCCTAAAAGCGCCGGAAAGGCCGCAGCAGCACCCCCTTCCGTTGCAACGGCCGATGACCTCATGTCATTTGCGCCGATCCTCGAAAAGGGACTGTTCGGCAAGGCCACCCAGGGAAAGCTCTCGCCGGTAATACAGGCAACCGCCGCGAACAAGGCGGCGCCGGCCGTTTCCCAGGGAGATCTGATACTCCTCGGGACCGCTGTCGGCTCCTTCCGAGAGACGTTCGCCCTGATGCAGAAGACCAGCACCAAGGAGGAGCGGGTCTTCCGGCTCGGCGACACGGTCTTCGATACGGGACCGCTGGTGTCTGTGAAAAAAGAGGTCGCCGAGATACTGGTGGGGGGGAGAAGAATAAAAATCCTGACCCCCACGGCAGTAGCCACCGAGGCTGCAGCCCAGCCGCCGGCAGGCCCAACGGGCCTCGCCTCCCAGGTGGGGGCCGGAAACTATGTGGTCGACCAGCGCGCGCTGAACGCCGCCCTGGACAACATCGGCCAGGCAATGACCGACGCCCGGCTTCTGCCGAGCATGAAGGACGGCAAGGTACAGGGGTTCAGGGCCTCGGAAGTGAAACCGCAGGGGATATTCGGTACCATCGGCATCAAAAACGGCGACGTGCTCTTAAGCATCAACGACTTTCCCATCGATTCACCGGAAAAGGCAATCCAGTCCTTTGCATCGCTCAAGGGACAGAGCAGGATCAAGCTCGACCTGATACGGGACGGTCAGCCGGTGACGTTCAATTATGACATCAGATAAAACGGTGAATTGTGAATGGTGAATGGTTAAGAGCAAAAACCTTGGAAGAATCTCTTTTCGCTAAGGTGCTACCCGATCCTTGTTCCCTATTCCCAGTTTTGGAGGCATCCATTGAATAGACGCATCTCGCATACCATCATCGCCCTCTTGCTCTTCGCACTGGTACCTTCCGTGGCGCTGGCAAAGGGAGTTGTGCTGAACTTCAGCGACGTGGACATCTCCACCATGGTCAAGTTCATCAGCGACCTGACCGGCAAGAACTTCATCATGGACGACCGGGTCAAGGGGAAGATATCCGTCTTTTCCCCCGCCAAGCTCTCCCCGGAGGATGCGTTCAACGTCTTCACCTCGGTCCTTGAGCTGAAGGGATTCACCGTCGTCCAGGCGGGCAGGGTCTACAAGATCGTCCCGACCGCCGCCGCCAAGCAGGCGGGGATGAAGATTCTCAGCAACGGTGAACGGGGGCCGGTGAACGAGTCTTATGTGGCCAGGGTCATATCCCTGGAAAACATATCCGGCCAGGAAGCGGTCAGCTTCCTCCAGCCGGTGGTCTCAAAGGACGGCTACATATCCGCCTTCGGCCCCGCCAACATGCTCCTGGTGGTCGATTCGTCCCTCAACATCCAGAAGATCCTCGGCATCCTCGATTTGATCGATACCGAGCAGCAGCGCGGCACGGCCGAAGTGATCTACCTCAAGAACGCCGGTGCGGAAAACGCCGCCAACGTGGCCCGCGAGTGGCTGGGCAGCCGGGACAAGGTGCAGCGCCCCGCCGGTCAGCCCGCCGCTGCCGGCCAGGGCAACATCGTGGTCGCCGACACCCGCCTGAACGCCCTCATCGTCTTCGGCAGCGACAAGGACAAGGATGACGTGAAAAAGCTCGTCGCCCTCATCGACGTGGTGCCCCCCATTTCCAGCAGCAAGGTGAATGTCTACTACCTGGAAAATGCCGACGCTACCGAAGTTGCCAAGGTCCTGGACGGCGTGGTCAAGGGGATATCCGCCGCACCCGCGCCAGCCCAGGGGCAGGCTGCGGCCGCGCCCCAGGCATCCCCCTTCGAGGGGGGAAAGATCACCATCACGCCGGACAAGGCGACCAACTCCCTCATCATCATGGCCTCCCCCAACGACTACCAGAACCTGCTCCAGGTGATCCAGAAGCTCGACAAGCGGCGCCGCCAGGTTTTCGTCCAGGCGGTGATCGCCGAGATCTCCCTCGACAAGCTGAAGGACCTCGGCTTGCAGTGGGGGCTGCTCGGTGCCGGTTCAGACGGCAAGTACGCCAGCGTTGCCGGAATATACGATCCGCAAAACACCTTCAGCCAGCTCTTCAATGTCTTGCAGGGCTTCAGCCAGGCCGGGATCACCCTTCCGACCACACTGAATACTCCGATGAACTTTTCGGCTGCCCTCAAGGCGCTCTTCTCCAACGATGCGACAAACGTCCTCTCGACCCCGACCATCCTCACCTCGGACAACAAGGAGGCGGAGATATTCGTCGGCCAGAACGTGCCGTTTGTCACATCGACCACCGCATACAATACCGGTGTGGCGCAGACGTCCAACGTGGAACGAAAGGATACCGGCATCACCCTCAAAATCACGCCGCAGATCAGCGAGGGTGAATACGTGAAGCTGGACATCTACCAGGAGATATCCGCCGTGACCCCCAACAAGGGACAGGCCACCGACCTGGTCACCACCAAGCGATCGGCCAAGACCTCGGTCGTGGTCAAGGACAAGGACACCGTCGTCATCGGCGGGTTGATCCAGGATCAGGACCAGGAAACCGTCTCCAAGGTTCCGTTCCTGGGGGACATACCGATCCTCGGCTGGCTCTTCAAGAGCAAGCACACGGAGCGGACGAAGACCAATCTCCTGATTCTCCTCACCCCGCGGATCATCAGGGGCGCCGATGAGATGGCCGAGGTCTCGGCCAACCAGAAGGCCGGCTTCATCGAAGCCACCAAGAGCGACAAGCCGTTCAACATCAACAAGGAACTGAAGCCCGTCCAATGAGCGACAATGCCGAAATAACCCGCATAGCCGAACGCCTCGGCATCCCCTTCCTGACGGAGATCGACGACAGCCTGGTGGATACAGCGCTCCTTGCGCGCCTGCCGCTGGCGTTTGCCCGCAACAATCTCGTTTTGCCGCTCCGGGAGGAGGACGGCAAAGTGGTGGCCGCAACCGGGGACCCGGCCAACCTCCTCGCACTCGACGAGCTGTCGGGGGTATACGCCATGCCGGTCCATGGCGTGGCAGTGCCGAGGCAGGTGGTGCTGGACGCCATCAACCGCCTCTATGCAAGGACGTCCGGCTCTGCCCAGGAGGTGGTCGAGGAACTGGAGGGTGAGGAGCTCTCCGCCATCGCCACCGAGTTCAACGAGCCGAAGGACCTCCTGGACCTGGCCGACGAGGCGCCGGTGATCCGCCTACTGAATTCGATCCTCTTCCAGGCGGTCAAGGAGCGGGCCAGCGACATCCACATCGAGCCGTTCGAAAGGGAGCTGGAGGTCCGCTTCAGGATCGACGGCCTCCTGTACAAGATGCTCACCCCCCCCAAGGTGGTGCAGGAAGCGCTCACCTCCCGGGTCAAGATCATGTCCGGCCTGAACATCGCCGAGAAGCGCCTCCCCCAGGACGGAAGGCTCAGGGTCATCGTCGCAGGCCGGGACGTGGACATCCGCGTCTCCATCATCCCCACATTTTTCGGCGAGCGGGTGGTGCTCCGGCTCCTGGACAAGCAGCGGGGGGTGATCTCCCTGGCGAACATCGGTCTGTCGCCCGAAAACGAGGCGGCCATGGAACGACTCCTTTCCCGGTCGAACGGCATCATCCTCGTCACCGGACCGACCGGCAGCGGCAAGACGACCACCCTCTACGCGGCCCTCAACCGGATCAACACGCCGGAAAAGAACATCATCACCATCGAAGACCCGATAGAATACCAGCTGAAGGGGATCGGCCAGATCCAGGTGAACCCGAAGATCGACCTTACCTTTGCCGGGGGGCTAAGATCCATACTCCGACAGGACCCGGACATCATCATGGTGGGGGAGATCCGCGACGCGGAAACCGCCGAAATCGCCATGCAGGCAAGTCTCACCGGCCACCTGGTGCTCTCCACCCTCCATACCAACGATGCCGCCACCGCCGTGACCCGCCTCATCGACATGGGGGTCGAGCCGTTCATGGTGGCATCCTCCCTCTCTGCGGTCATGGCCCAGCGTCTGGTGCGGGTGATCTGCCCCCACTGCAAGGAAGAATACACGCCGGAGAGGGAGTACGCCGGCATCAAGCTGCCGCCCAAGCTATACCGCGGCCGCGGCTGCGACAAATGCTTCAACCTGGGGACCACGGGGAGGATCGGCATCTATGAATTCCTCCTCATCGACTCCGAGCTCTGCTCCATGATCATAAGACAGGCCCCTGCCGGTGTCATCAAGGAGTACGCCATATCCAGGGGGATGCGCACCCTGCGCGAGGACGGTCTCGCCAAGGCGGCGGCCGGGATCACCACCATCGAGGAGGTGCTGCGGGTAACGCAGGAGGACTATGCCGACCTTCCGTTATAGCGCCTACAAAGCCGGGGGTGGAGAGGTCACCGGTACCATCGATGCGGGGAACCCTGCGGAGGCGAGGCTCCGCCTGAAGAAAGACGGCCTCTACCCTAAGGAAATCGCATCGGCCGACGAAGGGGGAAGCAGAAAGGGGATACAGCTCTTCCGCAGCAAGGTCGGCCTCCCGGAACTCTCCCTCATGACGAGAAGACTGGCTACGCTCCTCGGCTCGTCGGTCCCGGTCTATGAGGCGATAAGCACCCTTTACGAACAGGAACGGCCGGGGGAGCTGAGAAAGATGCTCGGCCGGGTGCGCGACAGGCTGGCCGAAGGAACCAGCCTGGCCAAGGCGCTGGCCGCCGAGCCGCAGATATTCAGCGACAGCTACATCGGCATGGTATCCGCCGGCGAGGCGAGCGGGGCGCTGGAAGTGGTGCTGGAGCGGCTGGCCGAGTTCCTTGAGGATCAGGCTGCGATCAGGAGCAAGGTGATCACCTCGCTCGCCTACCCGATCCTCATGGTAGTGGTAGGAGTCGCCGTCATGCTCTTTCTCCTCGCCTTTGTCGTACCGAAAATCGTCACTGTTTTTGAAGAGAGTAAGGCCACCCTCCCTCTGATAACCATCATCCTCATCAAGGTCAGTAACCTGGTGCGTAAAGGGTGGTGGGCGCTCATCATCCTCGGCTTCGCCATCAGCTACGCATCGAAAAAACTCAAGAGCAGCGAAACCATGTGCCGGAAAAGGGACAGCTTGCTGCTCAAGCTCCCCCTCTTCGGTTCACTCCTCCAGAGGCTGATCCTTTCCCGCTTCGCCAAGGTGCTGGGACTCTTGCTCATGAGCGGCGTGCCGGTTATCAAGGCCATGGAAATCACCGGCGCAGCGATAGTCAACCGTGAATACCGCACCATTCTCATGGAGGCAAGCGAGGAGCTGATTCAAGGGGGAAGCCTCTCGGCAACGCTCAATAAGAGTCCCCTGTTTCCGCCGCTGTTAGTGCACATGGTCGCGGTCGGGGAAAAAGGCGGAGAGCTGGAAAAGATGCTTATCAAGGCCGGAGAAGCCTTTGAAAAGGAGTTTGAATCGTCCACTACCCGCTCGATGGCCCTGTTGGAGCCGCTCCTCATCCTGGCAATGGGTCTCAGCGTCGGTTTCGTGGTCATTGCCGTGTTGCTCCCCATCTTCCAGTTGAACGAACTGGTAAAGTAAGGATGACTCCTGTACATGGCCAACCAACGGCACCCACAAGGTGCTCTGATAACGAACAGATTAAACGGAGGTTTCACATGATCAATACGACCAACAACAACCGCGGTTTTACCCTCATTGAAATTATGATTGTGGTGGTCATTCTGGCCTTGCTGGCGGCCCTGGTCGCTCCGAGAATCATCGGCCGCTCCGACGACGCCAAAATCGCTGACGCCAAGGTGCAGATTCGTAATTTTGAAACAGCCCTGAAGCTTTACAAACTGGACAGCGGCAACTTCCCGTCCACCGAACAGGGGCTCGCGGCCCTGGCGACCAAGCCGACCGTAGGCCAGATTCCGAAGAACTACAAGGCTGAAGGGTATCTGGAAAACAAGAATGTCCCCAAAGATCCCTGGGGGAACGATTACATTTATCTTTCCCCCGGTGAACATGGCGATTACGACCTCTCCTCCCTGGGGGCCGACGGCGCCAGAGGCGGTGAAGGAAAGAACGCCGACATTGAAAGCTGGAACATCCAGTAAATCATGAGGAACAAGGAGCGAGAAGAAAGGTTCGAGGAAAAAGGAAAGAGGAACGAGGGAAAAACATTAGCCTCGAACCTCGATCCTCGTACCTGTTTTTCCGCCGGCTTCACCCTCATCGAGCTGATGGTCGTCATCGCCATCCTCTCGCTCGTCGTGCTCATGGTGCTGCCGCGACTTCCCTCCACGGAATCCGGCAAACTGCGCGATTCCGCACGCACCCTGGCTTCGACGATCAGGTACCTGAGCGATCAAGCCGTTACTACCAAGAGCAGCTACCGGATGCACCTGAACCTCGCAGACAGCACGATAACCGTGAAAAAGCTTACGGATAGCGGGGATGAGGCCGCGACGGACGATACTTTCCTCACCAAGCGCATCATTGCCGAAGGGATAACCATCGAAGACGTGACCATCCCGCGGCTGGGAAAGGTTGCCGACGGCGAAGTGGTAGTTGCCTTCGGCCCCAGTGGCCTGTCGGAGTTCATGGTCGTCCACCTGAAGGATGCCGGCAGCGGTCATTACACCATAACCGCCTACCCGAACAACGGCAAGGTCAAGGTGGAGGAAGGATACCGGGAGATGCAGACGTGAAGGGGTTCACCCTCCTGGAAATAATGATTGCTCTGGCGATCATGGCGGGGGTGGTGCTGACCGTCATCACTTCCTTCAATTACCATCTGTCCGTGGTCGCCCGCGACAAGGAAGAGACCATAGCCGTCCTGCTGGCGCGGGAAAAGATGGACGAGTGGGAAGACATCGACATAAATAACCTGCAGGAAAAGAAAGGGACCTTCGCCCCGGACCACCCGGAAATGACCTGGCAGGTGGATACATCCCCCACGGATTTGCCCGTCCTGAACAAGGTGGTACTGACTGTTGGGTGGGGAGGAGACAAAAATAAACTGTCCCTTGTCGAATACATCGCAAAATAATGGTTTTACGCTCCTGGAGCTGCTGGTAGCCATGGCGCTTCTCGTCATCCTCAGCGGAGCGCTCTACGGCACCTATTTTTCCCTGATGAACGGGCGAGAATCGGCCGTGTCCGGCATGGAAGCGCGACGGGAGCTGCGCACAACCCTGGACATGCTTCGTCGGGAGATAGCCTCGGCGTATTTCAAGCCCCAGTCGAACAGCCAAGGCAATAGACTTTGTTTTGTCGTCGAGGACAGGGATTTTTTTGGCAAGCCGGCATCCACCCTGCATTTCACGGCAATCGCTCCACCAAGCGGCGATCCCCAGCCCCACTCGGACCTGATGGATCTGACATACAAGCCCGTCGAGAAAGACAACAACAAGATCGTCCTGACGAGGGAAGCACACGATTTTTACTACCTCAACGTCAAGCCATACCCTTACCCGCAAATGGAGGAGCTGGAAGGATTTCTAGTGGAGTGCCAGGGCACGGGGGGGAAATGGGTCAGGACTTGGGACACTAACGCCGCACTGAACAGCGGACTCCCCAAGGCTGTCAGGATAACCCTGCAAGTTAAGGATGGCGAGAAGATCGTGGAATACACCGCCACGGTCAAAACGAGGATCGTGCCGTGAGGGACGAGCGTGGCTTCGCCCTTGTCATAACCCTTATCGTCACCGCGCTCCTCGTGGCACTGACCGCCGAATTCGTCGACGAGGTCTACGTGGACACGTCGCTTGGCCACAATTTCGTGGCGGCCCAGCAGGCGGGCATTCTCGCCGCGTCGGGAGAAGAAGGCGCCGAGGCGTTACTTAGTTTTGCCAATAAGGATCAAACGTACGTCAGCCTGTATAAGCTCCTGGCTCAACCCCTCACATTTGAGGAGGATGAGGGAAAGCTCGTAATCACCATCCAGGATGAGAGCGGCAAGCTGAACCTGAACCGGTTTCCTCCAACCGGCGACATACAAGCTGATCCAACAACAGCTGAGATGGCAGGCCGTCTTTTCAGAATCTTAAATTTCAAAGACAGCGAGGGTCTCGTCCAAGCATTAGCTGACTGGCGCGGCAACAACGAAATACCCCATCCAAACGGGGCAAAAACGCAGTATTACAGCACGCTAACACCGCCTTACGCGGCAAAAAATGGGCCGCTGGACACCGTCGAGGAGCTAGCGCTGGTTAAGGGGTTCGCCGGGGCGTCAATAGAGAAGCTCAAATCCCTGGTGACCGTCTATAGCGACCAGCAAGCAATCAACATCAATACCGCTCCAGAGGAGATTATTGAGGCGATTGACCCTCAAATCGGTCCGGACAAGGCAAAACAAGTCCTCGCTCAGCGGCCGTTCGAAAACACTAAACAATTGGGAGATGCCTTGGGCGACCAGAATTTGGCAACAGGGCTGTATGGCACTAAAATTGTTTTCACGAAAGGAGATGTTTACCGCATCACCTCAACGGCCACCGTCGGGGAAACCACCCGTACCGTCGAGGCGGTGGTGCGCATCTCTAACAAGAAGTATCTGTACTGGAGAGAATTCTGATGAATCTGCTCATCGTGGAAGTTAAACGAAACGAGCTCCTCTTTGCCACGTTCCGCAGGAAACGGGGGGTGCTCAGCTTTGTGGAGGCGACCCGCCACCATCTCGGCCATGAGGACTCTTTTTCCCGTCTCGTGGAGGAGTTCGTCCCCGCGGACCGGGAGGAGCGCCGGGTAATACTGGCCATCCCCGCCGGACAGATCGGCATGCGCGAACTGGAGCTCCCGTTGAGCGACAGGCGCAAGGTCAGGGAACTTCTACCACTGGAGCTAAAGGGCGAAACCGCTGTCGATGCGGACGAACTGGTGTTCGACGCACTCACCCTCGACGGGGGGAAGGTCCTCGCCGTCTGGGCAAAGAGGCACGCGGTGGAGAACCTGATCGGGGTGATGACGGAAACCGGGATGGAGCCGGAAATGGTCACTGCCTCGCTCTTCAGTTGGCAGCACCTCATCCCGGCGGAAGCGGCGAGCGGCACGGTTGCCGTCACCGACGGGGAGGCGCTGGCGGTATACAATAACGGCAAGCCGCTCTATTTCCGTGCCCTGGCCGCCGGAGATCCTGATGCAGAGGTCGCGAAGACGCTGGCAGCGCTGGAGATCGGCAAAGGGATCGTGGTGGACCGGGTCTTTTCCCACGGAGGGCATTCACAGAAGGATGCCGTTTCGGCGGAGCACGCCGGGGAAAAAGTCTCTTCCTTCCCGCCGCTCCCGCTGGACGGCAAATTTCTCGAAACCTTCGCCGCCAATGCCGATGCAGCCCGGGATCTTGCCGGCACCTATGCAATTGCCAGGGACGTCACCGCCGGTGATCCGGTAAACCTGCGCAGCGGCGCGCTTGCCTACACCGCGGGCCAGGCAAAGGCCCTGAAGAAACTGCGCCTCTCCATGTTTCTCGCCGCCGGCTTCGTCATCCTCCTCTTTGCCGAGGTCGGCCTCCGTTATTACCTGGCGAAGAAGGATGTGGATTCGCTGAACAACTCCATCAAAGCCATCTACCGTGAGGTGTTCCCCACCCGGAAAAAACCGGTAGACGAGGTTGCAGAGCTTCGCGCAGAGATCAAGCGCCTGAACAGCGGCAAGACCACGAGCAATGTGCTGGCGGTCCTGAAAAAGGTGGCCGAGGCCAAGGGTGACGACGTCTTCGGGGTTTACGAGGCCGAGATCGACGGCAATCAGGTGCGTCTCAAGGGGGATGCCCGATCCATCCAGGCGGTCAACGATTTCAAGTTGCGTGCGGCCGATGTCTTGAGCGATGCCGAGGTGGGCGAGATAAAGTCCCGGACGGACGGAAGCGTCACCTTTGTCCTGCGCGGAACGGTAAAGGAGGGGGAAAAATGAAATACCTGCACCTCCTGACGGAAACCTATAAGAACATGGATGAAAAGACCCGCCTCCGCTGGGGGATGGGGATTGCTGCCATCCTCCTTTTGGCGGTGCTCCTCTCTGCAGCCAACAAACAGGTTGCCGCTCTGGAGAAGAAACGAGCTGCGAGGGAAGCAGACATCGCCGAAATGCTCATGCTGAAGCTGCGCTACCAGGAGGCGAACTCCGGCGCGCAGAGGCTTGCCAACCGCCTTGCTGCAACCCGTCCCGACGATTCGCCGGCAAAGGTCATTGAAGAGATCGGGATCAAGGGGAAAAACACCCAGATCAAGCCGGTGAAGGGTGAAGACATCCCCGGGTACGTGGAGGACGCCGCCGAGGTGAAGATCGAAGGGTTGACCGCCAACGAAGCGGTGAACCTCCTCTTCAGGCTGGAAAAAGGCGCAAAGCCCGTATCCGTCAAAAAGGCCGTGATTAAGAGCCGCTTCGACGACCCGTCAAGGCTTGACCTGACCCTGACGGTCGCCCTGATAAAGGCCGCCCAGCAAGGAGCGCGATGAACCGCAGCCGTTTCCTCCTCATAGGGGTGGGGATTCCCGCCGCCCTATTCTGCCTGATTGTCCTCACCATCCTCTTCATTCCCAACAGGGAGTTGAAGGGGGTCGTCAGCCGTGCCCTGGAAACCCAGGGATACACCATGCGCGCCGCCGGCTTCGGACTGGCCTTCCCCATAGGCCTTCGGGCCAGGGAGCTGGAGATCGATTCCGACCGCGGGGCGCTGCTGAAATTCGGCCGGGCCACGGCAAAGCTCCGTATCCTCCCCCTCTTCACCGGAAAGGTGGTCATCGCCTTCCGGGGGACCATAGGCAAGGGTGAGGTAAATGGTGAGTTCGCGTCGCTGAAAAAGGGGGTCTCATCCCTGGAGATCGCCGATGTGCGGCTGGACGAGATACCTTTTTTCCAGAGCGTGACCGGTGCCCAGGTGAAGGGAGAGCTCAACGTCAAGGGAAGTTTCAGGGGGAAACAGAACGACGCGACCGGAGAACTGCGGCTGGCCGTGAAGGATGCCCAGTTGCAGGGAGTGAAGATCGGCGGGATGCCCCTTCCGGACGCCTCCTACAAGACGGTGCAGGGGATGCTCCGCATAGGCGGCGGCAAGGCCACCCTGGACAGCCTGAACCTGGAGGGTGATGGCCTCTATGTGCGGCTCAAGGGGGACATGCCGCTCACGACCCCCATGGGCGCCGCCCCCCTGAACCTGACCCTGGAGCTGATGCCGAAGGCCGAGTTTCTCGAAAAGCAGAAATTCGTCTTCCTCCTGCTCCTCAAATACCAGAGCTCCCCCGGACATTACCAGATCCCGGTCAGGGGAACCCTGGGGAAACCGGCGTTGTTATGACCCGATAAAACCCGAGGCTACAATCAACCGGCATGCAGAAGCCCCGGCGACATCGCCGTGGCTTTTTTTGGTTTTTCCGACATTTCCAAGGACGGCTGTCGTGGCTTCGGGAGTGAGTGACAGAGCCGTAGCGGCGAGCGGACACTCGCCCAATGTTGAACGAAGCTCCTTCACCTGCAAACGGATGTTCAGCCGATTACATGGACGGACGGTGCAAGGTCCGCAGCTACGGCGACCGAACGAACGGACGAAGTCACGGCAGACGTCCTTCCTCCGAAAGCTATTTTCTCCTGCTCCTCATCCCGAGCGCCTTGAAGTCCAGGATGGTGTTCTCGCTGTGGCAGGCGTCGCACTGGAGCGATTCGGACTTGGGGGCCACCTGGTGGTTGAGCGCATACCGCACCGGCTCCCGGACACCTTTCCACTCGCCGCTGTACCGCTGCTTCGCCTCCACGGCTCCTTTTACGGCTGCTGCGGCCGGATCGCCGCTCTGCGCATACGCGCTCGACTTTATATGGACCGGCATGCCGGTGGCGGCATCGGCGATAACCGTGTAGTTGGTCCGCTTCCAGGGGTAGATCCTGGATTTCCGGTCTCTCTTCGCGCCGACGGGCTCATTGTTCGCCTGCATGGTCCCGTTCCACCAGAGGTATTCCGGTCTTACGTTGTTCGCCGTCTTGTCGGCCGGCCCGTACAGGCCGCTCTTCGCGTCAAGTACCGGCTTGGTCCAGTCGCGCTCCACAAGGGTCGGCATTTTCGGGTCGCGGGCTATGGCCGGGATATGGCAGGTCTGGCAGGCGATGCGCTCCACGTGCCGATTGAGGAAGTCCGCCTGCTCACCCTTGTGAGGCGCCAGCGTGTGGCAATTGTCGCACGCCACCCTGACATCGGTCAGCTCCCGGACCATGAGGTCCCCCCCGCCGGCAATCCTGTGCTGCTTGGTGGTGTGGCACTCCGTGCAGTTCATCCCCATGGAGGTATGTACATCCGTATCTGCGGTGGGAATCACCCCGCCCTTAAAGTTGGGACCGCCGCCGACCATGGCATGGCAGCGGAGACACATGTCGCTGGTCGGCTTCTTTACGTTGCGCACGACCTTGAGGATATCCACGTCCGGAGCGGGTGCAAGCCTGAACCGGACATCCTCCCTTCCCTTCGCCTTCCCCTTCACCACCTCCTTCACCACGACCCTCTGATAGTCGGGTCCGTGGCAGATAAGGCAGTCGATGTTTTCGTAATCCGCATCCGTAAGCTTATCGACAGGATTGGGCTTGGCGCCGAGACCAATATGGCACCGGCCGCACCCGCCCGGCTGCGTCCCCTTCGAGGGGTCATTGGACTGGAGCGTGCCAAGCCAGTTGGGCCCGGCGACCGTATTGGGAGGGGGACAATAGCTCACGAGCATGCCTGCGGTCTTTCCCTTATCCCACCCCTCAATGAACTGCGGCTCAGCCTGCAACTGGTAATGGAGGCTCATGGCGACCTCCTTTCCCAAGGTGTCATGGCACTCCAGGCAGGTCCTGGTCCCCTCGTACTTCTCGATCCCGGCGTGCATGGACTCTGCCGCCCCCGCAGCCGCAACAAGGAGCGCCAGAACGCCCCCCGTCAGGGCTGCTGTAGCCAAGTGTCTCAGCAAACTTGCCGACCGTTGCATGTGCCCTCCTCAATCGCTGCGCATTAATATTACATAATGTGCATTTTATACCACGGAAGGGCTGTTTTGTCACCGATCAACCTGAAAAAATAGGAGTAACGATAGAAACCATGAAAAACAAAAACAAGGGTTGGTTCAGGCATCCGCCGCACGGGCGGAATCGTGGAGGGTTTGCACCCTTTCGACGACCGGTGGGTGGGAATAGTAGAACTTGGCATAGAGGGGGTGGGGGTGCAGATTGCCGAGGTTTTCCCGGTTGAGCTTGACTAGCGCCGTTGCCAGGGCGACGGGGGTGCCGGAGAGTTCCGCGGCGAAGCGGTCCGCCTGGCGCTCGTCCCTGCGCGAGAGCCAGCTGGAAAGGGCGGTGAAGGGGAACATGAAGATCGAGCCAATGAACCCCACGATCACCAGCTGGGCGGGAAACGATGCGTGGGGAAGGCCGAGCACGCCCGGCAGGCCGCCCCACTGGAGGAGCCTGAAGGCCGCGTAGAAGCCGAGGAAACCGGAAATCTCGGCCATGACCAGACGTTTCCACACATGCCCCTTCTTCCAGTGCCCGACCTCATGGGCGAGAATGGTGAGGATCTCCTGCCGCTCCATTTGCGCAAGGAGCGTATCGTAGAGCACGATCCGTTTTACCCGGCCGATCCCGGTAAAATAGGCATTGGAGTGCCGGCTCCGCCGCGAGGCGTCCATCTGCATGACGCGGCTGACGTGAAGCCCCGCCTTCTCCATGAGCTGCCGGATACATTGCTCCAGTTCCTCATCCTGCACCGGCTCGAACTTGTGGAACATGGGCTCGATCAGGTAGGGTGAGAGATACATGAAGAATATGGAAACCAGGGCAACGAACCCCCAGACCCAGAGCCACCAGAAACCGGGGCTCCAGCGCACCAGGGAAAACGCTCCTGCGGTCATCAGGGCCAGAATGAACGAAGAAACTGCCAGGGATTTGCCCAAGTCGGAAAGCCAGAGGATAGGGGTCATGGTGTTGAAGCCATAGCGGTTTTCTATCCGGAAGGTTCCGTAGAGGCTGAACGGGATGTCGATGGCGGTCTGGATGAGGGTAAGGACTAGGAAAAACAGCACCCCGTTCCAGACAAAGGAGCCGCTGAGGAATGCAATCCAGCGGTCGTAAAAAACAAGAAGTCCGCCGAAGAGGAACAAAAGGAGGAGGGCGTTGTCGAAAAGCGACTCCACAAGCCCAAGCCGGCTCTGCTCCAGGGTGTACGCAGAGGTTTTTGCCAGGGTATCGGCGTCGATGGCGCCCTCGAAACCGGGTGGAACCTCGGAGCCGTGTTGTTTCAAGTATTGCAGATTAAGGAAGCGGAGGAAGTACTCCGTTGCGGTGACGAGCAGATAACAGATCAGAACGGTGAGGGTCATGGCGTACCAGATGGCGCAGAGGGGATTCAGTTTCTCGTTTCGGGGGCGGCTTTACCTGCCTACGGCGGCGGCGAACCTTCGGCTGCGCATCTGAACCAGTGCCGGGTCAGCCTTTTGCTCGGGCATATTGGCGATCACGTTCTCTATCCTGTCGCTGGTCGCAGGGTGGGTCTTCATGATCCCTCCCTCAGAGCCTTTGCTCTGTTTCACGATCCGTTCGAGGAAGTCTTTCAGCGCCCGAGGCTCATAGCCGGTTGCAGCCAGATAAGCAAGGGACGCGCGGTCGGCGTCGTACTCCTGGGAGCGGCCGTAGCCGTTGACCACCAGGGTCTTGAAGACGTCGTCGATGGAGCCCTCGAAAAGCCCTGCCAGTTTGGCTGCGTCCTGCGAACCGTAGGTCTTGGCTGCATCGGCGCCGATGACGGTCAGCGCCTCAGTCCAGCGCGACTGGGAGATGGCGTTGATGCCGTCGCGGTGGTTGATGTGCCCCACTTCATGGGCAAGGACGGCCGCCAGTTCGTCCTCGTCCTTAACGGCATTCACCATGCCGCGGGTGATGAAGATGATGCCGCCCGGGCAGGCAAAAGCGTTTATCTGGCTATCGTCCAGGACGGCAAAATGATATCCGCCGTAGGTGAACGGCTTCTCCGAGTGGATGGCGACCGACTGCCCCACCAGATTCACATAGTCGGTCAGCTTCTTGTTGTTCACCAGATGGTTAGTGGAGAGTATCCGGGCAGCTACTGCACGGCCGACGTAATACTCCTCCTCGTCGCTGATGGGCCTGGCGGTCTTGATCGTGGTAGTAAGCGACCTGGATATCATGCCGATCTGTTCCGGGGTAAGGTCCTGGATTTTGCATCCCGGCAGGAAGAGGAGAGCCGCCAGGCACGCGCATAACAGGTTCCTGGTCATGGCTCGCTGAGACCTCCGTCCTTGAGGAATTCACTGAGGGCCTCGCTGCTCACCTGGAAATGCTCTATGGCTTCAACGGTGCGGAAATCGAGCTCCGGATGACTCCCTTTGTAGGAAGCCTCCACCTGGGGATTGAACCCCTTTCCGGCCAGGGACACCTCGTCCCTGGAAGGGGTCTGCCCCTGGGAGGCAAATCCTCCCCCCAGCTTGAAGCTCTTTTCCTCGATGGCGCTCTTGTGGACGCAGCCGCTGACCCCCTTGAAGCGGACCTTGTACCAGTCGCCGCTTTTGGAGAGGATAGTGAGCAGATCGTTGTAGCGGATCTTCACCTTGACCGGCGCAAAGAACCTGCACTGCTCCCGGATTGCGTTCTCCCTGACAACGACCCGCGCGGTATCGGCGGCCGGGGAAAGCTCGGGGGAAAGGAGGAAAATGGCAGCGATTGTGATGGCGGTAACTGTTCTCATTTCTCCGTCATTTTTATCACATTCCAGTCATTAGTCAACGGCGGATTTTCCCTGAGGGTCTCGCCCCACCCCTTGTAATAAACGGCAGGACCGTCGCCGGGATAGGCGTCCAGAAAATGGTCGAATGCCTCCGCCGCTTCCGCCCATCGCTTCTCCAGGAACAGTGCATAAGCCCGCTGATATGCGACAATGAGTGGCGCCGGATTCTCCGCCGCCATCAGTTCGAAGATCCTGATCGGCTGAGACTTCCCCTTCACCTCTATCAGCCCCAGCTCCCGTGCCGGGAAGAGTCCCTCTGTCCTTTTGAACGTTTCCTCGCTCACCATGACCCTGGTCTTGAAGTGCTTGTTCGCGGACTCCAGGCGTGAGGCGAGATTTACGGTATCACCGATGGCCGTGTAGTCGAACAGCCGGTCGCTGCCGAGGTTGCCGACGATTGCGTCGCCGGAATGGATGCCGATGCGGATGGCAATCTCGGTCAGCCCCTCGGCCGCCAGCCCCCGGTTCACCTCCACCAGCGTCTCCTGGCACTGGACAGCGGCGCGGCAAGCGTTGATCTCGTCATGTTCCGTCTCCAGCGGGGCGCCCCAGAATGCCATGATGCAGTCGCCGATATACTTATCGATCACCCCGTGGTTACGGATTATCACCTCGCTGAAGGCGTTGAGCGCGGTATGGAGTATCCTCGCCGTCGCTTCGGGAGGAAGCTTTTCGGCCAGGGTGGTAAAGCCCGCAATGTCGGCAAAGAACACCGACACCCGCCGCCTCTGCCCGCCGGGCTTAATCAGGTCAGGGTTCTTCAAGAGATACTGGACGATGGTCTCGTCCATGTATTGGGCAAACGCCCGCCGCACGAAGCGGCGCTCCTTCCCCTCGGTGGCGTAACTGTACGCAACCGCCGATATCATGGCAACGATCAGCGCCGACACCATTGGAACGGTCTGCACATATATGCCGCTTCTGAAAAGGGCGGCTGGAAGCCCGACTGCAAACAGGGACGCCACGGCGAAAAACGACAGGTTTGAGCCGAGCGTATGGTGGGTGAGGACGAACCAGCAGACGGCAAGCGAAATGATGAACATGAGGACGATCGGGACAAGAGCCGGAGCCGGCGTGATGAACTGTCTGTGGAGCAGGGTGTCCAGCGTCGTGGCATGGACCATGACGCCGGTGGAAACCGGCGAGATGGAGGTCGGCTTCATGTCGTAGAGTCCGGCTGCGGTCAGGCCGATGAATACCTTTTTCCCCTTGAAGTATCCCTTTGGGATGGCCGGCGTCTTTCCCGCCTGGCTGTCCAGCGAGGCCTTGAACAGGGTAGCCGCTGAGATGGCGGGAAACGGCTGTTCGCCACTGTAATACCTGAGCAGCAGAGAGTCGCCCATGAGCGGCACTCGGCTGTCATCGACGACGAGACGCCCGTCACGGACAGCAACCCTCCCTTTCTCCAGGAGATAACCGAGGACGAAATGGGGGATCGTCATCCCACGGAACCGGAAGGAGAGCGGCACCCGCCGGTACACCCCGTCGGGATCGGGTTTCATCATGACATTACCGGCACCGCGCGCCGCGTTGCGCAACTTGTCGATGTCGGTAATGGCGGATTCGTAGACGAGCCGCGTTGACAGGACGTCGGGCATGGAAACCCTCCGCATGTACGCCAGCTCTGTTGCAGCCATGTCCCGCTTGTTGCCGGAAAGGAAGAGGGGAAGGTAGACGTTTCCCGCCTTTTTAACGGCATCGGCAAATACGGCATCATCCTCCTCTCCGTAGGATGAGGGCTCGGTGAAAAGGATATCGATGAATACGGCATCGGCTTCGGAGAGATAATCGAGGAGCGGCGCATACATCTGCCTCGGCCAGGGCCAGGTGATGTTCTCGCCGCTCATGGCATCGATGCTCCGTTGGTCGATCTGGACGATGACGATGCCCCCTGCGCTTCTGGTCGGATTCAGCTGCCTGGAAAAGAGGTCAAAGACCTTCAACTCGAACGGTGAGAGGACGCCGGAGAGAAACAGCCCGAGGGATATGGCGAGCGCCGCAATCGTAAGAACGACTATTTTGCGCAACTGGGCTCCGGTGAAAATCATCTGCCGCCTCCAAGGTTGAACTGCCGCATTTAGATGATATCTCGATATCGTCCCTGTTCAACGTTTCCGCTACCTTGTAAAACCCAGGGCATAAAAAAGCCCCCTGCAAGAAAGGGGGCTTTTAATGGAAAACATGCCAAGCATGGCTACTGTTTTACGGTCGCGTCCTCAACAATCACGCCGTATTTGTACCCACCGCCGAAATCCTTGTCCTTGTAGAGGGTGCCGGTCACGGTCACCACATCACCCACCTTGGCCATATCCTGCGTGGTCACCACCAGGTTGTTCGTTTTCGCCTTGGCATCGCCGCTGCCGTCTTGCACATGTATCCAGTTCTTGTCCATGATCCCCGCGGAGACCTTGACGACCTTTCCCCTCACGACAACCTGCTTCTTATCGAGACCGGCGCTTTTCTCATGGATCTCAGCCACAGTATAGGCGTTAGCTCCAGCCGCTTTTTCCACCTTGATCTTCTCACTCGCCGCCACGACTATATCACTGCCGACGGAAAACTTCCCCGCCATCTTGCCCTCTTTATCGCTCCCGGACATTTTTACGGGGGCGCTGCAGAACATGATCTTCTCAAAAGTGCGGCCGAGGGATTTGCTCTTGAAATTCCACATCTCGGCGCCACCTTCGAACACCAGCTCCTGCCCCACCACCACCGTTGTCTCCGGCATGGCGACCCAGGTCTTCACACCCTTGTTCTCCAGGAGCGCATAGGTGTACCCGCCGCTGCTCATGGTTTCCACCACCTTCCCGGCGATCTGCGAGCCGGCTTCATGCCCCTCCGGCGCGGCCAATGCCGACGATGCAGGCGCGCCCCCCATGCCGGGCATGGCGGAGGCGATACCCACATACTGCCCGGCAACCGGCAGGGCGACAACCAGCGAAACGGCCAATATCCTTGCTGTAGTTTTCATGAAATATCCTCTGAAATTTATTTTACCACCTGCCTCATGCGTTATGGGCAAATGGACACGGGTGCACAAAAGATTACCTCTTTTGCCGAAAATACACAAGCACGTTAATGTTTGGGGCCATGGTCAGGCTGCCTGGATTATCGGAATCACGTCAGAAATAGCCGGGACATCCCGCACGGATTGCTAATTGCCCCCGAAGGGATATTCTTCAAGAAAAAAATGCGGCATCCGGACGGACAGCCACTTCGCCTTGGTCCGGTTTTCGATTATGCTCGGTTATGCGGCCCTAACCGGGCTTTCACCAGCAGAGAAAACGCCACAGAAAGACCGGAATGCACGGCTTAAGCGGTGAAAATACGCAGTCACGTATGCTGGGAAAAGAAGAGACCGAAAAAAGAAGAGTTCATAACAAAAAAAGCCCTTCCAAGTTACCTTGGAAGGGCTGTTTTTTTTGGCGTCCCCTACCGGATTTGAACCGGTGTCGCCGCCGTGAAAGGGCGGTGTCCTGGGCCGGGCTAGACGAAGGGGACATGGTGAGCCGCGTTGGGGTCGAACCAACGACCACCTGATTAAAAGTCAGGTGCTCTACCGACTGAGCTAGCGGCTCGTTTCTGACATGCGCCAGGAAAGAACAACTTTATAACAAACGTTTTTGAGATGGTCAAGCTTTTTTTGCATAAATTATTTTTTATGCTTCAAAAGGATTTTTCAGCACAATCGTCTCGTCACGTCGAGGGCCCACAGAGACCAGGACTATCGGGCAACCGGCCAGCTCTTCCAGCCTTTTTACATAGTTTTTCGCCTTTTCCGGCAACTCGGCAAAGGATCTGGCAGCGGAAATATCCGATTTCCATCCCGGCATCTCCTCGTAAACGGGCTGACATTTCTCGAACACATCGAGATTGGCGGGAAGTTCGTTCAGGAACTTGCCCTCATGGGAATAGCCGGTGCAGATCTTTATGGATTCGAAATCACTGAGGACATCAAGCTTGGTCAACGCGATCCCGCTCAGGCCGTTGACCCGCACCGCATATTTGATGACCAGGGCATCAAACCAGCCACAGCGACGGGGACGGCCCGTAGTCGCACCGAACTCTCCGCCAGTCTGGCGCAGCTTCTCGCCGTCGGCATCCTCCAGCTCGGTAGGGAAGGGCCCGCTCCCCACCCTCGTGACATAGGCCTTGGAGATGCCGATGATTTCGTTGATGTCGCGAGGGCTTGCGCCTGTTCCGGTACAAGCGCCGCCGGCACAGGTGGATGAAGAAGTGACATACGGATATGTGCCGTGGTCCACATCGAGAAGCGTACCCTGCGCACCCTCAAACAACAGTTTTTTGCCGGCCTTAAGGTCCTGGTGAAGCACCAGCGTTGTATCGGCGACATAGCGGCGCAGCGTCTCCGCATAGGCGCTATATTCGTCGAATATCTCCTCAAAAGTGAAGGGTTTCTCTCCCAACAGCTTCTCCAGGATGAAGTTCTTCTCCTCCAGAAACTCTTTCAGCTTGCGGCTGAAAACCTGCCTGTCAAGAAGGTCCATGAGGCGGATACCGCGTCGCCCGATCTTGTCCTCGTAGGCGGGTCCGATCCCGCGACCGGTTGTACCGATCTTTTTGGCGCCGCTGTTAGCCTCGCGGGCGATGTCGATCCGCTTGTGGTAAGGCATGATGATGTGCAACGACTCGGAAAGGAGCAGCACGCCGTCATCCTGCAACTTCCCCTTGGCCTTCAGGTTGGTGATCTCACGGATGAATACCTCTGGGTCGAGCACGACACCATTGCCGATTATGCACCGTTTTCCCTGGTGTAGAATGCCGGAGGGAATCAGGTGCAGGACAATCTTCTCATCCCCCACGACCAAGGTATGGCCGGCATTGTTTCCCCCCTGATAACGGACAACGTCATCCGCAAATTCAGTATAGATGTCAACGACCTTCCCTTTTCCCTCGTCGCCCCATTGGGCGCCTACAACCACGACGTTAGCCATTACCGTCTCCTTACTGCTCGAATTTCAACGAATAATCATCCCTGAACAGGTCGATCTTCTTTACCACCGCCCCCTGCCTGTCTGCAACACTGACCACGTATACCGCATCGTCCGGGCAATAATCGCCGCCGATGACAAGCATGCGTTTTATGTTCATCCGCTTTGCATAGGCCAGAGAATTTTCAAAATCCCTCTGGATGATGTCCCGGGCCGTGGTAAACCCTCTGGCGCGCAGGCGCTGGGCAATTTCCAGAACTTCGCGCCGCTCTTCCTTTAGATTGAAGAGAAGGAAGTCCCGCGTCTTGCTCGCCTCCACCTCGGGACGCTTGCCAAGGGCATTCAGAAGCGCAAGTATATTGAATGCAAAGCCCGTGGCAGGCGCGGGGAAGCCGTATTTGGCGGTCAGGTCGTCATAACGCCCACCGCCGCAAACAGCCTCACCCAAGCCGCTGACGAACCCCTCGAAGGTCACGCCGGTATGATAATCCAGCCCGCGGATCTCGCCCAGGTCGATGGTCAGATAATCGGCCACCCCGTGTATATCAAGGATCTCCAGCACCTGCGCGATATTGTCGAGCGCCCTCTTCGAGCGATCATTGGCTGCGACCCGCCCGGCCAAGGCAAGCACTTCGCGTCCGCCGTAAAGTCTAGGCAATGCGGCAATCTCCTCCTTGACCGCGTCTGCAACCGGCTCTTTCTCCAGGATTTCCCGCACCGCGGAGGAGTCTTTCTTGGCGATCGCCTCCTGCAAAAGGTTGCGGACAGCCAGGGCCAGACCAGACGCGAGCATGATGCCGCGGAAGAAATCGACCTGTCCCAGGTCGATCTTGAAGTCGTCGAAACCTAATCCCTTCAACACTTCGACCGCCATCGCCACCATTTCCGCATCCGCTTCAGGCGAGCTGAGCCCGATCAACTCCACGCCGGACTGGAATATCTCGCGGCTCCGCCCGGATTGAAGTTCCGCATGGCGCAGCACCCTGCCGTTGTAGCAAATGCGATGGGGAAGCGGATAACCGCGCATTCTCGTGGCAACTATGCGCGCAATCTGGGGGGTGATATCGGGAGGGACGGCAAGAAGCTTGCCGGTCTGACGGTCGTCAAAGCGGAACGTCTTTGCCTTGAGATCCTCACCCATCCCCATTGATATGACGTCCTGGAATTCGAGCAGCGGGGTGATGATGCGCCTGAACCCCCACAGGTCGAAAACCCGGCTTATCTTCCCTTCGATATAGGCGATCTTGTCCGCCTTTTCCGGGAGGAAATCCGTCACCCCCTTCGGCAACGGGGCTTCTATGCTGGATGAACTTGTCAATGCTTTGCCTAAAGAATCTGGGTATTTATCCATGGACGCAAACGCGTCGTTTTGAGCGCAAAACGCCTGAAATCCTAACAGCATACAAAGTGGTTGTCAACGATTAAATCCCCGAAAAAAAAGGGGCGCCGGCTTGCGGCGCCCCTGCATAATCATGAACCGGACTTAGTGCGAGTACTTATTCAACCCGCTTCACAACGACGGCGCTCGCCCCTTTTCCTACCAGTCCCTCCTTCTTTACCACCTCAAGAAGGATCAGCTCCTTACGGGGCGCATCATAAGAATAATCAGCCAGATAATTCTGGCTCTCCTTGGTATGCCACTTTTCGTCCAGGGTGGAACCGTTCCAGACAAAGGCGAACACGGTGTTCTTCTTATAGGAGCGGTTATTGCCGAAGACGAACAGGCCGCTGTTTTTCGGAATGATGATTTCACCTTGCGGCGTAACGACTATGCGCTGCTGGAGGAATCTCCAGCGGTATTGATCGCCGGTTGTCCTCATTTTGGCCATATCCTGCCGTTTGAAATACAGCTCGGTCCCGCCAAACTTGTCGCTGCTGCGCCAGAGCTCCTCACCCGCCGCGGAATAAACGATGATGTAGCCGTCATCGTTTATCACCACGAAATAGCTGTTACCTTTCGTATCGCTGAAACGGTTGAAGTTGTAAAGGCAGCCGAAGCGGGGAAGCTTGATGGGATTTTGCGTCTCGAACTTGGACCCCTTTTTCACCAGTTCCTGAACATCGCCGTAAAAATCGACGTCAAGGCCCATAGCCTGTGCGTAGAGCCGTTTTCCTTTCCCGTCCAGGGCGATCGCGCGGAAGAAATACGGAAGGTTCTCCGCAATCTTCTGTAATGCACCATCCCGGGCGACCCAGACCTGCGACGCCAGATTGTCGTCGCGCAGCATGGTCAGGTAGGCCTCTGGGACCCCGTCGCCGTCAAGGTCGGCCGTATCCACGCCGAGTATCGTGTCGGAATTGCCGAAGGCAACCTCGGCAATCAGCTTCAGCTCCTTTCCCTGGAGATAGAGGCGCAGGGCGTGCTTGTCAACGACATACAATTCCCGCTCGCCGTCTTCCAGGGTCCTCCCCGGAGCAATGCCGACCAATGCGCCGTCAAGCCGCTGGCTGGTCCAGCTTGAACCGCCGCTTTGGGTCACAGTCTCAGCCCTGACAATTTCGCCAGATGGTGCGGCAACCACGGGAGGGACCGGAACCGGGGATGCCGGAGCGGGTGAAACCGGTTTGGCCGCCGGGGTGAATGAAGTCTTTGCAATCTCGCCGCCCAGCTTCTGCGCCAGCCTGTTAAGGGCGGGAATCAGCTCATCCTGTCCCTCACCCTGCTCGAACATCCTGGTCAGCACCTTGCCGGAGCTGTCCTTGGCAACCGCATCCAGGCTGAACATCTTCCCCATCACCGCATAGCTCCCCGTTACGAGCACGTCAGCAGCGCCGGCGGTATCCACAACGGATATCGCCTCAGTGCTCAGGCGTGATGCAAGCAGCGTCTGGAGGGTCCCTTTCAGTTCGTCCCTATTCGGCACCCCAGCTACGTTGAACTCTGCCACATATGCCCTGACCTGGGCCGCGCGCACCTGGGGCACAAAGTAAAGCGGGCACAGCAAGATAATAAAAACGGCAAATTTTTTCATAACGGCTCCTGCAACAAAAGGGGAGTAAAAAAACAAACTATTGTTTCGGTAACAGACCTACTCATGTTTTATCGATTCCAACAGGCAGGCTCCCTTTGCTTTCTGAGAGGTTCAGAATTATCCCAAAGCGACGCGGCAAGTCAAAGGAATATCGAGTTTCTGTCGTGACATAAAAAAAGGGGAGAGTCGCCTCTCCCCTTCGTACTCCGTTACAAACGAGACTAATTGCCGCCGCCTTTCAATCCCAAAAGGACGTCCAGCATATCTTCCGCCTCTTTCAACTTGCTGTTGAGCTTCTTGATTTCTTCGGCAGAATAAACCTTCTTCCCCTTTTTGATCTCGGCGTTCAGCCTCTTCATCTTTTTCTGGATGCTGTCTACTTCATTGGCGCAGTTCTTTGAGGCCAGCAGACACTGGTCTTTCTCTTCCTTGCTCATTTCTGCGGAAATGGCGGGTACCGCCACAGCCAAAGCAAATGCCGCCATAATCACCATCGCCATCTTCTTCATGATCTTTCCCTCCGTCATGTAATTTGGATGAGGTCTTAAGAAAAATTAAAGCAGACTCTTCGCGTTTGTCAATAGTGAGGGGGCACTGAGCCCCCTCATACCAGCATCCGGTTGTTGTCTAGAACACGTAGTTCAGGACTATGCGGCTCAGGAAGGGACTGTTCGGGTCTTTCCCAGCGCTGGTCCCTTTGTAGTAATCACCGAGAATCACGTAGGCGCCCTGAACGCTGGCGGTCAGGTTGTCGTAAAGCTTGTAACCAACCTCTGCGTTGAGTTCGGTGCCCATGTAGCCGCTGTCCGAAGTGGTGCTGGCTGCAACGAGTCCGCGTTTTGCTACAGCAACGAAGCCGGCATTGGCGTTGGCGAAGACCTTGGGGGTGATGTTGGCGTCGTAGCCGATAAAGCCGCCGATGATCCCCTGTCCCTGGTTGTCGGAGTTGTATACCATGGCGCGATCATCGGTCGTGCCGAACTTGTCCCTCAGGAGGATGCGCATCTCGGCGGGATAGAAGGTGTTCTCGGCGTCGGCACCAGAGGTCTCGTTCTTCACCGGAATGAAGCCGTTGTAGTTCCCTCTGGCCGGATTCCCCTCACCGGAGGTGTAGAGGAAATTAGCCCGTGCGGTACCGATGCCAATCTTTGCTTTGGCACCCACGTTGGCGGCCCAAGCGCTGATATGCCTCTCGAAGCCGGCAACAGTTGCGTTACCGAACTGATAGAGGGCGAAACCATCCACAGTAGCAAGACCGAGGTTGGCTTCCGCGTTAACACCGAGGGTATGAACGATACCATCTGTAACGGCTTGACCAGCCGCAGTAGTCGTGGGTACAGATTCGTCATCATTGATCATGTAGTAGGAGCCGCCAACCTTCAGGTCTTTGGAAATCCCGTATTTGGTATCCGCTATGATCAGGTCGCGCGTCCTCTTCCCTGTGTTGGCCGTTGCAGAAATTGCTGCGGCAGCCGAGCCGGCGGCAGTAACCTCTGTCCCCCTGTCATCGAATCGGAACCAGCCAACGGCGTTCGTGAATCCCGCATACTGGGCGGAAGCGACCACGCCGGCAGCGTCGGTATTGACGAAGATCCCTTTGTAGGCATCGGTGAACGGCTGCATGCCGCCCTTGACGTTGACGGGCACCTTGGTGGGGATGTTGAAGTCGAGATAGACGCTCTTGGTCTCCAGGTTGACGGTATCAGCGCCGATTGAACCACCCAGATTCCTTCCATTGGTGTACGATGCGTCGCCCCAGCGGGAGTCGATCTCGAAGTGGGTGATCAGCTTCAGGTCGTCGTTTGCCTTGGCCATATAGAGGAGCCTGGCCCGCTGGTCCACGAAATTGCTGGTTCCTGGGTTGTATTTTGGGATCCTCAAGCCGGTACCGCCGTTATCGAAGTTGGAGATGTCGGCCTTCAACCGGAACATCCCGTGGAACTCGTTCTCCAGCGCCAGGGCCGGCACTGCGGTGGCCGCAGTCAGGGCCGAAACAGCGGCAACTGCCAATATCTTCTTCTTGAAACTCATTTTGTGCCTCCTTCATTGTTGTAGAAAATTAAATAATCACATGTCGTACAACGTAAATCCGGCTCTCCATCACCACCTTTCCATAAAAATAGTCTGGTCAAACCTTGGTGTAGA
>DAIEGL010000233.1 GCA_027356255.1 Geobacter sp. | reverse complement strand
GCTCCGCTCCGCATATACTTTATTTTGTTGAACACATAGGAAAAGATCATGAAATCGGATGGTAAACAACTTGAGGCTCTTGTCTCTTACATTGAAAAGACGCTTCTCCCTCAGGGCTTCGATGTAAAGACGAACGAACGAGTTTACAACGATGAAGGTGTGCAGATCGCGGAGTTTGACGTTGAGGTCCGTGGGAAGGTTGGCTCTACCAGAATTGCATGGCTCATTGAGTGCCGAGATCGTCCGAGTCAGGGACCTGCACCTGGATCATGGATAGAGCAGCTGGTTGGACGTCGAATTCGTTTCGGATTCAATAAGGTTACGGCTGTCTCAACTACCGGATTTGCAGAAGGTGTATTTGATTTTGCACATAAAGAGGGAATAGAGTTACGAGAAGTAAAGTCGCTTGAGCCTGAAGAGCTTACGAAGTGGCTTGCTATGGGCCAATTCGTGTTTGTTCGCCATGTTACTAAACTTGAGCATGCCACTATTATTGCTCAAGAAGGAGAGACAGAAGAGCGACGGGTAGCACTTGAAAATCTGATGTCCACACTTTCTCAAGAGTCACAGTTCTTAAAGCCGATCAAGACAGGGGAGCTTGTTACTGCTAGCCAAGCCTTTTTAGGCGCAGTATCAGGCGTTGGAACATTATTTGATGATTTGAGTTTAGATAACCCGAGCAAGAAGATCAGACTACATGCTCAGTATTCCGATGATGACGATCACTTTGTTGTTGAGACTGCCGTTGGGCCAATCCGAATCTCAGATATTCTTTTTATCGGGGAGCTTTACCATCAAGAAACTCTGATTCCACTCAGTAGAACTGCCGAATATCGCGAGGTAACTACTGGTGAAGTTATCTCTCAAGTCGCATCCTTTGCACCTCTCCCGATCAATCAAGATATGTTTTCCCTCGAAATGCATCATTTAGCCGAGTCAGGTGAAACTCACGTCACACTACGGAAAGTGGCAGGGGAAGTCCAACTAGGTGGCGGCACGCCGTCGGCGCGATAAAACTACGCCGCTGGGCGGATCAAGGATGAACCATGGAGAGCAGAATCGCCGAGGAATTGATGTTGCGGCATGTGCCGGTTGCGATCGTTTTCAGCGACGAAAAACCGGATGGCGCCCTGCAGTTTGCCGAGGGATGATGGGGATGCGCGGTGGCCATGCTTACCGCGGCCGCCAAGGGGAAAACCGCGGTTTTCGACCGGCAGACCGCAGGCTGCATGGGAGGGAAGGTCGGGCTCTGTTTCGGCAATACCTATGGCAGCGTGCCGGGTGGAATCGAGAACTTCCTCTCCACGGGTACACCCGGCCGGGAAGGGGAGGCGTACAAGAAGACCCCCCAACTGGCTGCCAGTTTTGTCGATCAGCTTCCGTTCACCGATATTCCTCAGACGTTCGTGATTTTCAAGCCGCTGGCGGAGGTGTATCCGGCGAGGGAGACGCCGCAGGTGGTCTGCTTTTACGCCAACCCTGACCAGCTTTCGGCCCTGGTGGTGCTGGCAAACTATGGGCGGCCGGGCGCCGACAATGTGGTTATCCCGTTCAGTGCGGGGTGCCACACTGTCTGTCTCCTGCCTTACTTCCAGGGAACGCAGGAGCGCCCACGGGCGGTTGTCGGCATCACCGACATTACCGCTCGTCCTTATGTGGATGCGGACATCCTCTCATTCAGCGTCCCCTGGGGGATGTTCCTGGAGATGGAGGAAAACGTTGCCGGCAGTTTCCTGGAGAAGCACCAGTGGCACAAGGTGCGGGAGCGGATTCGGTGAGATGAACAACTGGCGGAGGGGTTATGGATTTCCAGACTATTGATGTTAATGAGCGACCGGAAGGGATTGGCGTCATCACGTTCAATCGCCCCGAAAAGAGAAACGCCATCTCCATTCATATGCGGCAAGAGATATCCGCATGCCTTGAGAGCTGGCGTGAATCCCCGGCTATTGGTGCGGTCATCTTTACCGGTGCGGGTGCTGCCTTCAGCGCCGGCTTCGATCTGGATGAATTCCGGCAACCGGAGCGATTCGGA
The DNA here is from genome assembly GCA_027356255.1 of Geobacter sp. Classification (GTDB taxonomy): domain Bacteria; phylum Desulfobacterota; class Desulfuromonadia; order Geobacterales; family Geobacteraceae; genus Geotalea. Next base: position 3,836 of record DAIEGL010000233.1, on the reverse strand, counting down.
GAACTCTTTGAAACGTCGTCCCGCTATCACCGGGATATCTGGGGCTTTCCGAAACCGGTGATTGCAGCGGTCAATGGTCCGGCCATGGGGGGTGGTTTTGACCTCGCCACCTTCTGCGACATCCGCCTCTGCTCCGATAATGCCTCATTCGGTCATCCGGAGGTGAAGTTCGGCGCACCACCGCTATTCACCCCGCTCAGATGGATCGTGGGCGATGGCTTGGCGCGCGACCTGTGCCTGACCGGTCGACGCATCGGATCACAGGAGGCGCACCGTATCGGTCTGGTGAGCGAGGTTGTAGAACGGAAAAAACTGTTGGAACGGGCGCTACAGCTTGCGGCGACGATCCTGGAAGCGCCTGCCGCAACCTTGCAATTCACGAAGAAGTATTTTTCGGAGAACGGGGGGAAGGGGTTTGAGGAATCTTTCCGTATCGAGCATGACCGGGCCTTTCAGGAAATCATACTGAAAACGGAAACCTGAGTGGGGGGTGCCGGCAAGCCGGTGTTGAAATGTCATTTCAAGGAGGATCAAGATGGATATCGCTTCAGCAAAACTGATCTACTTTTCGCCGACCCGAACGACACGGAAAGTCGTGGCGGGGATTGCGCAGGGTGCCTGTGCTCATAAGGCTGAGCACATCGACCTGACACCGCCTGACACGGCATTGCAGGCACTTGTGGAAGTGAATGACGATCTGGCCATCATAGGCGCCCCGGTATACGCCGGGCGGATACCGGCCGAGGCGGCCTCCAGGCTGCGGCGGCTCAGGGGAAACGGCACCCCGGCGGTCATCGTAGTCGTGTACGGCAACAGGGCTTATGAAGATGCTCTCCTGGAGTTGCGGGACTTGGCCCTGGAGGCGGGATTCAGGCCCGTTGCCGCCGGCGCCTTCATCGGGGAGCATTCGTTTTCCGGCGACGCCACTCCCATTGCCGTGGGGCGGCCTGACGGGGATGATTTGAGGATGGCGGAAGAGTTCGGAAGGGCGATCCGGGAGAAGATGAAGGAGATGCGGGCACTAGACGACATCCCTCCGCTCCGGGTGCCGGGGAACTTTCCCTACAAGGATGTGGCAGGGCTTACAGGGGTGACCCCGGTAAGCGGGGAGGGGGCCTGCGCAAGATGCGGGGAATGCGCCTCGGTCTGTCCGACCGCGGCTATCGCAGTGCGAGAGGCGGCGGAAACCGACGCCAATCTCTGCATCAGGTGCTGCGCGTGCGTCAAGGTCTGCACTATTGGGGCAAGGAGGATGGAGGACCCGCGCATAAGGCAGGTGGCGGAATGGTTGAGCGCGAACTTCCGTGAGCGGAGAGAGCCGGAGACGATTTTGTGAGCTGTGATTGTTTTCTGCTCACACGCCGGGTGTTCTTTTTGATTAAATCATCAAGGATTGTTTACTGAGGGGCCTATGTCAACACCACTTATTGTTCTGGCATCAATTCTGGCGTTTTTTGCCCTGATCCTGATACCGATCATGTTTGTCAAGGAAGGGCGACAACAGAACCGGTAACAGCAGCATGTCCATGGCAAAGAGAGGAAAAACACTCCCAGGAAGAAAAAGAAGAGGTAAGCTCCCAAGAGTGGGAATCAACCAAGAGGGGAAAAGAGGAAAATAATGGCCTTTACCTTGAGTCAGGTAGTTCCCTGGGGACGCACCTTTGATGAGTACGTGGCGATGTTTGCCTTATCCGATACGGATCTCGGGAAGAGAATCCTGGATTGCAGCGGCGGCCCGGCAAGCTTCAATCGGGTGCTGACAGCGCACGGCGGCCGTGTTCTCTCTGCCGATCCCATCTACTGTTTCAGCGCCGACGAAATCAGGCGCCGGATCGGTGAAACATACGAGGAGGTCCTCGATCAGGCCGGAAAGAACAAGGACGAGTTCGTCTGGCGAACCATAACCTCGGTCGAAGAACTGGGCAGAATCCGCATGGCCGCAATGAACGACTTCCTGGCGGATTACCCGGCGGGCAAAACGGAAGGGCGCTATGTGGACGCGGCGCTCCCCACCCTCCCATTTAATGACGGGGAATTCGATCTCGCCATCTGTTCCCATTTCCTCTTTCTTTACAGCGAACAGCTCTCGGAGGATTTTCACTTCCGGTCGATAAGAGAGCTCTGCCGGGTTTCTTCCGAAGTGCGGATATTCCCGCTCCTGGAATTGGGCACGAGAAAATCGCGGCATCTCGATCAAATCATGGACCGATTGGGGCACGGCGGGAGGAAGGTATCCGTTGAAAGGGTGTCCTACGAGTTTCAAAAGGGTGGAAACGAAATGCTGAGAATCGTCACGGCCTGACCGGATAGGCCCAGGATCGCCAGGTGTCATGAAGAGAAGAAGACCAACAAAAACAAACGGAGAAGTGATGGAGATAACTATCCACCCCATCGGTATCATCCATTCCCCATTCGCTACCAAGGAGGAATCCCCCATCCAGGGGGCCTTCCAGCCGGCCTGACATCTGAAAAAATCAAGCTTGTGGATCAGGCGGCTTTCAGACGTTCGACTTTCAGGTCCTTCCGCTTCTGCCAAGCTTTCCAGAGATCGTACTGTGTCTGTTGCGCCAGCCAACTTTCAGGGGTGGTGTCGAAGGCAATCGAGAGCCGGATGGCCATCTCGGGCGAGACGCCGGTATGGCCGTTCAAAAGTTCGGACAGAGCCTTTCGGCTGACTCCAAGCGCCCTTGCCGCTTCAGAAACCGAAACGCCTAGAGGCTTGAGGCAGAATTCGCGGATGATCTCGCCCGGATGTGGTGGATTGTGCATCATAGTGGAAACTCCTTAGTGATAGTCGAGGTAATCGACTAGAATTATGTCATGCCCTTCGAACTGGAATATCGCCCGCCAGTTGCCGCTCACATCCACTGCCCAGAAGTCGGTATACTCACCTTCCAGCTTATGCAGGCGAAGCCCCGGAAGATTCATATCTCTCGGTTCCGCTGCGACGTTCAGTCGAGCCAGAAGGAGCCGCAACCGGTCGGCATGCTTTCCGGCCTTGTTGCCTGTTTCGAAGAAGTTTTTTAAGCCTTTATGCCGGAAGCTTATGATCATGTGAGAACTATAAGCTGTAACCCGTTGGGTGGCAAGGGAAAAATGTAAGAGCTAAGGTGACGGTTCCCAGCATGAGAGTCCCCGGCGTCATGCAAATAAGAAGAGAAGCCATATAGTGGATGCCAGTTTTAGTGATAAAATTCAAATGTAACCAGTATTTCCTGGCGGAGGTAAACGAAAGGGCCTGAGGGCGATATACTGTCTGGCAAAAGTGACTCCATATCAACGGTGAATGGGGGTGCAGATGGAAGGTACGGCAGGAGAAACTCGATTGTCGCCTTGGTGGAGGAATGCCGCTATCCTCGTTATGGTGATGGGATTCACGGTACTGATCTGGATCGCCGTCAAAAGTTACCAGGATGCCCCGCCGATCCCGGCAAGGGTTGTCGGGCCGTCAGGGGAAACGCTCTTTGTCCGGGATGACATCGTTGCCGGGCAGCAGGTGTTTCTCAAGTACGGCCTGATGGAAAACGGTACCGTTTGGGGGCACGGCGCCTATCTCGGTCCTGATTTCTCCGCCGCCTACCTCCACACGCTCAGTACCGACACGGGTGAGACGATCTCCCGGTCGCGCTTCAACCGGGCTCCGGGCGAGCTCAATGCGGCGGAAAGGGATGCCGTCAATGGGGAAACCGGGCAGCTGCTCAAGGAGAACCGTTACGATCCGCAAACGGGCACGCTGACCTTCACCCAGCCCGAGGCCGTCTCGTACCGGAAACAGATCGGCGCCTGGACCGGTTATTTCTCCAAGCCGGCCGGAAACGGCGGCCTCCCCGCCGCGT
>DAIEGL010000217.1 GCA_027356255.1 Geobacter sp. | reverse complement strand
GGCAGAGTATTTTTGACTACATTGAGCGGTTCTACAACCGCAAAAGAATTCACTCCTCGCTCGGATATAAAACTCCGAACGAGGTCGATCAACTCAAACTTGCAGCTTAACTAACTGTCCACGAAACCGGGGCAAATCCAATACACCGCAGAAGCGCGACTGTCAACCATTTCCAGCGAAAAAACCTCCATAGTTTCACGCGGATCGAATCTGATGAAAATCGGATAAAAATCTGATCAAGCCTTTCTACCGATCTTCTCTCCGAAGATATCTGCTTGGAAGAGTCTCATGCCGCGAGGTTCAAGCGCGTTTCTATCTCGTTCCACGGGACGCTGATCCTTTGCTTCTCGTCCTTCTCGATGAGGCCTACGCGTTCGAGGATCTGCACATCGTCGTAGACGTTCTTGTAGCTTCTTTTGAGCAGTTTTGCCAAGGCATTGATGCTCGTAGCCCCATGCCGGTGCAGGGCAATGAGGAGATCGAGCCGGCGGGGGGTGATGTACTGCAGGAGCGTCTTGAAGTCGGCGAAATAGACCCTCTCGACCGGCTGCTCAGGCATGATCCCGGCGTCGATACTACGGCCGATTTCCAGCGCTTCCTGCATGGAGTCGTCCCACCCCTTCACACCTATTTTCATGTCCCTTTTCATGGTGATTCCTCCATTTCGGCCATCATGCCAGCGCTGTCAGCAGCGAAATCGGTCAGTAATTTCTCGATGCCGGTGAAACAATATGTTTCTTCCCGGTCATCGACATGCCTGTGATCCCCTTTGCCCTGCTCGTTGTCGTACCTGACGAGACAGGTCCCGTCTGCCCGGCCGAAGAAAAGACGATACTTGAACCGGTGAGTGCATCCAGCGAGCGGCTTATCAAGCTGCCATATTACAATTTTCCGAATATAGCCCGCCCGGCTTGCCTTCTGGCGATAGAGAAGAGTGGCCTTCATGATTATGGTATCTCACACTATAATATGATGCAAGGGCATTTTCTTGCGTTAAAGGAAACGATTTGACTCCCATTCAACAAAAAAGCCGTCCCATCAGCCCCAGCTGACAAAACGGCTCCTCACAAAGCTTTCCAGCCTCCATCGTTTCACGCGGATCGAATCCGATAATAATCGGATAAAAATCTGATCAAGCCTTTCCGGGATTCAAAATCAGATTTTAATCAGATTCTATCCGAAGTTATCCGCGTGGAACGGTTTTTATTTTCAAGAATGATGGGTGACGGGATTTTTCACTCTTCAAACGCCTCCAGCGCCCTGGCAAGCTCCACTACCTTGGCCGCCACCAGGGCCTCCAGCTTTCTCCCCTTTTCCGAAGAGGCCTTGGTCGGGTCTCCCCAGACGCCGTTGGGCCAGAAGCGCCTCTTGTTCCGCACGAGGATGCCGGTGGGAAAGGTGGGGAACTCCCTCTCCCCCGTGCCGGTGACGAGGTGTGGGTGGGAATGCATGATCCGGGAGGTCTCGATCTCCCCTGCGTGGGCGTCGCCGGCGGTTTCGACCAGCCCCCTCCCCTCTTCCTTGGCCAGGTCGTATTCGGTGACGACCGCCATCCTGATGTCGGGAATCTCGGCGATCAGCTCCTCCCCCGCGTCCTGGAGGGCCATTTTGTGGGAGCCTCCGGCGTGGCCGGTGAGGACGATGAAGTTCCGCAGGCCGTGGCTGTGGAAGGAGCGGACGATGTCCTTGAGGAGCGCCTTCAGCGTGGCGGTGGTGATGGAGATGGTGCCGGGATGGCAGGAGGTGGAGCGGCAGCAGCCGTAATGTACCGGGGGGGCGACGAACAGGGGGATGAGCTCGGCCGCCCTCTTCCCCACTTCGTACGCCTGGATGGTGTCCGTGGAGAGGGGAAGATGGTAGCCGTGCTCCTCCACCGAGCCAAAGGGGATGTAGACCGTGCGGGTCCGTTTCAACCCCTCCTCGAAGTCGCCCATGGTCATCTCTGCGACGATCATAGCGTTCCTTTCACAGTTGGCCGATGAATTTGTGGGTCTGGGGGATGATGCGGACCTCTTTGAGGAAACCGGAGGCGGTCTCCTGGAGCTCCAGCATCTTCAGCGGCGGTATGTCGATTCGCCCCTCCGGAGAAGTCAGGGGCTGGAGAATGAGCGGGATTGCGTCATCGACGGAGGCGATAATCTCGCAGGCCCTGATGACTTCCCAGTCTTCGGTGTTGCTGCCGATCACGGCCTTGACAAAGACCTTCCTGGCGGCGGCGATGCGGAGGAACTCCCCGTGAGCCTGCCACAGGTCCTTGCAGCCGGAGGTGGAGGGGAGTTTTATGTCCATGCCGATATGGTCGATATGGTCGATGACCTGGGCGAGCTCTTTGTGCAGGACGCCGTTCGTCTCCAGGTAGATGGGGAGAAACTCCCGCAGGCTGGGGAGCCATTCCTGCAACAGCGCGGCATGGAGAAGCGGTTCGCCTCCCGTGATGCTGATGGAGTGGTGGATGCCGGGCCACCCCCGCTGCCAGCCGCTCAGAAGGCAGGTCAGGCGCTCCAGGGGGAGCGGATTTTCGACCTGGATGAAGTCGCGCCTCCCCGGCGTCCCCTCCATCCGGCAGAATTCGGCGGTCAGGTCCGCCTCGGTGTCGCAGTAGTCGCAGGCGAAATTGCAGCCGCAGAGGCGGACGAACACCTGGCGCACCCCCACCAGCATCCCCTCACCCTGGATGGAGGAGAAGATCTCCGAGATTTCGGCCCGGCGCTCACTCATAGTAGCTGGCGCTGGCGAAGTCCGACTCCCAGACCGTGACCATTTCCATGCTCACGTTGCCGTTGTTGAACTTCCTTGCCAGCTCCATATATAGATAGCGGGCGATGTTTTCCGACGAGGGGGAACTTTCCACAAAGGGGGGGATTTCGTTCAGATATTTGTGGTCGAGGGTCTTCAAAAGGGCGTTGGTCTCCCCCTTGAGGATCTTGAAGTCGATCCCCAGCCCGGCCTTGTCCAGTGCCTTTGCCGTAACGGTGACTTCGACCTTCCAGTTGTGGCCGTGGAGGTTTTCGCAGTCGCCCTGGTAGTTGATGAGGCAATGGGCGGCGGCGAAGGATGTTTCCACTCTCAGCTTGTACATGATTTCACCCTTTATTTATGAGATTTTTGGTCCGGCTCTCTGCGCAACTCGTTCAAAATAGATATCATTACCGGCAAAAAATAACAATATTTCTTTGGTCTAATACTTCGGCGGCTGGT
>DAIEGL010000215.1 GCA_027356255.1 Geobacter sp. | reverse complement strand
GTGATGGAACCGGGTTTTGCAAGTACCTGCCCGCGCTCGATGTCTTCACGCTTGACGCCGCGCAGAAGAGCGCCGATGTTGTCGCCTGCGCGTCCTTCGTCGAGCAGCTTCCTGAACATCTCGACGCCGGTTACGGTGGTCTTGGCGGTTGCCTTCATGCCGACGATCTCTACTTCTTCGCCTACTTTTACAATGCCTCTCTCTACACGGCCGGTTGCGACGGTGCCGCGGCCGGAGATGGAGAACACGTCTTCGACGGGCATGAGGAACGGCTTGTCGATTGCGCGCTGCGGCTCAGGGATGTAGGCGTCTACTGCGTCCATCAGCTTCATGATGGCCTGCTCACCCAGTTCGCCGGCGTCTCCTTCGAGAGCCTTGAGTGCGGAGCCTTTGATGATGGGAATATCGTCACCGGGGAAGTCGTAGGAGGAAAGCAGTTCGCGAATCTCAAGCTCTACCAGTTCCAGGAGCTCTTCGTCATCCACCATGTCGGCTTTGTTGAGGAACACGACGATATAGGGTACGCCTACCTGACGGGCCAAGAGGATGTGCTCACGGGTCTGCGGCATGGGGCCGTCAGCTGCGGACACGACCAGGATTGCGCCGTCCATCTGGGCTGCGCCGGTGATCATGTTCTTGACGTAGTCGGCATGGCCAGGGCAGTCGACGTGGGCGTAGTGACGCTTGTCGGTTTCATATTCCACATGGGCGGTTGCGATGGTGATACCACGCTCACGTTCTTCCGGGGCGTTGTCGATCTGATCGAATGCCTTGAATTCTGCCTGACCTTTTCCTGCCAACACCTTGGTGATGGCTGCGGTCAACGTCGTCTTGCCGTGGTCTACGTGGCCGATCGTCCCTATGTTTACATGCGGTTTTGTTCTCTCGAATTTTGCTTTTGCCATACAGGAACCCTCCTCTGAAATTAACGATTTTGTATGAACCCGATGAAGCTTTGAATTTAAGTGGAGCCCACATCCGGACTCGAACCGGAGACCTCTTCCTTACCAAGGAAGTGCTCTACCTCCTGAGCTATGTGGGCATGTGAGGAAAATTGGAGCGGGAAACGGGACTCGAACCCGCGACCCTCAGCTTGGAAGGCTGATGCTCTAGCCAACTGAGCTACTCCCGCCAATTCCTATCTCTGAACTTTTTTGAATCGACAAAGCTTGTTGCATTCCAGTCCGTACGACCCAAGGTCTCCTGAGTTATGCAGCTACCTTATCTCTTCTGCAGTATTTATGGTGGAGGGAGGAGGATTCGAACCTCCGAAGTCTACGACGACAGATTTACAGTCTGTTCCCTTTGGCCGCTCGGGAATCCCTCCAGATGAAGAACCTACATGCTTAGCGGTGGAGCTGGCGATGGGACTCGAACCCGCAACCTGCTGATTACAAGTCAGCTGCTCTACCAATTGAGCTACGCCAGCATTTTACTTTCCCACATATACAACTTTTTGATGTTTGGTCAAGAAGCTTTATTATGAAAAAGCGAAGTTCCTTCTATAAATCAATTTCAAACTGCTGTCAACGTTTTTTTGCAGAAAATATCTTCGGTGGTGAGATTTTATCTGCATTGATTCCGACACGCGGAGTTCTCTGGGGTCGCGATCGTTCCGGTTTTTCGGCCAAAAGCTCTACGGCTGCCGATTTACGGCCGCACGCATGCAAGGCCTGCATGATATTGTCGCGTTCTTCGGCGATATGCAGAAGAAGCAGCGATTTTTGCATCCGCTTCTCCTTGTCGCTGCGCGGCACATATACATCATTCCCTGAAAACGGGTCAATCCCGGTGTAATAGACGCAAGTGGAAAGCGTACCTGGTGTCGGAGTAAAATCCTGCACCTGCTCAACCTTGAGACCACTTCGTTTGAGAAACAGGGCCAGATCGACCATATCCGACAGTGTTGTGCCGGGATGACCGGATATGAAATACGGGACAACATGCTGTTTTTTCCCGAGCGCAGCACTTTCCTTCCTGAACTGGACAAGGAATTGCTCGAAATCCCTCCTACCCGGCTTGCGCATGAGATCGGTAACCCGCTCCGCAACATGCTCATGGGCAACCTTCAGAAGTCCACCTACATGGTACCCCAGCAACTCCTTCAGATAAGTGTCCTGATGCCTCAACAGGTCGTAGCGAACCCCCGACGATACCGCCGAATGTTTCACCCCTGCGGTTTTCCTTACCTTGCAGAGGAGTGCGGCAACCCGCTTGTCGGACATATCCAGATTCCTGCACGGCCTTGGATAAAGACAGCTCCCCCGGCGGCAGGATGCTTCTGCCTTTGCATCGCTGCATTTAAGGCCGTACATATTGGCCGTCGGTCCGCCAATATCGCTGACACTCCCCTTGAACCACTTCTGCTCCACGAGTTTTTTGATTTCCAGCAGCACCGAGGACTCACTGCGCGACTGAATGGTTTTACCCTGGTGATACGTAATGGCACAGAAGGCGCAACCGCCAAAGCAGCCCCGGTGGGTGGTTATGGAAGCCTTGATCTGCTCATGAGCGAGAATCTGCTCAGTATAGGACGGATGAGGCACCTTGACGAAAGGAAGGGCGTAAATGACATCCATCGTCTGCTCCGAAAGCGGAAAGGCGGGTGGATTGCACACAAGGTAACGTTCCCCCTGCTTCTGCACGATGGTCTTGGCACAGCGGGAGTTCTGCTCCATGGAAACGAGACGAAAGGCCTCATTGTATTTGTGTCGATCCGTCAGCACCTCTTCAAAGGATGGTATCTCCAGCAGAGACGTGCCGCCGTCGGGCACGTCCTTAGCGGCATGAGCCGTCCCACGGATATCCGTAATCGCCTTAAAAGCCTCTCCCCTGCGCAACCTCAACGCAAGCTCCAGAAGCGGGCCCTCCCCCATGCCGTACACAAGCAGATCGGCCTTGGCATCAAACAGGATGGAGCGACGCACCTTGTCTTCCCAAAAGTCGTAGTGGGCAAAGCGGCGCAAGCTCGCCTCGATGCCGCCGATCACTACCGGCACATCCCGATAGGCCTCCTTCAGCCGCGAGGTGTAGACTATGGTAGCACGATTGGGACGGCTGCCGTGGCGATTGCCCGGCGTGTAGGCGTCATCGCGACGAAGCTTCCTGGCCGGCGTGTAGTGGGCAACCATGGAATCCATTGCCCCGGCGGAGACGGCGAAAAAGAGGCGCGGCCGCCCCAGGGAGGTAAAGGCATCCTTGGAACGCCAATCGGGCTGAGGAATGATCCCGACCCTGAAGCCGTGGAACTCAAGCCAGCGCGCCAGAAGCGGCACCCCGAACGACGGATGGTCGACATAGGCATCACCGGTGACGAAGATTACATCAAGTTCGTCCCAGCCGCGCTTGAGCGCCTCCGTCCGAGTGATGGGGAGAAAAGACATCTAAGACATTCCTTTATTACCTGCACAACCAGATACTACGGAAACAACGCCAGCGACTCCAACCCCAGATTTTCAGGGAAGCCGTTCATGATGTTCATATTCTGCACCGCCTGGCCGGACGCCCCCTTTACCAGGTTGTCGATAGCGGAAACAACGACGACCCGCCCGGTCCTCCCGTCAACCGTGATGCCGATGTCACAAAAGTTGGAACCACGCACATGGGAGGTGGATGGGAAGCTCCCTTCCGGCAACACCCTTATGAACGCTTCGCCCCCATAGAACTCCCGGTAAAGCTCCAGCAGCTCGGCTGTGGAAACCGCACCCGTCGGCGTTGCGTAAATGGTGGAAAGAATGCCGCGATCCATCGGCACCAGATGCGGGGTAAAGGAAATGTTGAGTCGTTTGCCCGCAAGTAGAGACAACTCCTGTTCGATCTCCGGGATGTGCCTGTGCACACCGCCGACGCCGTATGCCTTGAACCCGTCGTTCACCTCGCAGTAGAGGTTGTCCACCTTTGCGCTTCGTCCCGCGCCGCTGACACCAGACTTGGAATCGGCTATTATCGACGCCGGATCAATGAGCTCATTTTTCAGAAGCGGCGCAAGCCCCAGTATCACGCTGGTCGGGTAACAGCCGGGATTCGCCACGAGATCCGCGCCGGCAATCTTTTCCCGCCGCAGCTCCGGCAGTCCGTAGACCGCCTGTTTCAGGAGCGCGGGATTCATATGGGGTTCATACCACGCCTCGTACTCCTTTGCGTCCCGCAACCTGTAATCGGCGGAAAGGTCCACCACCCGCTTCCCGAGCTTGAGAAAGGTCGGCACCACCTCCATTGCGGCTTTGTGCGGAAGGGCGGTAAATATGAAATCGGCCCGGTCTGCAATCCTGTCCGGCTCAAGGTTCTCCAGAACAAGACTGTAACGGCTCCGCAACGTGGGAAACACCTCAGAAACCGCCTTTCCCGCGCTCTGCTCCGACGTCACGCAGGTGACGGCGACTTCAGGATGGCAGTGAAGCAAACGCAGCAGCTCAACACCCGTATAACCGCTCGCACCGACAATCGCAACCTTCAGCATAGGCAACTCCTCAACGGGCTGCAAAGGCCCGCATGCAATATACAAATACGAAAAGGGGGAAACCCTTGCGGATTTCCCCCATATAACCATACTGCCACTGCTTCAGCAAGACGATTAACGCTTGGAGAACTGGAAGCTGGCGCGGGCGGCCTTTTTGCCGTACTTTTTCCGCTCTTTGATGCGAGAATCACGGGTAACGAACCCAGCCTTCTTCAGGGTGCCGCGCAGGGCAGCATCCGCTTCAAGCAGAGCTCTGGTTATGCCGTGTTTGATCGCACCGGCCTGGCCGGAATCCCCGCCGCCGCACACAGTCACGTAGATATCAAACTTGCCAATATTCTCGGTGAGTTCGAGCGGCTGCTTGACGATCATCTTGGACGTTTCCCGGCCGAAATAATCGTCCAGGGTCTTATGATTTACCGTGATTACACCTGTTCCGGGCTTCAACCAGACCCTGGCAATCGAGGATTTTCTTTTTCCTGTTCCGTAAAAGCTCGCTGCTGCCATTTTTCTATCTCCTGATCTAAATAAAATCCGAAATTATATGTTCAGCGCCTTTGGCTGCTGTGCCGCATGGGGATGATCGCTCCCGGTGTATATCTTCAGCTTTTTCAGCATGTGACGGGCCAGCTTGTTCTTGGGAAGCATTCCCTTGACCGCCTTCTTGATGAGGTCTTCAGGTTTTTTCTCCAGCAGTTTGCCGGCGGATATCTCCTTGAGTCCGCCGGGAAACCCGGAGTGGCTGTAATAGATCTTGTCCGAGGTCTTTTTCCCGGTAAGTGCGATCTTCTCGGCATTGACCACGATGACGAAATCACCGGTATCGACGCTGGGGGTAAAAACAGGCTTGTTTTTACCACGAAGAACATTGGCGATCTCGGTGGCTACCCTGCCGAGAACCTTATTATCAACATCGACCAGATACCAATCCCTGGTCACTTCTTCTTTTTTCGCAACTGGCGTCGTCTTCATCGAACCCTCACAACCTGACTGAAATTGATACATACCTACCCACAGAAAGTTCGTAAAATAATACATTACTTAAACGCTGTCAAGAAAAATAGTTTCTATCCGCATTCAATAGAAAACTTCCACCAGACAGAGCCCCTGCGGCGGTGCGGTCACTCCCGCAGCGGCCCGGTCGCCGGAAGCCAGCAGTCCCGGAATATCAGCCGGGCTTCTTTTCCCCTGCCCCACCTCGACGAGCGTACCGGCAATGACCCTCACCATGTTTTTCAAAAAACCCGAACCGTGCACATCAATAATGACAGATTCATCGTCCTTCACAACGGCAACACTGAAAAGGCGTCTCACCGTGGTCTTGGCTGCGCAGTTGGAGGCGCGGAAAGCGGCGAAATCGTGCTCGCCCGCGAAATGGGAGGCCGCTATCTGCATGCGTTCTACATCCAGTGCCCCGCGCAGGTGCCACGAAGCTAGACGCGCCAGGGGCGAGCGGCGCGCTGCGTTATGTATGGTGTAGCGGTAGTGCTTCCCTTTTGCGTCGGCGCGCGGATTGAACACAAGCGGTGCCTCGATGGCATCCTTGATGGCGATATCGCTCGGCAACAGCGAATTGAGCCCGTCGGAAAATGCGCTCAACGGCAACAGCTTAGTGGTCTTGAACGCAGCCACCATACCCAGCGCATGGACACCGGCGTCTGTCCTGCCGGATGAATAAAGCCTGGCCGGTTCGCCGAGCATGAGCGCCAGAGACTCCTCGATCACCTGCTGGATGGTGATGCCGTTGGGCTGGATCTGCCACCCGGAATAGTTGGTGCCGTCGTATTCGATTGTCAGCTTTATCTGGCGCATACTGATAGACAAATTTGCAATCCCTGGTTATTTCAGATACTTACCGATCAGGATCTCCGCGATCTGCACCGCGTTGGTCGCGGCCCCCTTGCGGATGTTGTCGGCAACCACCCAGAGATTGAGACCGTTCTCGATGGATTCGTCCTCTCGAATGCGTCCCACGAGGGTCAGGTCCTGCCCCGTCGCGTCCAGTGGCATGGGGTAGACGCCGTTGGCCACATCATCCACCAGTTCCACCCCCGGCGCATTCTTCAACAGCTCCATCGCCTTGGCCACGGTGATCTTTCTCCCGGTTTCGATGTTCACCGATTCGGAATGGCCGTAGAAGACGGGCACGCGTACCGTGGTGGCGGTAACCCCGATCTCCGTCTCCATGATTTTGCGGGTTTCAAAAACCATTTTCATCTCTTCCCTGGTGTAACCGTTGCTCTCGAAGGAATCGATCTGCGGCAGACAGTTGAAGGCGATCTGATGCGGATAGACCTTGACCTCGGCGGGGCGACCGTTCAACAGCTCCCCCACCTGCTTGCTCAGCTCGTCGATGGCCTTCTTCCCCGTGCCTGAAACCGCCTGGTAGGTGGAAACCACTATCCGCTTGATGGCAGCATAGTCGTGGAGCGGCTTCAGTGCCACCATCATCTGGATGGTGGAGCAGTTGGGATTGGCGATGATCCCCTTCTTCCTGTACTGGGCTATGACATGGGAGTTCACCTCCGGCACCACCAGCGGAACGTCCGGGTCCATCCGCCAAGCGCTGGAGTTGTCGATACAAACCGCGCCCGCCTTGGCCGCAGAGGGACAGAACTCCCTGGAACGGTCGCCGCCGGCGGAGAATAGGGCGATGTCGATCCCCTCGAAGGAGTCGTGCTTCAGCTCCTCGACCATTACCGGCTTGCCGCTGAATTCAAGTATCTGTCCGGCGCTCCGGCTGCTCGCCAGGTACTTGATATTCCCCACCGGGAAGTTCCGTTCTTCAAGACATTCGATCATCTGTTCGCCGACGGCGCCGGTCGCACCGACCACGGCTATGTTCCACAACTTGCCCATCTTTGGCTCCTCTGCGGCGGCAACCCAGTAGGCTGCGCCGGATTTTCACTTGCCCGGAAAATGAAAAGCGCCCCGGGAGAGGGGCGACTTTTCTTTCTTCAACGCACAAACCTGGAAGGTTTCAACCACTATTTCTCCGTCAGTATCCGCAGCATGCGGCGCAACGGCTCGGCCGCGCCCCAGAGGAGCTGGTCGCCGCAGGTGAAGGCCGACAAGTACTGCGGCCCCATCTTCATCTTGCGCACACGACCGACCGGCACCGTAAGGTCGCCGGAAACCGCCGCAGGGGTAAGACTTGCCAGAGAATCGGCCTTTGTGTTGGGGACGAACTTGACCCATTGATTGTCGTTTTTGATCAGCTCTTCGATGTCGGCAATCGGCACATCCTTGTTCAGCTTGATGGTCAGGGCCTGGCTGTGGCAGCGCATGGCGCTGACACGGACGCAGATGCCGTCCACAGGGATAGGCATTGCCGTACCGAGGATCTTGTTGGTCTCCGCGTACCCCTTCCACTCCTCGCGGCTCTGGCCATCCTCCACCTCCCGGTCGATCCAGGGGAGCACGCTCCCCGCCAGGGGGGCACCGAACTCCTTCGTCGGCAACGCG
>DAIEGL010000213.1 GCA_027356255.1 Geobacter sp. | reverse complement strand
ACCACGTGCGAGATCAACAACAACATGCAGCAGATCACGGAAGTTGTCCAGGAGACGGCCAAGGGTGCCCAGGAATCGGCCACCGCCGCCAGCCAGCTGGCAAGCCTTGCGGAAGGACTGCACCGGCTCGTCGGGCAGTTCCGGCTGGCGTCCTGACTCCAGTTTCCCCAGTAATAAAAGAGGGGCAGGCGATCTTCGCCCGCCCCTCTTTTATTACTGGCATGTGGCCGTTTTCATAACTCGATCCTGAATTCAGCGCCATCGCCGGTGTTGCGGACGGCAAGAGTTCCGTTCATGTTCTTCTCGATGATGGTTTTAGACAGGAATAACCCTACGCCTGTTCCCTTGTCCGGCCCTTTTGTGGTGAAATACGGATCGAATATCTTGTGTATGATATCATCCGGGATGCCGCCGGCGTTGTCGGTAATTGTCACTACGGTCTTGCCGTTTTCCGAGGAGAGGTTGATAGTGACCTTCGGTCCCTCGATCGTACGGGATACAAAAGCATCCCTGGCGTTGATAAGGATGTTGAGAAGCACCTGGGAGTATTCGTTCGGGTAACCATGGATGACCGGGTAATCCGTCGCTGCGACTTTGACCTTGATCCCGTGTGCTTTGAGCCCCCCCTCGATAAGGGAGATGGTCTTGTTGATCTCCTCGAGCGCCTCGAATTCCACCTTTTCCTTGTCCGGTTTGAAAAAATTTCTGAAATCGTCGATCGTCCGGGACATATGCTGGATTATGGCCATGGATTTGCCGACACTGCTATCGAGACAATCCTTGCTGAACTTGCCGTATTCACTGAACAACTGTAATTGCTGGACAATGAGGCCCAGATTGTTCAAGGGCTGCCGCCACTGATGGGCTATGTTGCCGATCATCTCTCCCATGGCCGCCTGACGGCTCTGCTGAATGAGCATCCGTTCCTTCTCGCGCAGGTTTTCCGCGGTTCTCAGGCGCTCCATGGCTTCCTCGTGCAGAGCCAGTTCCGCCTTCCTGTGGCGGGCCTCGTGGTCGAGATTGTCAAGCGCGAAGGAGATGTCCATCGCCATCTGTCCCAGCAATTCGATCATCTGGCTGCCGAAAAAGTGCGCCTCGCCGGCATAAATGGTCAATGCGCCAATCACCTTTTTGTTCATTGTCAGCGCTATGGCCGCTGAAGAAAGAAAGCCACGCTCCCGCCCCGCTTCGTGCCAGAGCCGGGTATGCGGGTCGTCCAGGAAATTGTTGAAAATGCAGTATCTGCCATCGCGAATCGCCGACCCGGTTGGCCCCAGCCCTTCCGGTACCCTGGCAACGGAAATCCGGATGTTGTCCAGGTAACCATTATTGGCGCCGTACCACGCTACCGGTTCAACCAGGCCGGATTCATCGTCGATGAGGCCGATCCAGGCCATCCTGAAGCCGCCTTGTTCGACCGCGCCCCGGCAGATATCGGCAAACAGCCTGTCGCGCTCTTTAGCTCGTACGATGGTGTGGTTGGTCATACTCAGCACGGCATACAGGCGGTTCAGGCGCAGCACCTCCTTCTCGGCTGCTTCCCGCTCGGAGATCTCAGCTTCCAATGCCTTGTTGGCCTCCTCCAGCTCTGCGGTTCTTTCCCGTACCCGCAGTTCCAGCTCGTCGTGTGCCTTGTGCAAAGCCTCCTCCGCCCGCTTGCGGGCGGTAATATCGTTGACGAGGATCAACAGGCGCTGCTCCCCCTCGATCTCGATGACTTCCGCCGAGAGGAGTCCCAGGAGGATATCGCCGCTTTTGCAGCGGAAACGTGCCTCCAGGTCACGCACCTTACCGTCTTTGCATATCATTTGAAAAAATCGGCTGCGCGCCTCCGGTGTTTCCCAGATGTTTAGCTCAAGCGAGGTATGGCCGATGACCTCCTCGCGCCCGTATCCCGAAAACAGTTCGAAGGTTTCGTTGACCTCGAAGTACCTACCTTCCGCAATAGAGCTGATAACGAGGAGCGAAGGGTTGGCGCGGAAAGCCTTGGCGAATTTTTCTTCCGACTCCCGCAGCGCCCTTTCCACACGAGTGCGTTCGGTGATGTCGTGCGCGACCCCGATAATTCTGTGTATGCGACCGGCTGCATTGCGCATGGGTATCAGGGTGGTGTGGAAATATCGGACTCCGACCGGCAGCCTGAGTTCCTCATCGTAGCTGATGGAGGTCCCCATCTCCAGGCAATGACGATAGTGCGAGATCGGCCCTTTGGCGATCTCTTCGGGGATTACATCCTCGATGAATCGGCCGCATATCTCCGCGTTGGAAAAGCCAACCGCCTTTTCCTCTGCCGGGTTGAATTCCGCAAACTTGAAGCGGCCATCGGTGGTGACATCGAGCAGGAAGATACAGTTGGAGGTATTCTCGAATATCTCCTTGTATCGCTGTTCGCTTTCCCGAAGTGTCTCTTCCGCCAGCTTGCACTCGGTGATGTCGTTCACCAGGCTGAGGAGCAGCTTCTCGCCATGCAGATTGATCGCAATCCCGTAGAACACAGCCGACCTGAGCGCTCCATGTTTGGTACGCAGCGTAAATCCCAGGTCGCGAACCTCTCCTTCCCTTTCCAGGATTTCGACCGCGTTCTGCCGCTCCGCCGGGTTGCACCAGAGGCCAAGTTCCAGCGAGCTTTGCCCGATTGCCTCCTCCGATGTGTAACCGGTATGTCGTTCGAACATTTTGCTGACTTCCAGAAATTTCCCCTCCATGGTGGAGATTGCCATGGAGATGGGGGCGGTATGGAACGCCTTGGAGAATTTTTCCTCAGACTCACGAAGTGTTTTTTTCACCTCGGTCCGCCGGTAATTGGCCAGCCCCTTACTGATGAGGATGCCGACCGGGATGGCGGTGGCGGCATGAAAGCGTTCCATGAGTATCTGCAAATTGGGTAAGTCTATCAACTCCGGCAATTTCCAGGGCATAGGGATGTCCTTTCAAACGTATTGCACCGACTTGTGGATGGTAACAGAGATAGAAAGATTTAAAAATATTCATTCAATAAGGCTGCACTATATTATGACGATAAATGTATGTCAAAGAAGAATGCGATGCATCGCCGTCCTCCACGCAGCATCCCTGAAACGAGCTCCTTGCATCTTGCATAGGCCGGACAACCGGTCGGGAAATGCCGCGTGAGAGGAAAAACGTTAAAGCGGGTTATAAAACTGCCGATAATAAATTGTATACAAAACAGTGACGGGGAATTGCTCAACGGAGGAGCGATGAAGGTTAAAAGGTTCAGGCACTGGGCCATCCTGCCTAAGATCATGACCATCTCGATCGTGAGTGTTGCGATTATCGCCGCTGTGGTGCGGTTTTATTTCCTTCCCCTCGTCGAGCGGAAGATCATGGATGGGAAGAAGGAGGGGACGAAGAACGTCGTGGAGGTGGCATTCGGCATCCTGGCCGGATACGACGCCCTGGCGAAATCGGGGCAGCTTACCGAGGCGGAAGCCAGGGAGAGGGCCGCGCAGGAGGTCAGGAAACTCCGCTACAAGGAGACGGAATATTTCTGGATCACCGACCGGGCCCTGAACATGGTCATGCACCCGGCCAGGCCGGAGTTGGACGGCACTAACCTGGGCGACAACAAGGACCCCCAGGGCAAATACATTTTCAGGGAGTTCGCCCGGGTCTGCAACGAAAAAGGGTCGGGGTTCGTGGAGTACCTCTGGCCGAAGCCGGGCGAGAGACTGCCGGTTGCGAAGATTTCCTATGTGAAGCTCTATGCCCCATGGGGATGGATTGTGGGCAGCGGCGTCTACGTGGATGACGTGGAGAAGGACATGGCCAGGCTCCGCTGGAACATGGCCGTAGGGACCATCATTTTCGCCGTGCTGACCCTCTCCCTCAGTTTGTTCATCGGCATCAGCATAACCAGGCTTTTGAAAAACGTCATCGGCGGCCTGCAGGCCATCGCCAGCGGCAAGGGGGATGTGGACCTGAGCAAGAGGATCGCCACCTCGTCCATAGACGAGATCGGCGTTCTTTCCGCCGAGTTCAACGGCCTGATGGACTCGATCAGCAGCCTGACCGTCTTCAAGAAGGTCATCGAGGAGGACGACACCCTGGACGACGTCTATGCCCGGCTCGGCAGCGTGTTCACCGAGGAGCTGGGACTGGGCGGATGCGTCATTTACGAGATTTCGGGGAGCCAGGGGAAGATGCGGCCGGTTTATCCGTCGTTTCCGGTAACCGGCGAACTCTGCTGCAACGCGGATATCCTGGACAACCACGACCTCTGCAAGGCAAAGAGGACCGGGCATCCGATTTCATCCCTCACCTATCCGCGCATCTGCAAGCAGTTTTTGGCTGCATCCGGCAAAGAGCATTTCTGCATCCCCATGACGGTCGGCGGCGGGACGGCGGGGGTGGTGCAGTTCGTGTTCAACAGGTCCGAAACGTTTACGGATTCCAGGGAAAACGAGCGGCGGCTCTACAAGGCCGAACAGTACATCAAGGAGTCTCTCTCCGTCATCGAGGCGAAGAGGCTCATGAATACGCTGCGGGAATCGTCGCTCAGGGACCCGCTGACCGGGCTCAGCAACAGGCGCTATCTCCAGGAGTATACGGAGAAGCTGGTGGCCGGGGCCAAGAGAAGGGGAACCCTCGTCGGCCTCATCATGTGTGATCTGGATTATTTCAAGCAGGTGAACGATTCTTACGGGCACAACGTCGGCGACATCGTCCTCAGGGAAACGGCGAATATCATCAGAACCAGTGTGCGGGAATCGGACATCGTCGTCAGGTTCGGCGGGGAGGAGTTCCTCGTCGTCCTTTTCGACATCAGGGAGTGCGAGGCGGTGAACGTGGCGGAGAAGATCAGGGACAACGTGCAGAATGCCAGGATAAAGATTCCGGAAGGGGTCATTCAGAAGACCATCAGTCTCGGGGTGAGCGAATTCCCCGCCGATACCAATACCTTCTGGCACGCCATAAAATACGCCGATGTCGCCCTCTACAAGGCGAAGGAGGGGGGGAGGAACAGGGTCATGCGCTTTACCAGGGAGATGTGGACCGACGAACATTTCTAGCCGGGATAGACGTCTGCCGCGACTTCGTCCGTTCGTTCGGTCGCCGAAGCTGCGGACCTTGCACCGTCTTCCAATGTAATCGTCTGTTCATTCGTTTTCAGCTGAAGCTGCTTCGTTCACCATCTGGCGGGTGTCCGCTCGCCGCTTCTGCCTTCTCGCTCACTCCCGAAGCCACGGCAGGCGTCTCCGGAAATGTCGGAAAAACCTTTTTATCGATCGCCCCTTTTTTGCCGGTTTTTTTCAAATTAGCTAAATATAACGATGCTTCCTCTTAAGCTTTGACGCCCATATCCGATAGTTATAACAACGGAGGCCCGGCGACAGGGCCTTTGTCCGGAACCAAAAAACGGAAGAGGAGAGCGTATGAGATTTTGGGCTGATTTGCGGGTCAAAACCAAGCTGATGGCGCTGGTGGCGGGGGGGTGCCTTGTACTGGGGATTGTCGGTGGGGTCGGGCTGATCAACATGAAAGGCATTGGGGATGGAATCGGCGAGACGGAGAGCCGTATGGAGACGGTCGCCGCTTTGCAGGAGATGAAAAACGACTTTCTCGGCATGCGCCTGAGTCTTGTTTATATGCTCGTCCTGACCGATGCGGGAAAAATCGAGAAAAAGAACGGGGAGTTCCTCCGGAATGCCGACCGCATCAAGGAGATCCTGGCAGGGGTGGAGAAGAAGGAGCTGGACGGGAAGGAGCGGGAGCTGTTGCGGACGTTCCGCGAAGGTTTCGATGCCTATATGGTGCAGGGGGTAAAGCTGGCCGAAATGGCAAAGGCTGCAGCCGGTTCGGGTAACCCCCAGGACCGCCTCGAAGCGGGTCGGTTTGCCACGGAGTCAGTGGCCCCACTCTATGCCAAGTCCGGCGATGCGATCAGCGGGCTGGTCGATTACAGCCTCAAGTCTGGGCAGCAGATGTACGGCAAGGATATCGCCGCCTACCATTCGTCGATCATGGTCATGGCCGGGCTGATGCTTACGACCCTGATTGTCGCGCTCTGGGCCGGACGGATCATCGCAAACTCCATCAGCCGGCCGCTCAACCGGATCTTCGAAACCCTTGCCAAAGTGGCCGCGGGTGACCTTACCGCCCGTTCGGACATAGACACCAGGGACGAGATGGGGATGCTGGCCCGGGAGGTGAACGAGACGGGGGACAAGCTGCGCAGCATCATTTCCCGCCTGGCCCAGACCAGCCAGCACGTGGCAACCTCTGCAAACCAGCTCCATTCAACATCGGAGCAGACAGCCACCGGCGCCGAGCAGGTCGCCTCCCAGGCGGGGAGCGTGGCCACGGCCGGCGAGGAGATGGCGGCAACGTCCAACGAGATAGCCCAGAACTGCCATCTGGCCGCAGGGGGGGCAAGACAGGCCAATGAAGCGGCCCTGGCCGGCGCAGCCGTTGTCGAGGAAACGGTCGCGGTGATGAACCGGATCGCGGCGCAGGTCAGGGAATCGGCGCGAACCGTGGAAAGCCTCGGTTCCCGCTCCGACCAGATCGGTGCCATCATCGGCACCATCGAGGACATCGCCGACCAGACCAACCTCCTGGCGCTGAATGCGGCGATAGAAGCCGCAAGAGCCGGCGAACAGGGGCGCGGCTTTGCCGTGGTTGCCGACGAGGTCCGGGCCTTGGCCGAGCGGACCACCAAGGCGACCCGGGAGATCGGCACGATGATCAAGGCGATCCAGGAGGAGACCAGGGGGGCCGTGACGGCCATGGACGAAGGGGTGCGGGAGGTGGAGAAGGGGACCGCTGAAGCGGCCAAATCGGGTGACGCCCTGCGGGAGATCCTGGAACAGATCAACTCCGTGACCATGCAGGTGAACCAGATAGCCACCGCTGCCGAGGAGCAGACCGCCACCACCGGGGAGATCAGCAACAACATGCACCAGATCACCGATGTGGTGCAGCAGACCGCCCGCGGCGCCGAGGAGTCGGCCTCGTCGGCCTCCCAGCTGGCCGGTCTGGCGGAAGATCTGCAACGACTGGTCGGGCAGTTCCGGCTGGC
>DAIEGL010000211.1 GCA_027356255.1 Geobacter sp. | reverse complement strand
TTGCAGATATCCGGCAGGCTGCCTGGCCGCACTCCCCAGGAAGGCGCGCACCACCCCCGCGCCCGCCGCAAGCAATTCCTCGTCACCGGTGATTCTGCCAAGCCGCAGCAGGTCCATGGCCGCCACGGAATTGCCGGACGGGAGTGCGCCATCATGGGCATTGATCTGCCTCATCAGAACCTCCTCGGCATCGACGCCGCTCTCAAAGAGCCCGCCGTTCTCCCGGGAAAAGATGCGGAGCATCTCCCGGCTCAAACGCACGGCTTCATGGAGATAGCCGGAGCAAAGGGATACCTGGTAGAGCTCTATCAATCCCCAGACGAAAAAGGCGTAGTCCTCCAGAAATGCGGGGATGACGGCCCGACCTGCATGGTAGCTGCGCAGAAGGCGCCCTTCCTCTGTTTTTAAGTGCCTGCCGGCAAATCCCACGGCTTCAGAAGCCGCCCGGAAAAAGCGTTCGTCGCCCCCCACGCCGTACCCCTTGGCCAGCGCGGCAATCAACAGGCCGTTCCAGGCGGTCAGCGCCTTTGCGTCCCGCAGGGGGCGGGTCCGTTTCGCCCGCTCCGCCAGGAGCAGCTCCCGCCATCGCTGAAGGTCGGCGCCGAGGTGCTCGGGCGCCATCCCTTCCCTTGCGGCGAACTCTTCAGGGGAGAGCGGCAGGTGGAGGATGTTCCGCCCCTCGAAATTGCCCCGTTCCGTGACATCGAACAGGCGGCAGAAGACCGCCGCCGGCCCCTCCCCCAGCACCTCTGCCACCTCGGCCCGCGTCCAGAGGTAGAATCGCCCCTCTTCCCCCTCCGTGTCGGCGTCCTGGGCGGAGCAGAAGCCCCCCTCGGGGAGCGTCATCTCGCGGACGGCGTAGGTGAGAATCTCCCGCACAACGTCCCGGTAAAACGCGTTTCCCGTCGCCTGGAACGCCTCGGCATAGGTTATCGCAAGGAGCGCCTGGTCGTAGAGCATCTTCTCGAAATGGGGCACGAACCACTGCCGGTCAACGGCATAGCGGTGGAAACCGGAACCGACCTGGTCGAAGATGCCCCCCATGCGCATCATGGTCAGGGTCTGTTCGGCCATCCGCAGCGCCTCTGCCCGGCCGGTTCTTTTCCAGAAACGGAGCAGGAATGAAATATAGTGGGGCATGGGGAACTTGGGCGTATTGCCGAACCCGCCCAGTGCCCCGTCATACATTGCCGCCAGCTGCCGGAAGGCGCTTTCCTCCAGCTCCAGGCCGGCGCCCTCCCCCGCTGTCGGGGCGTTCAGCCTCCTCAGGGAATCCAGGATCGAGGCGCAGCTCTCTTCGACCTTTGCCCGCTGCGTCTGCCATACCTTTGCTACCTGTTCCAGGAGCCCGATGATCCCCGGCAGCCCCATGCGCGGCTCCTTCGGCAGATAGGTGGCGGCAAAGAACGGCCGCTTGTCCGGGGTCATGATGATGTTCAGGGGCCAGCCGCCGCTGCCGGAGATCATCTGGGCCACGGTCATGTACTGGTCGTCGATGTCCGGCCGCTCCTCGCGGTCCACCTTGACGGCGACGAAGTGCCGGTTCAGCACCTCGGCCACCGACCGGTCCTCGAAGGACTCGTGCGCCATCACATGGCACCAGTGGCAGGTGGCGTAGCCGATGGAAAGGAACACCGGCTTGTCCCCCTCCCTTGCCCTGGCAAAGGCATCTTCACCCCACGGATACCAATCGACGGGGTTCTCCGCGTGCTGCAGGAGATAGGGGCTCGATGCAAATATCAGCCGGTTGAAACGGGGGCCGCCATCCGCAGGGAGGGCGCTTTTGTCCATCGACGCGAGGCGCTGCAAGCGCCCGTTCTCATCGCCGTTTTTACCGTCCGCCGCCATGGCGCCTCCCGAAAACCTCCAGTGATTTCTTGCAATATTTTAACATCTGGATTATTGTACCGAAGTTTCCCCCGCACCATGCAACCCATTTCCCAACGGAGGCCACATAATGCCGATTCTGATGATCGCCCTCTTGTTTTCCCTGATGTCATTCCCCTGTTCAGCCGCCGAGATGGCCGTGGGCAAGTTCAGCGCCGAAGACCTGTCGGGTTGGACCGACAAACCCTTCAAGGGAAAAACCACGTACGAACTTGTAAAGAACGACGGCAAGAGCGTGCTCAAGGCCCACAGCTTCAAGTCTGCTTCCGGACTCATCAAGAAACTGAGCGTTGACTGCAAGAAGTTTCCCGTTCTCCGCTGGTCGTGGAAGATCGACCATACCCTGAAAAAAGAGGACATAAAGACCAAAAAGGGGGACGACTTCGCAGCCAGGGTCTATGTGGTCTTCCCCCGTACCTTCTTCTGGCGGATGCGGGCCATCAACTACGTCTGGGCGGCAAAAATGCCAAAAAATTCGTTCGCGCCGAGCCCCTACACATCCAACTCGATCATAGTCGCGGTGGAATCGGGTGACGAGAAGGTGGGGACCTGGGTCAGTGAAGAGCGGAACATCTACGAAGATTACAAGAAAATGTTCGGAGAAGAGCCGCCGCAGCTCGGTGGTGTCGCCATCATGACCGATACCGACAACACCCAGGACGAAGCGACTGCTTATTACGGGGATATATTTCTGCAAGGGCCTTAGGACCTGTCAGGAAATAACCGTTGCACTTATTTCCTGACAGGGCCTTAGCGCGTATCCGCACGCCCCGTTCGGTTTGTTTCAGCCGATCATCTTTGCCAGACGGCCGCGCTGTTTCTCAAGCTTGTCCTGACCCCTCTCGATGGCCTTCAAAAGGTCCTTTTTCGCCTCGTAGGCCATGTCTGCCCCCTTTTCGAGGATCTCTTCGGCCTTGTCGCCG
>DAIEGL010000198.1 GCA_027356255.1 Geobacter sp. | reverse complement strand
TTGAGATCGGCCTGGATGCCGGCGATCTTGGTCGTTTCGGTGCGGATTGCCGCCTCGTCGATGGTGTCGGCATGTATCAGTGCCTGGAGATTCTTCCGCTCGGCGCGCAGGCTGTCATAAACGGGTTTTTCGGCTTCCCTGTTCGCCTTGAAAATCGCCTTTGCCTGGGCCTTCTGGTCGTCGGTCAGCCCGAGTTTCTTCGCGATCCGCGCGAAAGCGGGACGGTGATGCTTGCCGCACCATCCCCCGGTGTTTGCCTGCGCGATGCCGGCAAATGCCGTCAATGCGGCGATGCAGAACACGACGACGATCTTTCCCATCCTCTTGCTGTTTCCTGACATTTGTTTTTCCTCCGTAGAAAGTTTTTTTATCAATCTGATTATAAGAACGCACGCGGCGCGAAAAGGTTACAAATTAATTCAACCGCCATGCGCTTATCTGCGCTCCATCACCCGTCTCTCGCCCCGGAACTCGGGACGGAGGAAGCGCCCGTCGTAGTGTTCGCGGTCGCGCTCGTACCGCCTGAACTCCGCATCCCGGTAGCGCCGGATCGCGTTGATGCGGTATCTGTACAAAAACGACGGATAACTCCTCCTGGGGACAAACGCCCACGGCCCGTTGTAATACGGCCCGCGATACCAGCGCCCTCGGTAAAAATAGAAGTAGTCATTCCCCGTATAGACCAGGTCATAGGGGACGCCGACCGCCACGTACATGCCGAGCGACGGCGCATAGATGAACTGGGGGGCGTCGTCAACATAGACCTCCGGCGGAGGAGGGTAGCTCTCCGGCGCCGGCGCTGCCGTGACCGGCGGTGGTGCGGCTGCAGCCGGGGGAGCCGGCGCGGCCACGCGGCGATATCCGGGGACCTGGTTCCCGTAGGAGTACATGCACTGGACGTAGGCGTTGTCATACCTGCGCTGTGCCTCGCTCCCGTAAACCTGATCTGCGCTGGAGCCTACCGC
The DNA here is from genome assembly GCA_027356255.1 of Geobacter sp. GTDB lineage: Bacteria > Desulfobacterota > Desulfuromonadia > Geobacterales > Geobacteraceae > Geotalea. Next base: position 16,735 of record DAIEGL010000198.1, on the reverse strand, counting down.
CGAGCCGACGAAAAGGCCGCTTGCGGCGCCGATCAGCGCGCCGGCCCCGGCATGGCCCGAGGCCGATCCGACGGCAGCGCCGAGCCCCGCGCCGATTGCCGTACCCGCAACCGCTCCGGTGGCCACGTTGTTTTCGGAGCCCTCCTGGGCGGGCATCCCCAACCGCTGTTCGGCCCACTGTCTGCAGGTGGCGTCTTCGGTTCGGAACGTCTCGAAGGGCTTCCCCTGTGCAGGAAGGACGTTTACGCTCGGCCCCATGGGGAGGGACGCGCATCCGCCCAAAAGCGCCCCTAACAGTAACGGCATGAGTCTTTGCATCTGCTGCATTTTACTTACCTCCGATTTTTGAGGCTGCCTGCCTACTCATTAAAACGCAGACGCCCGAGAACGGTTTACAAAAAAGATGCATAATGGATGGGGAGGTTGCATTAGTGCCGTGTCAGTCGGCGGCCAGACGGACAGAACGTTGCAAATGTAGTTGCCGGTCGTTTCCAGAATTGGGCTTTATCAAGGTGGGGGAGTGTGGTATTGAAGGGTGTATCTGTCAGCACCTTGTTACCTGCTCGGAATACCGTTTCTTGAGGTGATAATCATGTCTGATGACCGCACGTAACTTTTCGACCGGCTCTCGACCACCAGGCGATGGTCTACAAACTTGCCCTGGGGCTCATCGACCGGCTGACGGACCGCCCCGCGACTGTCATCGGGCACGACTGGGGGGCCACGGTCGCCAATGCCGAGATCAAGGAGGCGTTCCGCCGCCCAAACAACACGCGTAGGAAAGGGGTGCAGATGGGAACAGAGATCAGGGTGATGGTCGGCGACCTCAGGGGGAAGATGCAGCTGACGGGGAAGGGGCATACGGGGCACGAGGGCGCACAGAGGCCACAGAGAAATCGAGGGGATATGCGACGGAGCCGACAGGCCCGAAAATCAACGAAAAGGAGAAAAATCATGCCGGTAATCACCATCGACATCAGTACCATTTCCAGGGAGAAGAAGGCAGCGCTCGCAAGAGAGCTGACCGTCAAGGCGAGCGAGATAACCGGTATCCCCGGCGAAAAGTTCATCGTCCTGATCAAGGAGCTGGAGCGGGAGAATATAGGGGTCGGCGGAACCCTCCTCTCCGAGCTTCTGCCGCCGCAGGGAAGGTAGACCGACGGATTAACTCCCATCCCGGCCTACATCCCTACCTTGACTTCAAATGTATCTTGGCTAACTTTAGAAAGGAAACGGGTTTCCTGGAAAACGGCGGAGTCGAGGAGGCAGGGGATGAGGCTGGCCATAGCCGGCGCCGGAATGACGGGCGCCTATCTTTACCGGCTTTTGAAAAACGAGGGGTGCGAGGCGCAACTCTTCGATCGTGAGCGGCGGGGGGGATGCGGGCTCAAGCCCTGCGCCTGGGGAACCTCTGCGGGTTTTGTCGAGCTCGTGGAGCGGGCGGGGCTTCCCACGGAGCGGTATATCCTTAGCCGCCTCGATCATGTGGTGATAGACGACGTCAGGATCAGGGCGGAGCTCATCACCTTTGACAAGCCGCGACTCGTCGGGGACCTCATCGCCGGGGCGGATATCTGCTGCGCGCCGCTGCCGGTGGAGGGGTTCGACAGGGTGATCGATGCGACCGGCGCCGCCCGTTCCCTCCTCCCCCCCGTTGCGGACGACATTGTCCTGGAATGCTGCCAGTACCTCGTCGAGACGGAGGAGGAGCTGGAAAACCGGATCAGGCTCGGCGGCGTGGGGTATGCCTGGTGCTTTCCGCTCTCCCGCAATCGCTACCATCTGGGTTGCGGCAGCCTCGTCGCGGACCCGCAACGCATCCTCGAACGGCTCGGCTGGCTGGAAAGCGCATCGCCGCGCTTCGGGAGAAAGATCCAATGCCGCTGTAGCGGGAAGATCCGCCTGACCGGGCCGCATCGCTCCCACCCTTTTGTCGCCGACGGGTGCCGAGACGGAATCTGGGGGATAGGGGAGGCCATCGGCTGTGTGGCGCCGCTGGCGGGGGACGGCATTGTGCCTGGGATGCGCAGCGTGCAGCTGTTGCTGGACAACTGGAACGCGCCCCAGCGCTACCGGGAGGCGCTCCTTGACGAATTCGGCTGGATGAAGGCCGAACGGGGGGTGGTGGATGCCCTGAGAAGGGGGGAGCGCATGGGTGTGCGGGAAGCCCTCGTCCTCAGGAGAAATTCAAGGCGGATGGGGATGCAGGTGGGGCTCAGGCAGGCCGCCGCGTTCCTGAAGAACCTGACGCAGCAGAGGGGGGGCGGCCTGTGACCGGCAATCTTTCCAAGCTGGAAGTGGTGAACAGGTTCTTCTCCGGGACAGGATTCTCCTACGACCGGGTGGTTAGCGCATGCACCTGCGGCTTTGACGGATACTGGAAACGACGGATCATGGCGAAGATCCCCCCTCGCCCAGTCCGGATACTGGACCAGGCCTGCGGCACTGGGATTCTCACCCTTGCCCTTGCCAGCAGGTTTCCCGACTGCCTGGTCACCGGCGTGGAACTGCGCGACGAGTATCTCGCCATCGCCAGGGAAAAGGCCAGGTCAGCGGGGATAAGAAACGTCCGGTTCGTTCTCGGCCGGGCGGAAGATGTGGTGGTGGAGGGGGAGCATGACTGCATCACCTCCTCCTATCTGGCGAAATATGCCGAACTGGGCCCTCTGACGGCAAACGCCCTGAAGATGCTCCGTCCGGGGGGTCTCATCATCATGCATGATTTCACCTACCCTGCCAATCCGGCACTCGCGGCGCTCTGGCGCGGCTATTTCCACGTCATGAGCATGATGGGAAGGAGGGTCTATCCGGAGTGGCGGACCGTCTTCGACGAGCTGCCCCAATTCCTGCAGCAAACCGGGTGGCTCACCGAGGCGCTCGCCTCGCTTGAGGAGCAAGCCTTCTGCGACATCACCCGCGAATCGCTCACCTTCGGCACGGCGGCCATTGTTACGGCAAGGAAGCCGGAGCCGCCGTATCGAACATCCTGATGAGGTCCCACGGCGCCGCGCACGCCAGGCTGTTACGGCTTTCCCCCGGGTGGTTCCCCGCTATTTCATCGACCGCGCTGCGCAGGCGTTTCTCCTTATCCTTCTGCATCGCGTCCGCAACACCCTGGAAAAGCTCCGGAAGCTCTCCCTTCAGTTCCAGCAATCCTTGCCGGAGTGCCCTGATGATGTGGGGCCGGCTTTCCTCGTCGAAAAACAGGAGGGCGGGGGCGAGCGCCGCAACCTCGTTTGCCGTCATGGAGCGGGTGCGGAGGGCGCGTTCGACCTCGTGGAGGTCGTCCGCCACCTGGTAGGCTTCGCCGATTTTTACGCCGTAGCGGTGCCAGGCCCACCGGGAATTTCCGCCGACCCCGGCCGCCACTGCACCCAGCTGGCAGGCGGCGCCGAAGAGGACGCCCGTCTTCAGGCGGATGATTTTCTCGTAGAGCGTCGTGTCCAGCCGGCACGCCTCTATCTCCTCCATGAGCACGGCCGGGTCCAGGGGCTCATGGTAGGCCCCGCGGGAAACCTCGGCGATTGCCCTGGAGACGATCAGTCCATCCTCTCTCCCCAGCTCGCTCATCATCTGGATCGCCGAAGAGAAGACGATGTCGCCAAGGAGTACGGCCCGCCGGGCCCCTTCCAGGGTCCAGATGGCTGGGAGATTCCTCCTGACCCTGTGCTGGTCGACAAAGTCGTCATGAATCAAGGTTGCGGTCTGGATGAGCTCCACGGCAATCGCCCTGGGGAGCGCCTCTTCCAGCGCGCCGCCCAGGGTCGTGGCGACCAGGCAGAGGAGGGTTCCCCTGATCTTCTTCCCACCGGTCATGAGCTTTCCCTCTTCATAGGAGCAGAGGGAGTGCGTATCACCGAGCAGGTGGGCCAGGTGGCCGGCGAAGGCAGCGTCCAGCGACGGCTTCAGGTCCTCCGCATAATCCAGGAAGTTGGCGATCATAGGTTGTCCCCAATGCTGCATTTTGCCGACACGAGCCTGGTCGCTACCCGACCCTCCAGAGCAAGAGCCCGCCCCCCAGGAGGATTACCCCGATGCTGATGCATTTGAGGAGCGCCTCGTAACGTATCAGGAGATCCTTTTCCCCGTCGTCGAGGGGGGACGATCTACGCCTGAGCTCCTTGTAGGGGCGGGAGGCCTTGATCTCCACGGTGCTGAACAGCGCCATGGCGGCGGCGAGAACGAGCGCTGGTATCGATATGCCGTTCGTCTGCATGACGTACCCCGCCACGACCGGCAATCCCCCCCAGGAAACGGCGAACCACCGGTCGGTATGGAACATGCCGTTGAACCACTCCAGGTTGTACGCAAAAACGAAAAACCCCTCTACAAGCGCGACGGCGGAGAGGAGTGGCACATGCCGGATCATGTAGTAGACGGCGATGCCGTAGGCGATCGCCAGAGAGACTATGGCCAGGAGCCAGAGCTGCCCCTTGGTGAAGACGGTCCCCCACGGCTTCGTCCCCTTGCTCCCCAGGGCGTCGAGGGCGTGGGCCGCGATTCCCAGGCCGAAGAAATAGATCAGGGCGATTGCCAGCAGCCGGGCCGGGTGGATATGCCCGGCGAGGAGGGAGCCGATGACCGCAAAGGAGAGGACCATGCCGGTGTAGGGGAGGAAGAGGAGACCGATGAACGTCCTGAACTTGAGCGGCCCGCGCTTCGGTACGAACCATTCCCCCCCTCTGCCGGACGCGCCGCTACCTGCCAGATTGACCATCGTTCGAATCCTCCCCATCGATACGGAAAATACGGTCCGAAACGTTGCCCAGGATGCGCAGATCCCTGAAGGTCACCTTTCTCTTGGGAACGCCGTCCGGCGTGAACTCCTCCACCCCCGCCGGGAGCCAGCGGCTCATGTCGATGTAAAAGCGGTACAGCGTCACGACCCCGGCAAGGAAATGGTCTTCCGAAAGGACCTGGATCACCATCTGCCCTCCCTCCTCCCCCGCCCAGATCTCCCCGCGCCGCCGGTCCGTCAGGCTGTGGGCCATGCTTCGGATGAGCAGGCCCACGTCGGTCTGGTCGATGTGCTGTCCGGCACTGCTCCGCAGGAGGGCGCTGTCGAGCGACAGGTGGAGCTTCAGAAACCCGGCCCATCCCCCGGGCTTTACGGCAACCTTTTCGTCCTCATCGGGATAGACGAGGATCATCCCCGGATATGGGAATTCCATGTCGATGCGCACATGGTTCGGCTTCTTGAAGGTGTAGAGGAATCGTTTCTTTGCGACTAACCGCCCCTCCCGGTACTCGCTGACCTCGGTCTTTGCCCGGTAAGCCTCTACCTGTGCGTACGCGGCTTCCATCCTGGCAACGATGCCCATAACCGGTTCCCGGTCTGGCGGAGAAGGGGCGGCCCAAAGGGGCGGGGTGAACGTTGTGATGAGGATGAGAAGAATGGCGCTGAGCATGTATCCAACGATCAGGGGCATGGTTTGTATAGCGCCTTTTCCCCGGTTTTGTCGGCAGCGAATTGCAGAAATTTTAGCACTGAACGTAGGAGAGTCAAAAATAGGACAGGAACCGCGATACGGTATGCAAACAAATAGGGGGTCAACCGATACGGCTAGCCCCTTGTGTTTCAGGGTTCCTCTGAACGGTCGTGGCAGCCATCTGCCGCAAGTTCGCGATGTCCCGCAATGGCGGTGCCCCAAACAAGCGGTTGTATTCACGGCTGAACTGGGAAGGGCTCTCGTAGCCGACCTGAAACGCTGCGGTTGCGGCATCCATATGTTCTGCCAGCATTAAACGCCTGGCCTCCTGCAAACGGAGCTGCTTCTGGTACTGCAGCGGGCTCAGGGCGGTCATGGACCGGAAGTGGTGATGGAAGGTGGAGCTGCTCATGCGCGCCTGGGTAGCGAGGTCGTCGATGCGGAGCGGCCGTGCGAAATTGACTTTCAACCAGTCGAGCGCCCGCGCTATCTGGTGACTCTGTGTTCCCGCCGAAGCAATCTGGCGCAGTCGTACCCCCTGGTCCCCCACCAGCAGCCGGTAGATGATCTCCCGCTGGATGATCGGCGCCAGGATCGGAATGTCCTGCTCTTCATCAAGGAGGTCGATCAAACGTTGAACGGCGGTGACGAGCGACTGGGTCACCACACCGGTCGCCATGCCTCGGCTCGACTGCTGCGTACGGGGCGGGGGGAGATTACTGTCGGCCATCAATTGGGAAATCTCCCGCTGATCAAATTTCACCCGGAGGCCCAGGTAAGGTTTTTCCTGGCTTGCTTCGATGATCTGCACGACGGTGGGGAGATGCACGGACGTGATCAGATAATGATGCGGGTCGTAAACATAGGTGTCTTCTCCCAGCAGCACGCGCTTGGCCCCTTGCGCGACCATGCAGATGCTCGGTTCGTACATGCCACTGACCGGCTCGGTCGGTTCCTCCAGCCGGAACAGTGCCAAACCCGGGACGGCCGTTGTGTGCTGTTTCTCTTTTTCGGTCCATCGGGCAATGCTCTTACCCAAAGCTGCAATGGCAACTTCCATGCTGCTATCCACAACCCCCTGCTTGACAGCGTCTTTTCCCATTGTTTTTCTCCCACTTGAATCCTACCTGACTGCAATTCGCATTACAACTATAATCCATGAACCAGGACGATCAGGCAATAATTGAGCAGGATTGGTCTACCTGTCTTTGTTTTCCGGGGTGTAGGATACAATCATCAAATCCACACAGGAGAGTAAACATGAACAATTTCATCTACAGCATTCCAACCACAGCCTACTTCGGCAAGGGACAAATCAATGTTCTCGGCGAGACCATCAAGGCGCATGGCGGCTCCAAGGTGCTTCTGGCCTACGGCGGCGGCAGCATCAAGCAAAACGGCATCTACGATGCGATCCTTGGGCAGTTCAGCAAGGCCGGTCTCGTCCACGTGGAGTTGAACGGGATTCAGCCGAACCCCCGGATCGAAAGCGTGGAGGAAGGGATCAAGCTCTATCGCGAAAACGGTTGCGATTTCATTCTGGCCGTGGGGGGCGGGTCCACCCTGGATGCCTGCAAGGCCATTGCTGCCGGGGTTAAATATGAGGGGCCGGTCAGCGACCTCTTTGTCAATGAGTCGGGGGTCTCTCCTATTGCTGCTGCGGCCCCCCTGGCAACGATCCTGACCATGGCGGGAACCGGCTCCGAGATGGATATGGGGGCGGTCATCACCGTGGGTGAGGATCACAAGAAAAAGGTGCTCATGCACCCGCTGGTAAATCCAAGATTCTCCATCCTGGACCCTGAATATACTTACTCTGTCCCGGAATATCATTCCATGGCGGGCGTCGCCGACATCCTCTGCCATCTCATGGAACAGTATTTCACCCCTGATGCGAACGCGAAGGTTCAGGACCGCATGAACGAAGGGGTTATGAAGGTGGTGCTGGAGGATGCCCCGAAGATCCTGGCGGACCCGCAGGACTATGACGCCCGCGCCAATATCATGTGGGCGAGCTCCATGGCTCTGGCCGGATTCCAGTTTGTGCTCGGCAAGCCCATGTTCCCGTTCCCTCTTCATGGCATGGGACACGAGCTCTCAAGCAGGTACGACATGACCCATGGCGTCACCCTGGCGCTGGTGACTCCCGCCTGGATGCGTCATACCATGAGCGCAGCGTCTGAACACCTGCCGGTCTTCACGAGATTCGCTCGCAATGTCCTCGATATACGTGAGGAGGACGATGCCAAGGCTGCGGAAGCAGGAGTCAGGGAGCTGGAGAGATTCTATTCCGCCATCAAGATGCCGGCGAACCTGCGCGAGGCAGGCGTCAAGGAAGAAGACCTGGAGGTTATGGCAGAGAAGGCAGTGGAAAATGGGAACTTGGGCATCCTGACCTCGATTGGCAAGAATGAGGCGCTGCAGATCCTGCGAGCGGCCTTCTGATCAAAAGGAGAAAATCAAATGCAAAAACGTACATTAGGAAATAGTGGTCTTGAAGTTTCCGCCATAGGGCTTGGTTGTATGGGGATGAGTTTTTCTTACGGCCCCCCGAAGGACAAGCAGGAGATGATCGCACTCATGCGGACAGCTGTGGAGCGCGGTGTCACCTTCTTTGATACCGCAGAGGTCTATGGCCCATTTACCAACGAGGAACTCGTCGGTGAGGCTTTAGCTCCCCTTCGCGACCAGGTGGTTATTGCTACAAAGTTTGGCTTCGATACCAGTGTCGATCCTCGGGCAATGAAAGGCGGTGGCCCGGTTCTGAACAGTCGGCCGGAGCACATCAGGGAGGTGGCCGAAGCCTCGCTTAAGCGCCTGCGAACCGATGTCATCGACCTGTTCTACCAGCACAGGGTCGATCCGGAAGTGCCGATCGAGGAGGTGGCCGGTGCGGTGAAGGAGCTGATCCAGGCGGGCAAGGTCAAGCACTTCGGTCTGTCCGAGGCCGGAATCCAGACAATCCGCCGCGCCCACGCCGTCCAGCCGGTCGCCGCAGTGCAGAACGAATACTCGCTCTGGTTCAGACGGCCTGAGGAGGGATTGCTGCAGACGCTGGAAGAACGGGGAATCGGTCTTGTCCCCTACAGCCCGCTGGGCAAGGGATTCCTCACCGGCAAGATGAATGAAAATACCACCTTCGACAGCACGGATTTCCGCAGTTCTCTGCCACGCTTTACACCTGAGGCGCTAAGGGCCAACCAGGCCCTTGTCGATCTCCTCGGGAGAATCGCGGCAGAGAAGGAGGCAACTCCTGCCCAGGTGGCACTGGCTTGGCTCTTGGCGCAGAAACCGTGGATCGTGCCGATCCCGGGGACCACGAAACTGGATCGTCTGGACGAGAACATCGGTGCGGTAGCCGTCGAACTCACAACAGGCGATCTTCACGAGATCGAGCAGGCCGCCGCGCAGATCACGGTGGAAGGGGCGCGGTATCCGGAAAAACTGGAAGCACTGACCGGCCGCTGAGGAGCTGGAACTTGACGAATGTCACACTGAAGATTGATCGGAAAGGGATAGGAAATGGCACATTCAAAAAGCCTGAGTGCGTATTTTTCACGCAAGGGGAATAATTATCTGGGCGGCAAAATTGTAAATCTGCCAGTCGGCAACACAGAAGTCATTGCCAAGAAAATACAGGGGATGACAGGAAGCGACCTGTTCCAGATCCAGACCGTAAAACCGTATCCGGAAGATTATACGGCGACAACCCGTGCAGCACAGGATGAACTGAGCGGCAATGCCCGGCCCGAGCTTACGGAAATGGTAGCTGATATGGAATCTTATGAGGTGATTTATCTCGGCTATCCCAATTGGTGGGGAACGATGCCGATGGCGGTCTTTACTTTCCTGGATTCGTACGATTTCTCGGGAAAGACCATTGTCCCCTATTGCACGCATGAAGGTAGCGGCCTGGGAAGCAGCGAGCGCGATATCAAGAAACTTTGTCCGACTGCAAAGGTGTTGTCCGGTTTGGCGATAAAAGGCGGCACTGTTGGCAGGGCAGACAATGATGTAGTAAGCTGGCTGAAAAAACTTGTTTTGATACCGTAAATAACTATAGGGACGGCTGGGGGTGTTCTGGCATACCCAGGGTTCCGGTAAGTCGTTCTTGATGATCTTTCTGACCGAGAATATCCACCGCAAGATTTCGGCGAAGTACACCTTCGTGGTGTTGACCGAACGGGAGCGGATCAAGGAGGTGGCCAAGGAACTGCTGGACAAGCTGCTCTCAGGCAAGCTCCAGATCGACCACTGGCGGTAAAAGGCCACAGCCCAGGCCCAGGTCAAGGCGGAGATCATCAAACATCTCTTCATCCACCTGCCGGCAACCGGCTACGCCGAGCATGAAATTTCGGCAAGGGCCGACTTGGTGTTCGCGCATCTCTATCAGACATGCGCGGGAACGATGGCATTCCACCAATGAGTTATTGAAATCACAAAAAAACGGGGAGACCGGATACCGGACTCCCCGTTTTTTACCATTCTCTCCACCATGCCGTTGGTTGGGGGCCTCACAGCGAGTTCCCTAACAGGTGGGTTCCTTTATGCCGCTTCAGGCAATTCCCTCAAGGGGCAGCACACCACAGCTTAAAAAGGCTCCCGTTCTATGATTATTCCGCAGGGGCGTTTAAACCTCACGCACAGGGCAGAGAGAAACCAAAATCGTGTTTTCATTTTATCCTCGCCCCCGGGATAAATCAAGACCCTTTTTAGGCACCGTAGCCCAGGAACCGGTTGAGTTGTTTCACCTCGGCCATCAGCTTCTCAAACCCCTGGAATGTCAGCGACTGCGGGCCGTCGGAGAGCGCCTTCTCCGGCTCGGGATGCACCTCTACCAGGATGCCGTGGGCACCCGCAACCAGCGCCGCTTTTGACATGGGTGGGACCAGACTTCTTTTTCCTGTGGCGTGGGAAGGATCGACCATGATGGGGAGGTGGGACAGCTCCTTGATGAGCGGCACCACGGACAGGTCGAGGGTGTTGCGGGTGGCGGTCTCGAAGGTGCGGATGCCGCGCTCGCAGAGGATGACGTTCGGGTTCCCCTCCGCCAGGATGTATTCCGCGGCGGCGAGGAACTCCTCTATGGTGGCGCTCATCCCGCGTTTGAGGAGGACCGGCTTCCTGATCCGCCCCACCTCCCTGAGCAGGTCGAAGTTCTGCATGTTGCGCGCGCCGATCTGGAGGAGATCGGCGTATTCCGCCACAATCCCCACGCTTTCCGGGCTCATCACCTCCGTGACGATGGGGAGGCCGCTCTCACTCCCGGCCAGGGCCAAAAGCCGCAGTCCTTCTTCCCTTAATCCCTGGAAGGTATGGGGGCCGGTCCTCGGCTTGAATGCGCCGCCGCGCAGGAGATCTGCGCCCGCGGCCTTGACCGCAAGCGCGGTCTTGACGATCTGCTCCTCCCCCTCCACCGCGCAGGGGCCTGCGGCGACAACCGGCCGGCACCCCTCGCCTATTTCCACCCCGCAGACGTTCACCACGCTGCTCTGCGGGTGGAATGCCCGGGAAACGAGCTTGTACGGCTTGGAGACGTGGATTACCTCCTGAACGCCGGGGAGATCCCTGAGGATCACGTCGTCCACGTATCCGGTATTCCCCAGGACCCCGATGGCGGTCCTTTCGCCGCCGGGAATCGGCCTGGCCTTATAGCCCATCTCCTCTACCGCTTTGACGACTGCATCGATCTCTTCCTCTCCGGCATTGTAGCTCATGACTATAAGCATTGGATCCCCCCGTTGCGGATTTCTGAAACACCGTTAACATACCAGCGTAGAGAAACAAGGTCAACGGTGAACTGCGCGGCATTTTGCCGCGGTAAAGTGTTGCAATTTTGTCGGGATATCGTAGAATACGCCTCTGGAGATCATGCCCATCAAACGACAAGGGGAAAGGCTATGCGACTGAAAGAGGAGCAGATCAGCAAACTGGGGGAAAAGGTGCTGGGGGACCTCACTGCTGCCGGCCTCATCACCTTGAAACAGGAGCGCGGCGCGGCGCTCAATGCCATTAAAGGCGCCATAGCCGCCGACATCAGGGCCGAAGAGGCGCTGGAAAAGGATGCGGAAAAGCTCCTCGAACAGACCCTGCGCGCCATGGGGGGCAACGCAGGGATCGATCACCACAAGATGCTGCGGATGATCAAGGAAAAACTGGCCAAGGAGAGGAAGATCGTCCTCTAATAAAAGCAGGAACGGGGATCGAGGGACGAGGTTCGAGGATTTCAAACCTCGTTCCTCAATCCTCGGACCTCGATCCTTCAAGGAGCAGTCATGCACATTTCCGAAGACCGCATCTCCCATATCGCGCACAGGATCCTGGACAGGCTCTGGAAGGACGACATTGCCGATTTTCCCGACGAGACAAGGTCCCTCAACGCCATAAAGGACGCCATCAGCGACTTTTTTTCCGTGGCGGAGGAGATCGACCAGGCGGTCAGGAAAAAACTGGCCTCCTACTCACAGGCCAAGGTGCCGGGGAGCAGGGAATGGGAGATCCTGTACCAGAAGTTTTATGCCGAAGAGACAGCAAAGAGGAAATGGTGATGCGCAACATTTCATCGATATTAAGGTTTTCCTGCTTACTCCTTGCAGCTTACTCCTTACTGCTTTTGAATGGCTGCGCGCCGGGGGAAAAGGTCATCGTAGCGCCGACTTTCAATCCCGCGCCGGAGCAGAACATCGTCTACGTGCAGCCCTTTACCAACAGCCTCGTTCCTGAATCTATCAGCGAAACCGTCTTCAACGACTTCGTCGACGACCTGAACGACAGCCGTCTCAAGACCGATGTGAAATGGTACTACATCATCAAGGAAGACCCGAAAGATGTTGACCCCGCCTGGCTGGCAAGGCAGGTCTACATTACCGGCGAGATCTGGAGCTATATAGAGAATGCCGGCTGCTGCTCGACCGAAATGAGGGCGAAAGCCCGCCTTCGCCTCTACGAGGCGGGAAAAAAGGACCCCACCCTGGAAATCTTCATTCCCGTGGACAGCTTCTTCGAGCATGACCGCTCGACCCTGGCTGTCGAACGACAGCGCCTCGCAAAACGCCTGGCAAGCGAGATGTCCGCGGCGATAACCAAAGCCCTGGCCAAGCACAACTGACTGGCCTTTCGCTTACGCGCCCAGTCATCCCCTGAGAAATTTATCCCCCCTCGTATTTTTTTCGATTAATGTCTTGATTTTTACCCATACCCTGTTTATATTTACCCCATCGTTAGCACTCAGCTGTTTTGAGTGCTAATACTTTTTAAGCCGACAAGAGAACCATTCATCTCAAGGAAAGAAAGGAGAAGTATCGCATGAAGCTGAGACCGATGCAGGACCGTATTATCGTGAAAAGAGTCGAGGAAGAGACCAAGACCGCCGGCGGGATTTTCATCCCTGAGACAGCCAAGGAAAAGCCGATGGAGGGTGAAGTGGTTGCGGTAGGCAACGGGAAAAGGACCGAAGACGGCAAGGTCCTGCCGCTGGACGTGAAGGTCGGCGACAAGGTGCTCTTCGGCAAATACTCCGGCACTGAGATCAAGGTCGATGGTCAGGATTACCTCATCATGAGAGAAGACGACATCCTCGGCGTTATCGAAAAATAAGACCGCACCCTGCGGCACGGCACAATCCATAGACTGTATCAATCCAAGGAGGATAATAAACAATGGCAAAGATCATCAAATTCGACCAGGAAGGAAGAAACGCTTTCCTGAAAGGTGTAAATACACTGGCTGACGCAGTAAAGGTGACACTCGGACCCAAAGGTCGCAACGTTGTGATCGAGAAGTCCTTCGGCGCACCGCTCATCACCAAGGACGGCGTTACCGTGGCAAAGGAAATCGAACTGGAAGACAAGTTCGAAAACATGGGCGCACAGCTCGTCAAGGAGGTCGCCTCCAAGACTTCCGACGTGGCCGGTGACGGCACCACCACTGCGACCGTTCTCGCCCAGGCGATCTACCGTCAGGGGGCAAAACTGGTTGCAGCGGGTCACAACCCGATGGAGATCAAGCGGGGCATCGACAAGGCGGTTGAAACCCTCGTCGCCGAGCTGAAAAGCATCTCCAAACCGATCAAGGACCACAAGGAGATCGCCCAGGTAGGGACCATATCCGCCAACAACGACAAGACCATCGGCGACATCATCGCCGAGGCAATGGAAAAGGTCGGCAAGGAAGGGGTCATCACCGTCGAGGAAGCCAAGGCGATGGAAACCACCCTGGAGACTGTCGAAGGGATGCAGTTCGACCGCGGCTACCTCTCCCCCTACTTCGTCACCGATCCGGAGCGGATGGAAGCCACCCTGGAAAACGCCAACATCCTGATCCATGACAAGAAGATCTCCAACATGAAGGACCTCCTCCCGGTACTTGAGCAGACCGCCAAATCCGGCCGGCCGCTCATCATCATCGCCGAAGACATCGAAGGCGAAGCGCTCGCCACCCTCGTTGTCAACAAGCTGCGCGGTGTCCTGAACATCTGCGCCGTGAAGGCCCCCGGCTTCGGCGACCGCCGCAAGGCCATGCTGGAAGACATCGCCATCCTCACCGGCGGCAAGGTGATCTCCGAGGAAGTGGGCTTCAAACTGGAAAACACCACCATGGACATGCTCGGTCAGGCGAAGAAAATCACCGTCGACAAGGACAACACCACCATCATCGACGGCGCCGGCTCCGAGGCTGAAATCCAGGGAAGGGTGAAGATGATCCGCGCCCAGATCGAAGAAACCACCAGCGACTATGACCGGGAGAAACTCCAGGAGCGGCTTGCCAAGCTGGTCGGCGGCGTTGCCGTGATCAAGGTCGGTGCTGCCACCGAAGTGGAGATGAAAGAGAAGAAGGCCCGCGTTGAGGACGCCCTCCACGCAACCCGCGCTGCCGTTGACGAAGGGATCGTTCCCGGAGGCGGCGTTGCCTACCTGCGCGCCTTAACCACCCTTGACGCTCTCAGCCTCTCCACTGAGCAGCAGTTCGGCGTCAACGTCATCAAGCGTGCCCTGGAAGAGCCTATCCGCCAGATCGCCCAGAACGCCGGTGTTGACGGCTCCATCGTCGTGGACAAGGTAAAGAACGGCAAGGACGCCTTCGGCTACAACGCTGCCGACGACGAGTATGTGGACATGATCCAGGCCGGCATCATCGATCCGACCAAGGTCTCCCGCAGCGCGCTGCAGAACGCCTCTTCCATCGCCGGCCTGATGCTGACCACCGAGGCGATGATCGCCGACAAGCCGAAAGAGGAAGGTGCAATGCCCGCTATGCCCGGCGGTATGGGCGGCATGGGCGGCATGGGTGGCATGGGCGGCATGATGTAATTGTCGTCTCTTGCCTGAGATGCAAGAAACGGGAGCGGACACGGTCTGCTCCCGTTTTTTTATGGCGCATTCCATCCCCGCAGAACCCACCCTCAACTGCCTGCATCGTTCCCACCAATCATCCCGCCAGATTCGCCCTTTCCCCGTTTCGGAGCTTTTTCCCGGTGCAAGACTTGGAGAAGCGAAATTTTATGTAATACTTAATAGCGAGAACAAAGACACAGACATATCCCATAATATCGATCATGGGGGGTAGCTATGAACAGCAACGATACCGGTACTCTCACCCAGCACCTGGCCGCCGTCAAGGAAGGAACGCGCTGTTTCGAAAACGCCTTCCAGGGTGTGGCGAGGATGATCCTCGAAGGGAACATCGAGAAGATCATCGTCAACGGCAAGACGACCTACGACTTCCTGATATTCCGCAGCGGCAGGAAGCACCCGGTCGGCATGTACGATGAAATCAACAGCTTCGTCTCCTTTGTCAAGGATGCGGCCGAGGGCGGTTCTTCCAAGGAAATGGCCTTTGTCCTCGTCGGCGAGCCCGGCAACGGCAAGACTTTCTTCGTCGAATACCTCTGCACCAAGTATCGCCAGTTCCTGAGCAGAGCTGAAAACCGCCGTTACACCTACCGGCTCGTCAACATGGACAAGCTCGGCAGCTACGGACGGATCTCGGTCATCGAGTCCCAGACCTACGAAGACCCGATGATCCTGGCCATGAACCTCTTTGAGGGCATCAACGAGAACAAGGAGTACCTCGCCAAGTCGTTCGGCTTCACGGACCGGGAGATCGATACCCTCTACGAGAACTATCGCCCCCTCGGGGCGTGCAGCGGCTACATGTGGAACGATATCAGAAAATACACCGGCGGAAATATCGACGAGATGCTCGCCTTCGTCGAGGTGGTGCCGGTACCGCTGAGCGAAACCCTCGGGACGATCACCGGGAAGTACGCGGCAAAGGACAAGATCACCTCGTCAGCCGTTGACCTGCTCGGCGAAGAGTCGATCCAGCGGCTGCTCCATATCACCGACATCAACAACCCCTACCGCTTCGACCTGCGCCGGGGGGCCCTGGCAAGGGTGGCGGGGGGCGGCATCCACTTCAGCGATGAGATCTACAAGAACAAGAAAGACCTGGTGCAGGTCTATCTGGGGGTCATCCAGAACCGGATGATCGAGATCGACGGCTACCGCTGGCCCATTGACACCCTGATCATCGCCACCAGCAACAACTCCGAATTCAACCACTTTCTGGCGGAAAAGGAAGAGGCGCCGATCATCGACCGGTGCAGGGTCTGCTACGTTTCCCACAACACCAACTACCGGATGCAGGAGGAGCTGACCAACTACGCCATCGGGAGCGAGACGAAGACCACCCTGACCAAGGAGGAACTGCACCAGGACCCGAACCTCAATTACGCGGCCTCGGTGGCCACGGTGATGACCCGCCTTCCCCGCTCCGAAAAGCTGACCGCCATCGAGACCCTGAAGCTGGCGGCCGGCGAGATTGCCGGGGAGAAGAGCCTGAAGACCCTCGCCGAGGTCGTCGATCTCCTCAGCCAGGAACCGGACATCACCAGGCGTTTCGGCCAGAAGGGGCTCGGCCAGAGAAACCTCGGCCGGGCGGTGCAGCTCATGGTGGAAAGCTCGGAGACCAACGAGGGGCGCTGCATGATAGCCTACGACGTTTTCAAGGCCCTGGAGCGGGTGGTACTAGACTATGTTTCGGACGCAGGGGACCGGGCCAAGTACCTGGATGATCTGAAGATCGCCAAGGGGCTCTACCGGGAGCGGATCATGACCGAGATGTTCAACGCCTACATGGACGAGCCTTACGCCATCCGCAAGGATGTCATGAACTACGTGAACATGATTATCGGCATAGACGCCGAAAACCTCGGGCCGGACAAGATGTGGAAATACAAGGACCCGCAGACCGGGGAGCTGAAGGCGCTCAAGATAGACGAGCGCTATGTGAAGAACATCGAAGAC
>DAIEGL010000197.1 GCA_027356255.1 Geobacter sp. | reverse complement strand
CTCTGATATGTAAACCTGTAGATATTTTGGAAGCCACTAAATATAATAAAGCTGCTACCCAGTCAATTCCTTTGCCTGAGAAACGACAATATTTCTTTGAGCATTTAAATGAGCTTCCCTTTGATAGTTTAGTTGAAAAATGTACAAAAGAAAAAAACATAACTAAATTTAGACGCCTTGTACACAAAATTGGTTCAAAAACAAAGAAAATACTCTTTCACAGCACAACTAAACGTTGTTCTAGAAGGTATAAATGCTGATATATTTTTCTTGTCTTCTTATTGTCACATGTGCCGCTACTTTGGCTCAAAAACCAGGAAATGGCCGTGACGTATCATGGTTATTAATTTTCTTAGCCTTCACCACCATGGTTCTGGTGGCAGGATTTCGAGACGAATATGTTGGTACGGATACCAGGGCGTATACGATTGCATTTAGGCAACAGGCAACATTTTACGATGCGATAAAAGAGTCGAGTAATGAACTGGGGTATTTGGCTCTACAAACTGCAGCTCGTGCTGTTTCTGATGACTATTGGGTGCTGCTGACTGCGATTGCTGTTGTGGCTGTTTTCTGTTACATGCGTTCGATTTATGAATTATCTGTCATTCCTGCCGTGGCGTTCTTTGTTTTTATCACCATGGGCTATTATACGTTTTTTTTCAACGGCGCCAGGCAAGGCATCGCTTGCGCTATCTACACCCTCGCCCTAGGATCTCTAATCAATGGCAATTTCAAGAAGTATGCTTTTTGGGTGATGATCGCTTTTTGCTTTCATAAATCTGTTATTATTGCGCTCCCACTATATTTTCTGTTCCGGCAAAAAAACACGTTACTCTTTGTTATTCAAATGGTTGTTAGTGCAACAATAGCCGTCTTCTTTTTTGGCTCATTTCTTGATTTCGGTGCACTCCTCTCTGATAAATACTCGGTTTACAAGGAGATTGGAACAACTGGC
Organism: Geobacter sp.; assembly: GCA_027356255.1. Lineage (GTDB taxonomy): Bacteria > Desulfobacterota > Desulfuromonadia > Geobacterales > Geobacteraceae > Geotalea. The sequence goes on along the minus strand of DAIEGL010000197.1, from coordinate 34,127 downwards.
GGCAGATTGTTGACCCTTTTTTACCTTTTGTTATGCGTTTTTTTTATATATTACAGGTCTGCTATCTCAACTTGTGACCGCATAGCTTATGATTATTTTCTGAATATGCTTATCTTTGGATCAACAATTTATATTGTTGTTACTTTTTCTGGAGGATACACCGAAATAACAAGAGTTGCTATTTATTTCCAGATTGCTTTGATTTTCCTTTGGCCGATTTTGCTTAGAAATATTCGCGAATCTAAAATAAGATTTTTATTTGAGATTACATTTTTACTTGGGCATATTGGATATTTCTATATTTTTACTACTAAAATGGCCGGGCTTGTTCCTTATGAAATCAATAAAAATACTTTTTTTCAATGGCTTTTGTAAATTAAGGTTAGCGAAATTGGTGCATATATGAGACTTGTTTCAATCATTATGGGAATTTATAACTGTGCCGCGACGCTTCCAGAGGCATTAGACTCTGTTCTCGCACAGACTTTTAGCGACTGGGAATTAATACTTTGTGACGATTGTTCGACGGATACTTCATTGGACATTGCGCAGGCGTATGCGAAACAGTTTCCCCAGAAAATAAAGGTAATCAGAAATGCTGAGAACTCAAAGTTAGCATATACACTGAATCATTGCTTACGTTATGCAACAGGGGAATATATAGCTCGCATGGATGGCGATGACATATCTCTGCCGCAACGTCTACAAAAACAAGTGGAGTTTTTGGATGCAAACCCGGACTTTGCAGTTGTATCTACTGCAATGATTTCGTTCGACGAAAACGGGGACAGGGGGGTGCGGAGAAAAGATGAGTATCCGGATAAATATTCCCTCGCTGCTAATCCGTGTTTTGATCATGCGACGATCATGATGAGGAAAACGGTGTTTGAAAAACTTGGCGGATACACTGTTTCCAGACGGACGGAACGTGCCCAGGATTATGAGCTTTGGTTCAGGTTTTTTGCAGCCGGTTTTAAAGGATATAACATGCAGGAGCCTCTCTACAAGGTGCGAGAAAACACCACTACGTTTAGTCGCAGAACTCTGCGAAGCCGACTATATATCGTACAGACAATGTTCATTGGGTATCGGCTGCTTCATTATCCACTGAAGTATTATGTATACATTCTGAAGCAAATCGTAACCGGTTTAACGCCAGTTTTTTTATTGAATTTTTATCGAAAACATCAAGACAAAAAAACCTTATGTATGGATTTGTAGTTTTATGACTATATAGTGAGGAGACTATTGGTAAATGACAGCGTCCAAAAATTATAATCTTGATTCCGAAACCGTAAGTGGTTTCGGAGACGAATGGGAGAGGTTTGATCAATCATCTCTCCCGCTGGAAGAGCACAGGCGGATATTTGAGAGGTATTTCTCGATTTTCCCTTGGGAATCTTTGCCGCCGAATGCAGTGGGGTTTGATTTAGGTTGTGGCAGTGGGCGTTGGGCGAAGTTGGTGGCACCAAGAGTTGGGTGTCTGCATTGCATTGATCCAAGCGCTGCATTGGAAGTGGCCAAACGAAATTTAGTTGAAAACAATAACTGCGAATTTCATCTGGCAAGCGTTGATTCTATTCCATTGTCGGACGGGAGTATGGATTTTGGTTATTCTCTGGGTGTGTTACATCATGTGCCAGATACGCAGTCTGCAATTGCTTCCTGTGTGAATAAACTGAAGCCTGGAGCACCGTTTTTGGTTTATCTCTATTACGCGTTTGATAATCGTCCGATGTGGTTTCGGGCAATATGGAAATTAAGCGATATTCTTAGATATGTTATTTCAAGGCTTCCTTATGGTTTGCGATATTTGGTGAGCCAAATAATTGCCGGGGTGGTTTATTATCCTTTGGCAAAATTATCTTTATGGCTCGAAAAGGTTGGCATAGATGTAAAAAATGTGCCATTAAGTCCATACAGAGATTGTAGCTTTTATACGATGCGAACGGATGCTCTTGATCGATTCGGGACACGTTTAGAGCAACGATTTACGCGCAAGCAAATTGAGAAAATGATGGTATGTGCGGGTTTGGAGCGAATTGAATTCGCCCCCAATTTACCATACTGGTCTTCTGTCGGTTATCGAGCTTCGGTAGATGAGCTAACTCACTAATGTGCGGCCTGTTAGGTTTTTTGGGTGGCGAAATTGGTACGGGCAATTATGAGGCTTTTCTATGCCGCATGGCTGATACACTTATTCATCGTGGGCCGGACGATGGCGGGTATTGGTGTGACAGAGAGCAGCGGATTTGTTTCGGGCATCGCCGTTTGTCAATTATGGATATCTCTCCTGCTGGTCATCAGCCCATGTTGTCAGCCAGTGGACGCTATGTGTTCGTCTTTAACGGCGAGATATATAATCACCTTTTGCTGCGCAAGTCACTTGAGATTGCTGGCTCGACGCTCCATTGGCGCGGGTCCTCCGATACCGAAACCCTGCTGGCAGGTTTTGATGTCTGGGGAGTCAAGGCTACGATAGAAAGATCCATTGGCATGTTTGCCTTTGCAGTATGGGACAGACATGCCAGGGCACTCACCCTCGGTCGTGACCGACTGGGTGAGAAACCATTGTATTACGGCTGGCAGGGCGATACCTTCCTGTTTGGCTCGGAGCTGAAGGCGTTGCGGGCACATCCAGCGTTCAAAGCTGAAGTGGACCGCAATGCGCTTGCGCTGTTGATGAGACACAATTGCATCCCTGCTCCGTATTCCATTTATCAGGGGATTGCCAAGCTGCAACCGGCATGTCTTTTGACCGTTTCGTTGACTCAACACGCGCCACGTATAGAGCACTATTGGTCGGGTAAGGGGGTCGTGGAAGCCGGCCAGGAACATCCATTCACGGGTAACGCCAGCGAGGCTGTGGATGTTCTTGAAAGCTTGCTAATTGACGCTGTTGGTCAGCAGATGATGGCCGATGTCCCATTGGGAGCGTTTCTTTCCGGTGGGGTGGACTCGTCCACGGTTGTTGCGTTGATGCAGGCTCAGTCGTCCCGCCCGGTGCGCACATTTTCTATCGGTTTTCACGAGGATATGTACAATGAAGCGCAGTATGCCAAGGCTGTGGCGAGGCATTTGGCCACTGAACATACCGAGTTGTACGTTACCGTTCAGGATGCACTCGATGTGATCCCTCGTTTATCCAGCCTGTATGACGAGCCGTTTTCCGACTCTTCACAAATCCCAACATTTTTAGTATCGAACATGGCCAGACAGCATGTCACCGTATCACTGTCTGGCGATGCGGGGGATGAGCTATTTGGGGGCTATAACCGTTATTTGCTGTCAAAAAATTTATGGGGACGACTATCGAAATTGCCTGTTAATGCGCGTCGTGCTCTGGCCAGTGCTATTACCCGGGTATCTCCTCAAACATGGAATGCATTGGTAAATAATTTGTTGTTTATGCTGCCCAAGGGAACAGGGTTGGTGAATTGGGGCGATAAACTGCATAAAGGGGCGGCCGTTATGGCGAGCCGTTCTGTCTCAGAATTGTATCTAGGTTTCGTTTCGCATTGGTCTGACCCTGCTCCATTGGTCGTGGACGCTATTGAGCCTGCCACCGTGCTCACGGATGTCACCCGACAACCAAATGCGTACAGCGATGTTGAACGTATGATGGCGCTGGATATGCTCAGCTATTTGCCAGATGACATTCTTACTAAAGTTGACCGCGCTGCAATGGGAGTGAGTCTTGAGACACGAGTTCCGTTTCTGGATCACCGGGTAGTTGAGTTTGCCTGGCGCTTGCCACTTGAGTTCAAGTTGCGTGACGGTGTGGGAAAGTGGATTTTACGTCAAGTGCTGTACAAATATGTGCCAAAAGAACTGATCGAACGGCCTAAACAGGGATTTGGCGTGCCGATTGATTCTTGGTTGCGCGGACCGTTACGGGATTGGGCGGAAGAGTTACTAAACGAAAAGCGATTAATGCGCGAAGGTTTCTTCAATCCAGGGCCAATACACTTGAAATGGCAGGAACATCTTTCTGGTAAACGAAATTGGCAGTATCACCTTTGGGACGTACTTATGTTTCAGTCATGGTTGGATAATAACAAATGATTCGGCCAAAGCTTCTATTCTTCATTACGGAAGACTGGGTGTTTTGTACGCATCGCCTGCCGCTTGCTCTGGCTGCCCTGGAAGCGGGTTTTGATGTTACGCTGGTGACTAATATAAGCACGCACGCTGAGGTAATTAAGAGGGCAGGAATTAAGCTCATTCCATTTAATCTTGAGCGCGGCAGTATGAACCCACTCAAAGAGTTGTCGGTCGTGGCTCGCCTTACTACGATCTATCGCCAAGAAAAACCTGACGTGGTGCACAATGTAGCAATTAAACCTATACTCTATGGTTCTATTGCTGCTCGACTTGCTGGCGTGACCAATATTATAAATGCTCTTACAGGTATGGGGTATCTGTTCACTTCTGATCATCCCAAGACGCTACTCATACGGCCTTTTATTAACTTTGCTCTCAAAGTATTGCTCAACGGAAAAAATACACGGCTTATAATGCAAAATCAGGATGATTGTACAATGTTGGTAAATGCGGGCATTGTGAGCAGTGTCAGTACAAAACTTATAAGAGGGGCTGGGGTAGATACTAAGGAATTTTTCTATAGTCTTGAACCATTATCCGTGCCGCCCAGAGTTGTTTTGCCTGCGCGCATGTTGAAGGATAAAGGTGTGATTGAATTTGTGGCTGCTACTAGAATATTGAAAAACCGTGGCGTAATTGCCAATTTTGTCTTGGTAGGAGATACAGATTCACATAATCATGCTGCACTTAGTGTTGCACAGTTAGCTGAATGGGTGACAGAGGGTTGTGTAGAGTGGTGGGACCGACGAAATGATATGCCGGAGGTTTTGGCAAATTCACATATTGTGTGCTTGCCTTCCTACCGTGAAGGATTGCCCAAGGCTCTGCTGGAGGCTGCCTCCAGCGGGCGCCCCATTGTGACAACCGATACTATTGGTTGTCGTGAGGTCGTGCGGCATGGCGAGAATGGCTTTTTGGTTCCTCTGCGTAGCACCGTTGAACTTGCAGATGCACTGCAACGTCTGATCGAAAATCCTGAATTACGTCAAAAAATGGGATTGCGGGGGAGAGAGATTGCCGTCCAAGAGTTTGCTGTGGAAAAAGTTGTTGCTGAGACTTTGGCAGTTTACAAAGAATTGATGACTGATAGAACTTAGGCCTATATAGAGTCACATGACACGCATGAAGCGCCTTTTTGACATAATCTTGTCCTCCCTTGCCCTACTGGTCTTGGTCCTCCCCATGATGTTTGTCGCCATCCTGGTGCGGTTGACCTCTACGGGGCCGGTCCTGTATTGGTCTGACCGGATAGGCCGCAACAACACGATTTTCAAAATGCCAAAATTTCGCACCATGCGAGTGGATACACCGGCCGTGGCGACACACCTCCTCTCCGACCCTGACCGGTTCCTTACCCCCATCGGCAAATTCCTCCGTAAATCAAGCCTTGATGAACTCCCACAGCTCTTCAGCATTCTGAAAGGTGATATGAGCTTTGTCGGCCCCCGGCCCGCCCTGTTCAACCAGAACGACCTTGTTGAATTGCGCACTAAAAAAGGGATTCACACACTTACACCCGGCCTCACCGGCTGGGCACAGATCAACGGTCGCGATGAACTGCCGATTCCTGTCAAAGTTGAGTTTGATGAGTACTACCTGAAGAATTGTTCTTTTATGCTGGATGTGCAGATCATGTTCCGCACGTTTCTCAAGGTGGCAAAGAGCGAAGGGGTTTCGCACTGAAAGGCAGGAACGGGCGTTCTTACCTCAAAATTCTCTTAGCGACTGACTGTTCATTCTTCTCTCACCGACAAGGCCTATATCATTACGTTCTCTGCATTTTCCCTCAGAACCCATGCAAAATCCTCAGATTAATTTGCAAAATCTAATTGCAATAATTTAACACATGGATATAATTTGTATCGTTCAGTCGATATCCGGTGTCGTTTATTGTCTGCTAATCGGCCTGTTTAATGTTTTATGACCGCTATTGGTCGGTAGCTGTCCCTATTCCGGTGGTCCCTTGAAATCAGATTTCCCATATACCGACAACACCCTGCTCGGAAAGCTGCTCACTCCATCTGCGCTGAAGCGTTTCCTCTTCTTTTTCAGCGCTGATCTGCTCATCATTGCGGCTTCTCTTTATCTCGCTTTGTACTTCCGCTTTGATTTTGCGGTGGATGTGCACTACCTCTTCCTCATTACCACTGCGCTCCCCTTGTTTATCGCAGTCAAGCTCGCCATGTTCGTCGTCTTCCGGGTCTACCATATCACCTGGCGATTTGTCGGCCTGGACGAGCTTTACAATATCGGGATTGCCATACTGATTGCGGAAGCTTTGTTGATGGTAATTCTGCTCACCCCATCGCCTGGATGGCTTCATCTGCCCCATTACGGGGTCTCCTTTCCGCGCAGCATCTTCCTCAACGACGGTCTCATCACCTATCTGTTTGCCTGCGGAGTGCGCATCTCACGCCGCGTCTACCGGGAGGTTATTTTCAAAAAGACCAGCAACTCGAAAGGGAAGCGGGCGCTGGTCATCGGCGCCGGCATGACCGGGGAACTGGTGCTCAGGGACATGGCGCGGCGCAACTTTGCCGAGTTTTACCCGGTCGGCATCCTGGATGACGATTGCAGCATGAAGGTTGGCACCTATATCCACGGCGTGCGGGTTCTGAATACCACGGACCGTCTGCGCGAGGTGGTGCGGCAGCATGGTGTGGAGGTGGTCGTCATCGCCATACCCTCCACCCATTACAAGGCTTTGCGCAAGATCTACCATCTGGCGAAGGAAGCGGGGGTGAAGCGGATCAAGATCGTGCCGCAGATCTACAAGAACCACGAGCGCTTCGAGGTGAGCCTGAAGGGGATTCACGAGATCAGCATAGAGGAGCTGATTGGCAGGCAGTCTGTGGAGGTTGATTATGATGCCATCGAGCAGATGCTTGCCGGCAGGTCCATACTCGTATCGGGCGCATGCGGTTCCATCGGGTCGGAGATCGTCCGCCAGGTTTGCAGCTTCAACCCGGCCCGGCTGGTGCTGTTCGAAATCGACGAGACCGAACTGCACAATATGCAGCTGCGGTTGACCAGGGAGTTCCCCGCACTTGCCGGCAGGATTCACTACGTTGTTGGCGATGTGAGGGACAGATCCCGGGTGCGCAGTGTAATGGCGGCCCATGTGCCGGAGATCGTCTTTCATGCCGCGGCCTACAAGCATGTGCCCATGATGGAGCACAACCCCTCGGAGGCGGTGAAGGTGAACGTCTTCGGTACCTTCAATCTGGCCCAGGCGGCCGTCGATCATGGGGTGAAGAAGTTCGTCATGATCTCCACCGATAAGGCGGTGCGTCCAACCAGCATCATGGGGGCGACGAAAAGGGTGGCGGAATTTGTCTGCACCGCCTTCAGCCGCGCCCAAGTGACGGAATTCACCTCGGTCCGGTTCGGCAATGTGCTGGGGAGCCGCGGCAGCGTCCTGCCTCTTTTCATGGAGCAGTTGAAAAACGGCGGGCCTCTGACCGTTACCGACCGGGATATGCAGCGCTATTTCATGACCATTCCGGAGGCGGTCTCACTGGTTTTGCAGGCGGCTGTCATCGGCAACAACGGCGAGGTGATGGTGCTCGATATGGGGGAACCGGTTAAGGTAGTGGAGCTTGCCGAGGAACTGATCCGGCTGCACGGTCTGAAGCCGTACGATGACATCGCCATCGAATTTGTCGGCCTGAGGCCCGGTGAAAAGCTTTTTGAAGAGATTCTTACCGCTGAGGAGGGAACCGACGCCACCAGGCATGAGAAGATATTTGTCGCGCGCAACGGGACCTGCCTCACCATGGAGCAGTTGAATGAGCTGTTGCGGGAATTCTCCGGGGTGCCCGAGGTGGCGCCCGGGCTGAACGACATGCGGCACGTCAAGGCGTTGCTGATGAAGCATGTGCAGCACTTTCACGTGCAGTGAACGTCACCGGTCGGTGAGGAGCATCGCCTTCAGGTTCCTGATCCTTTTATTCTGCAGATGGATGAGCAATACGTCCAGGAGGGTGCTTGAGAGGAATGCCGCGCCCGAGGCGGCATAGATACGCCAGACCGGCGTCGCGGGGAAGAGTGTGAATCCGAGGATGCAGGTCAGCGCGGTACACCCCAGAATCTCACGGATATGCAGAGAGTGAATCTTGCTATCGGTACAGTTGCTTGCATAAGCCATTCTTTAACGCCTCTCGACTTTTTACTACTTTTCGGCGATACGGTCGATGACCTTGAGTATTTATTATCCATGGCCCGAGAAGTCAAGTTGGAATGTTTTAAGGGGCAATAAAAACGGGCGGGAATGTTCCCGCCCGTTGCCGTTTTATGCCGTTTCCCTGCGCAAATGAGCAGCTAAATCCCCAACACCTCCGCCAGCCGCAGCATCTCGTCCTGCGGGCGTTTTTCCCCTTTAATCACGTCTTCGAGAGGCGTAGCGATGATGGCGTTGCAGGAGAGGCCGACCATCAGTCCTTTCTGTCCCGATACGAGGAGCTCTACCGCTTTTTTGCCGAGGCGGCTTGCCAGCAGCCGGTCGAAGACGGTGGGGGCTCCGCCGCGCTGGTAATGGCCGAGTACCGTGACCCTTGTCTCGAAACCGATGGCGTCCTTGATGCTGTCGGCGATTTGCTGGGCGTTGCCGATACCTTCGGCAAGGATGATGATGGCGTTGTCCCGTCCTTCTTCGTAGCGGGCCCGCAGCTGCCGGCAGATCTCGGAAAGGTCATACTCCTGTTCGGGCACCAGGGCGAATTCGGCGCCGGTGGCGATGGCGCTGACGCTCGCCAGATAGCCGGAATTCCGCCCCATCACCTCGATTACGAAGGCGCGGGCATGGGAGCTTGCGGTGTCCTTGATGCAGTCCACGGCGTAGATGATGTTGTTGAGGGCGGTATCGACCCCGAGGGCCATGTCTGTGAAGGGGATGTCGTTGTCGATGCTTGCGGGGATGCCGATGACCGGGAACCCGAGGCGGTGGAGGGCAAGTGCGCCGGTCAGGGAGCCGTCGCCGCCGAGGATGACGAGCCCTTCAACGCCGAGCCTGTGCAGGTTGTCGAGTGCCGTCTGCTGTCCTTCCGGGGTGCGGAACTCCTGCGAGCGGGCCGACTGGAGGAATGTGCCCCCCCGGTGGAGGATGCCGGAAACCGCCTTGGAGTCGAGTGTGATGGCGTCACCTTTCATTAGCCCCAGGTACCCCTTGCGAAAACCGACCATTTCGAGATTCATCCGCAGTCCCGTGCGTACCGCGCTGCGAATGGTGGCGTTCATGCCGGAGCAATCGCCGCCGCTGGTCAATATGCCGATCTTTTTCATGCCGCCTCCGAAGTATTTATTGGGAATTATTCCTTCTCCCGTTTTCCTTTCAGCCACTCCATCCGTTCCTTGATGCTCTTCTCGTAGCCGTGCCCGGCCGGGTCGTAGTATTTTTGCCCCTTGAGCCGGTCCGGCAGGTAGTCCTGCGCCACATACCCCTCGGCGTAGTCGTGGGCGTAGCGGTAGCCGTCATGGTATCCCAGTTCCTTCATCAGTTTAGTCGGCGCATTGCGGATGTGTAGTGGAACCGGCAGTGCGCCGCTTTTGCGCACCTCGGCGAGTGCTGCATTGATCCCTGCGTAGGAGGCGTTGGACTTGGGGGCGGTGGCGAGATAGGTGACCGCCTGGCCGAGGATGATCCTTCCCTCCGGCATCCCCACCAGCTGGAACCCCTGGAGCGCGGTCACCGCCACCTGGAGTGCCCGGGGGTCGGCGTTGCCGATATCCTCTGAGGCGAGGATCACCATACGTCGAAGTATGAAGATGGGGTCTTCGCCCGCCTCGATCATCCGTGCCAGCCAGTAGAGCGCCGCATCCGGGTCGCTGCCGCGCATGGACTTGATGAAGGCGGAGATGACGTTGTAGTGCTCCTCCCCCCCCTTGTCGTAGAGGAGCGGCTTCTTCTGCACCGCCTCCCGGGCGGTATCCAGGGAGATGGTGCCGTTTCGTGCCAGCCTCGCAGCAGTTTCCAGGGTGTTGAGGGCGACCCGTGCATCTCCCCCCGCCTGTTCGGCCATGAAGTCGAGGGCGTCGTCCGTGATTGCGAGCCCCATGGCGCCGAGCCCCCGCTCTTTGTCGGCGAGGGCCTGGCGCAGGATGCCTTTGATCTCGTCTTCCATCAGCGGATTGAGAACGAGTACCTTGCAGCGGGAGAGGAGGGGGGCGATCACCTCGAAGGAAGGGTTTTCCGTGGTGGCGCCGATTATGGTGAAGACCCCTCTTTCCACATACGGGAGAAAGGCGTCCTGCTGGCTCTTGTTGAAACGGTGGATCTCATCGACGAAGAGAATGGTCCTCTTGCCGTGGAATTTGCGGATATCATCCGCCTCCTTGACGATCTCGCGGATCTCCTTGATGCCGGAGAGGATGGCGGAGAAGAAGATAAAGTGCGACTTGGTGGCGCCGGCGATGATGCGGGCCAGGGTCGTCTTTCCCGAACCGGGCGGACCCCAGAGGATGAGGGAGGCGAGCTGGTCGGTCTCGATCAGCTGCCGGAGCAGCTTTCCCGGTCCCAGGAGGTGCTCCTGCCCGACGTATTCGGCCAGGGTCCGGGGACGCATCCGTTCGGCGAGGGGGGCTTCCTTCAGGGTGTCGGCTGTGGCTTTCCGGTCGAAGAGGTCCATGGTCAGAAGTTTTCGCCAGGTTGCCGGATCCCTGCGCCGGGGGTGATGTCCATCGGACTGATGCCCCAGATTTCCCGGGCGTATTCGGCGATGGTCCGGTCGCTGGAAAACTTGCCCATGCCCGCGGTATTGATGATGGCTCGCCGCGCCCATTCGTCCTGATCCAGGTAAACCATGCCCACCTCTTCCTGGCAGGCGACGTACGAGGCGTAATCGGCCAGAAGCATGTAGAAGTCTCCCTGGTTGAGGAGGATGTCCACTATCGGCCGGAAAAGATCGGGAGCGTTGGGGGAGAAGAACCCGCCGGCGATCATGTCGAGGGTTTTTTTCAGCTCCGGCTGGCGGTTGTAGTAATCACGGGGATTGTACCCCTTCTTTCTGAGATCGTTGACCTCTTCGGCGGTCAGGCCGAAGATGAAGATGTTTTCCTTCCCGACCTCTTCCATGATCTCGATATTGGCGCCGTCCAGGGTGCCTATGGTGAGTGACCCGTTGAGGGCGAACTTCATGTTGCCGGTGCCGGATGCCTCGGTGCCGGCGGTTGAAATCTGCTCGGACAGATCTGCCGCCGGGAAGATGTCCTCCGCGAGCGAGACGCTGTAGTTGGCGAGAAAGACCACCTTCATCCGGTCCCCCACATCAGGATCATTGTTGACGATGTTTCCAACGGCATTGATCAGCCTGATGATGAGTTTGGCCGTGAAGTAGGCGGGAGCGGCCTTGCCGCCGAAGATGAATGTACGCGGTACGAATGCGCCGCCTGGGTTCTCCTTGATCCGGTTGTACATGGTGACGATATGGAGCACGTTCAAAAGCTGCCGTTTGTATTCGTGGATCCGTTTGACCTGGCAGTCGAACATGGAGTCCACGTTGACCTCGACACAGTTGTGCCTGAGGATGTAGGCGGCCAGTCTCTCCTTGTTGGCGCGTTTCACTGCCTGCCAGCGGGAAACGAATTCCGGCTCCTTGGTGGCGGCGCGCAGTTTTTCCAGTTCATACAGGTCGGTGGTCCAGCCGGCGCCGATATATTCGCTGATCAGTTCGGCGAGGGGAGGGTTGGCCATCTTCAGCCAGCGCCGCTGGGTGATGCCGTTGGTTTTGTTGTTGAAACGCTCCGGATACATCTCGTAAAAATCGCGGAACAGCTGGGTCTTGATGATCTCCGTGTGCAGGGCGGCGACGCCGTTGACGGAATGGCTCCCGACAATGGCCAGATGCGCCATACGGATCTTTCTTTCCCAGTGCTCCTCGACAATGGACATCCGTGCCAGCCGGTCGCTGTCGCCGGGAAACCTCTCCTTCACCTCTTCCATGAAGCGGGAGTTGATGTCGAAGATGATCTGCAGATGCCGTGGGAGTATCTGCTCGAAAAACCAGATCGGCCACAGTTCCAGGGCTTCGGGGAGGATGGTGTGGTTCGTGTAGGCAAAGGTCTGCTTGGTGATCTCCCAGGCGTCGTCCCACTCTATGTTCTCCAGGTCTAGCAGCACCCGCATCAGTTCGGGGATTGCGAGGGACGGATGGGTGTCGTTCAGCTGGATGGCGACCTTTTCCGGCAGAAGTTTCAGGTCTGTATGCTTTTTCTTGAAGCGGTAGAGGACGTCGTGGATGGTGGCCGAGGCGAGAAAATATTCCTGCTTGAAGCGGAGCTCCTTCCCCTCGATGACGTTGTCCGCCGGGTAGAGCACCTTGGAGATGGTCTCCGTCTGCATCTTCTTTTCAACGGCACGGATGTAGTTCCCTTCGTTGAAGAATTTGAGGTCGAAATCACGGCTCGATTTGGCGCTCCAGAGGCGCATGGTGTTGACGGTGTTGTTCTGGTAGCCTGGAATCGGCGTGTCATAGGCCATGGCCATGACGTCTTCCGTATCCACCCACTCCTTGACCACCTTGCCCTGTTTGTTGACGGTGGTGATCACCCGGCCGTAGAATTTGACAGGATGGAGATGCTCCTGGCGGTCCAGTTCCCATGGGTTGCGGTAGCGCAGCCAGTTGTCAGGGAGTTCCATCTGTGCGCCGTCGACGATCTTCTGCCGAAAGATGCCGTATTCGTAGCGGATGCCGTAGCCGTAAGCGGGTATGGACATGGTAGCCATGGAATCGAGGAAGCAGGCGGCGAGCCGCCCCAGTCCGCCGTTCCCAAGTCCTGCGTCCTGCTCTTCTTCGATGATATCATCGAAGTTGTACCCCAGTGAGGTCATCGCCTCCCTGAAATCTTCCATTATTCCCAGGTTTATCAGGCTGTTGCCCAGGGCTCGCCCCATGAGAAATTCCATGGAGAGGTAGTAGACCCGTTTGTTATCGCTGTTGTAGTAGGCCTGCTGGGTGTCCAGCCACCGCTCTACCAGCTTGTCGCGCACCGCGTATGCCAGGGCGTTGAATGCGTCGTACCTGGTTGCGGTGTATTTGTCCTTTCCCAGGGTATATTCCATATGTTCCAGGAATGACTTGATGATGAGCATCAGCTTGTCGAGTTCGGGTGCACCGGTAACGGAGTTTTCGTCCATGGGATACCTTTGGGGAGATTTGATCTTTCACGTTGCCACGTCGTCTAAGTATAATACAATTTTACAGAGTTTCCATTGGACATGGATGGACAGATATGCTAGTAAAGCCTTATATATACCATATCTAAAGGCCTGTACCATGAAAAAAATCGCAATTTTTGCGAAGGTTCACGACCCCCGTTGCCTCGGGGTGGCCGAAGAACTGATCGGCTGGCTCGATGGGAAAGGGATTTGCCCGCTGGTGGAGGCGCATCTGGCCAGGCATCTCAACTGCCGGTTCTCCGTAGAGAGCCATGAAATCCCCGATCAGGCCGATCTGGTGGTGGTCCTCGGGGGAGACGGCACCCTCATATCGGTGGCGCGGCTGGTTGGCGACAGGCAGGTGCCGATCCTCGGGGTGAACCTCGGCAGCCTGGGATTCCTGACCGAAATAACCCTCGGGGAGCTGTACCCGACGCTGGAATGCTGTCTGGTGGGGGACTACGAGGTTTCCGAACGCATGATGCTGCGCGCTTCGATACTCCGCGACGGCAAGGAGATCGAGGTGCACCAGGTGCTGAACGATGTGGTGATAAACAAGGGGGCACTGGCGAGGATCGTCGATATGGAGACGGTGGTCGACGACCGCTATCTGACCACCTTCAAGGCCGACGGCCTTATAATCTCGACCCCGACCGGATCGACCGGCTACTCCCTTTCCGCTAACGGCCCTATCATCCACCCTGAACTGGACTGCCTGGTGATAACTCCTATCTGCCCGCACACCCTCACCAACCGGCCGATAGTCGTTGCCAGCGATGCCCAGGTCAGCATAACCATGAAGTCCCAGAACGAGGACATCTTTCTCACGCTGGACGGACAGGTCGGCGTTAAATTGAAATACGGCGACATGATCTGCATCCGGCGGGCGGAGCACCGGACGAAACTGGTCCGCTCCCGGAGCAAGGATTATTTCGAGGTGCTGCGGACCAAACTCAAGTGGGGAGAACGGTAAAACCCAGTTCTAAGTTCTACGTTCTACGTTCTATGTTGAACCGTAGAACATGGAACATAGAACATAGAACGGATTTCAAATGCTAACCGACCTTTCCATAAAGAATATCGCCATCATCGATACCCTCCACGTCTCCTTTCAGCCGGGGCTCAATATCCTCACCGGCGAAACGGGGGCGGGAAAATCGATCATCATCGATGCCGTCAATCTGATTCTGGGCTCCCGCGCTTCGTCGGACCTGATCCGCACCGGTGCCGACGAAGGGGTGGTGGAGGCGATCTTCGATCTCTCCGGCCAGCCGTCGATCCTGGCCGGGCTCGACGAGATGGGGATCGAATGCGACGGCGAACTCCTGGTGAAACGGGTCGTCTCCCGCTCGGGCAAAAACCGGGTCTTCATCGGCGGCGGGATCTCCACCATCGCCATTCTGGCCGAACTTTCCCGGCGTCTGATCAACATCTACGGCCAGCATGAGGCCCAGACCCTGCTCCGGCCGGAAAACCACCTGCTCCTTCTCGACGGATACGGCGGCCTTATTCAACTGCGGCGCGAGTACGCGGCCTTATTCGACGAATACCGGCGGGTAGCCGCCGAAATCAGGGGAATCGAGGAGGGGGAGCGCGAAGCGGAGCGCCGTATGGATCTCCTCTCCTTCCAGTCACAGGAGATCGGTGCTGCGCAATTGGTCGCCGGCGAAGAAGAGGAGCTTCTGAAGGAGCAACAGCTCCTGAGCCACACGGAAAAGCTGCTCCTGCACAGCCAGGAGGCCTTCGCCGACCTCTACGGCGCGGACCGCGCCATTCTCGACCGGCTGGCCGAGGTGAAGAGACGGGTCGCCGAAATGGCTGCCATCGACCCGTCGATCGGCAGCCTTCTCGCTTCCATCGAAACCGCCTCCATACAGCTGGAGGATGCGGCGCTTTTGCTCAGGGATTATGCGGCCGGGATAGAAGCCGATCCCAGCCGCTTGCAGGCGGTGGAGGACCGGCTGGAGTTAATCCGGCGGCTGAAGAAAAAGTATGCCTCCGACACTGCGGAGATCGTCGCCTACAAGGCCGAGATCGATCGGGAGATCGAATCTCTCCGCCACCGTGAGGAGAGCCGGGAGGGGCTGGAAAAGCGGCTTACGGAACTGGAAGTGGCGCTGCGGGCCAAAGGGGAAGAGCTTTCCGGCAGGAGAAGCGAAGCGGCGCAGTCACTCAAGGCGGCTATGGAGAAGGAACTCTCCGATCTGGCCATGAAGCACGCCCAGTTCCATGCGGCCTTTGAACGCCTTCCCGAGCCGAAACCGTTCGGGCTGGAACGTATCGAGTTTCTCTTCTCCCCCAATCCGGGGGAGACCCCAAAGTCGCTGGCGAAGATCGCGTCGGGGGGGGAGCTGTCCCGGCTGATGCTGGCGCTGAAGCAGATTCACCCGGAAAGCGATGTGCCGACCCTGATCTTCGACGAGGTGGACAGCGGCATCGGGGGGGCGACCTCTGCGCTGGTGGGTGAAAAACTGAAGAGGGTCGCCCGCTGCCAGCAGGTCCTCTGTATCACACATCTTCCCCAGGTGGCGGCCTATGCCGACCGGCATTTCAAGGTGGAAAAGCAGGTCGCGGACGGGAGGACCACCACGGCCGTTGCGCTTCTGGGTGACGATGAGCGGGTGGCGGAGATGGCCCGGATGCTGGGCGGTGTGAAGATAACGGACAAGACGCTGGAGCATGCCCGGGAGATGATCGAAGCAGCCGGGTAGGCATCAGGTTCGGGATGAAGACGCTTTACTTGAAAGGAATGAATATGTTGCGCAAGGCCCAGATAAGCGACGTGAAGGACATTCAGAAGCTCTTGACCTTTTTCGCCTCACGCGGGGACATGCTCTCCCGCTCCCTCTCGGAGCTGTACGAGTCGATCCGCGATTTCTACATATGCGAGGAGGAGGGGCGGCTGATCGGTACGGCTGCGCTCCACATCGTCTGGGACGACCTGGCCGAAGTCCGCTCAGTGGCGGTGGCCGAGGACGCGGGGCGAAAGGGTGTCGGCACCCAGGTGGTACAGGCATGCATCGACGAGGCAAAGGAGCTCGGGTTGAAGCGGGTCTTTTGTCTCACCTACAAGCCGGATTTTTTTGCCAGGTTCGGCTTTCGGGTCGTCGACAAGTCTGAGCTCCCACACAAGGTCTGGGGAGACTGCATGAAGTGCGTGAAGTTTCCCGACTGCGACGAGATAGCCATGATACTGGATCTGTAAAACTGGGGGTATAATATGGACTTTCAGCAGATAGCCGGAAAAATCGAACGACTCCTGGAATCCCGCTTTCTGGACGGCTACGAGATCATGCTCGGCGCTTCCCGGAACCTTTCAATAGAGGTCAAGGAGCAGCAGGTTGACACCTTCAAGTGTTCTCAGCCGGTGGGTGTGAGCGTCCGGGTACTGAAGGACCACGGAATGGGCTTTTCCTTTTCCACCAGCATGGACGATGCCGATCTCGTGAGGATGATCGATAACGCGGTCGTCGGTGCCGAAAACCAGACCCCCGATGAATTCAACGGCTTCCCGCTTCCCGGTTCGTACCGGGAGCTGCCCGGGATGTTCGATGAGGGGCTTGGGTCGGTCGGAGAGGAGGAGAAGATAGCCCGCGCTGTTGAGCTTGAGCGCCTGACTCTGGCGGAGGACAGCCGCATAAAACGCGTACGGAAGAGCACCTACGGCGAGTCTGGTTATGAGGTCTTCATCCGCAATTCCTTGGGTGTCGAAGGGAGTTACCGCGGCACGTCGGTTTCCAGCAGCATTTCCGCCGTGGCAGAGGAAAACGGCGATTCCCAGATGGGGTGGGATTTCGGCTTCAGCAACCGTTTCGGCGGCGTAGACGTGGCGATGATTGCAAGAACCGCTGCCGCCAAGGCGACCGGCCTCCTCGGGGCGCGCAACATCCCCACCCTCAGGTGTCCGGCAGTGCTCGACAACTATGTGGCCACGGAGATTCTCGAAGTGCTCGCCCCTTCCTTTCTTGCCGAAAACGTTCAGAAGGGGAAGTCCCTCTTGGCGGGGAAAAGGGGAGAGCGACTCTTTGCCGACTCATTGCGCATTGTCGACGACGGGCTCCTTCCTGGCGGCATGGCGACTGCCCCGTTTGACGGGGAAGGGGTGCCGACGCAGCGCACCCTCCTCGTGGAGAGTGGGGTATTGCAGGGACTGCTCTACAACGGTTACTGCGCCCGCAAGGAAGGTGTTGCCTCAACGGGCAATGCGACGCGGAGCGGGGTCAAGAGCCCACCGCAGATGGGTGTGAGCAATTTCTTCATCGAGAACGGCGCCACCCGCTTTGCCGACCTGCTGAAAGGGATCGACCGGGGGGTACTCGTGACCTCCGTGATGGGCATGCACACCGCCAATCCCATTTCGGGCGATTTTTCAGTGGGGGCGGCAGGGTTTTTCGTTGAAAACGGCGTCGTGGCATACCCTGTCAAGGGGATAGCCATTGCCGGCAATATTCTCGAACTCTTCCGCAACGTGGACAGGATTGCGGACGATCTACGCTTTTTCGGCGCGGTCGGTTCTCCCGCCTTGAGGATAGCGGCGCTGGACGTGAGTGGGGAATAAAAAAAATCCCCTTCGAAGAGGGGATTGGGTAAGCTTGGGAATGGGATATACGGTCAGAGTATGTCGATGAGTTTCTTGGCGAAGGGATGAACCACCGTGTAATGGACTTCTACTCCATCCCGTTTCCCTTCGATGATCCCCTTATTTTTCAGGAGCGCAAGATGTTGGGAAACGGTTGCCTGCGGCAGTCCCAGACATTCCCATATATGCTTGACGTTGCATTCCTTTGTGCAGAGGCCCGCTACTATCTTCAGTCTGACGGGGTGGCCGAGTACCTTTAATATCTCGGCTTCCTGGTCAAAATTCTTGCTTTTATCGAATTCCACGGTCTCCCCCTTACGGTTGTACTAATAAGACATTCATAATCTATATGGTTGAATTGAGCTTTTGTCAACAAAAAGCTGCATTTCAGCGGAACAGTTTAGTGCTGAAGTGGCAGGCGGCCAGGTGGTCCGGCTCATGTTCCTTGAGCGGCGGCGGCTCGCTGCGGCAGATCTGTTCCGCGTACGGACAGCGGGTATGGAAAGGGCAGCCGGACGGCGGATTAAGCGGTGAGGGGAGGTCCCCCCGCAGGATGATCCGTTGTTTCGACGCATAGGGGGCCGGATGGGGCACAGCCGACAGGAGTGCCTCCGTGTAAGGGTGAAGGAAGCGGTCCAGTACGTCCGCCCGTGAGCCGGTCTCGACGATTTTCCCCAGGTACATGATGGCAATCCGGTCGCTCAGATGGCGGATCACCGACATGTCGTGGGTGATGAAAAGGAACGAAAGACGGTATTCCTGTTTCAGCTCCATGAGCAGGTTGATTATCTGAGCCTGAATGGAGAGATCAAGGGCGGAAACGGGTTCGTCGGCGATGAGCAGCTGCGGCGACACGGCAAGTGCCCGGGCGATGCCGATCCTTTGCCTTTGTCCACCGGAGAACTCGTGGGGATAGCGGTAATAATGCTCTTCCGCCAGGCCGATCTTTGCCATGAGCTCGATGACCTTTTCCCGCCTCCGTGCGCCTGCGGCGAGACCGTGGATGGCGAACGGTTCGCCGATGATCTCTCCGACCCGCATGCGTGGGTTGAGGGATGAGAACGGGTCCTGAAAGATCATCTGCACGTCTTTTCTGAAAGCGCTGCGCTCTTCCTTGCCCATCCCATACAGCGCTCTGCCGCGAAAATTGACTACGCCGGCGGAAGGGGGGATAAGCCCCATTAGGAGCTTGCCCACGGTCGACTTGCCGCAACCCGATTCGCCCGCCAGCCCAAGGGTTTCTCCCCGTTTGATGTGCAAATCCACCCCGTCCACCGCCTTCAGGAGGAGCTTCTTGCCGAAGGGGCCGGATTTGACCGGAAAATATTTGCGCAACGCGCTGGTTTCGATGATCACATCGTTCATCGGAACTTCCAGCAACGGACCATGTGCCCGGTGCCGACCTCTTTCATTTCCGGCAGGCTTTCCCTGCATTCCCAGCACTTTACCGGGCATCGATCACAGAAACCGCACCCTGGCAGCTGTTCAATGAGATTGGGAACAAAGCCGGGGATGGTCTTCAGCGGCTCGCCTGGTCTGGAATTCTGGGGAAGGGAGTTGAGAAGCCCTTCTGTATAAGGGTGGAGCGGGTTATTGAACAGCTCAAGAGTCGGGGCGTATTCCACGATTTTCCCCGCATACATGATGGCGGTCTTGTGTGACCGCTCCGCCACCACTCCCAGGTCGTGGGTGATCAGGATCAGCCCCATCCTGTTCTCCTCTTTGAGGCGATCGATGAGCTCCAGTATCTGCGCCTGGATGGTTACATCGAGGGCTGTTGTCGGTTCATCGGCGATCAACATCTGCGGCCGGCAGGCAAGCGACATGGCTATCATCACACGCTGCCGCATGCCGCCGCTCATCTGGTGCGGGTAATCGTCGAACCTTCTTTCCGGTGAGGCTATGCCCACCTGCCCGAGAATTTCGACGGCAGCTGCCCGTGCCTCACCGCGAGAAAGCCGGCGGTGGAGGCGGAGACCTTCGGCAACCTGATTGCCGACGGAAAGCACGGGGTTTAGGGAGGTCATCGGTTCCTGAAAAATCATGGAAATCCGGTTGCCACGCATCCGGCGCATCTCTTCTTCCGTGAGACGTAGCAGGTCCGTGCCGGCGAATATGATTTCACCGCCGACTATTTCACCCGGAGAGGCGATCAGTCGCATGATCGAGTACGCGGTCACGCTTTTTCCGCAGCCAGATTCGCCGACGATGGCACGGGTTTCACCCTCATCCAGGGAAAAATCGATGCCGTTCACGGCTTTCAACGTTCCTTGCGGGAGCTGGAAATGGGTGGTGAGGTTTTTGACTTGAAGCAGTGCAGACAATGCGCTTACCCCGGCAAATGTAGGACCCAGGCGGCCCGGCCAATGGAGTTATCGATCTTGCGCCTGGCCTGTTGTGGAAATCTTATACCATGATTTGACGGGGGCGGCAAATCCTTTACTGCATGCGGGGGCGTGACCTATGCCCTGGCGTATGATGCCGCGACCCTGTGGGGCTTGGCAGGAGGGGTGATGGAGGTGTTGAGGAGCTCGACAAAATGAGGGACCAGTTCCGGATCGAATTGGCTTCCCGCGTTGTCGCAAAGTTCCTTGATCGCAACTTCGAGTGACAGCGCCTTGCGGTAGGGGCGGTCGGAAGTCATGGCGTCGAAGGCGTCGGCAATGGCGAGGATGCGTGACTCCAGTAATAGCTCGGAGGCCGGAACGCTGTTGGGGTAGCCTTGGCCGTCGTAACGCTCGTGGTGCTGACCGATACAGAGCCTGACATCCTGGAGGAATTCAATCGGCTCCAGGATTTTCATGCCTATAGTCGGGTGCTGCTGGAGGTCATTGATATCATCCGTCGTGAGCCTCCCTTCTTTATGAAGGAGGGTCAGGTCAATGCCTATCTTGCCGATGTCGTGGAGTATGGCCGCCCTTTCGATGACTTTCAGCCTTTCCTGGGGAAGGTCCAGCTTCTTGGCCAGTTCCAGGCTGTAACGGGTAACCCGTTCCGAATGCCCGCGGGTATAGCTGTCACTAGCCTCGATGGCCGAAACGAGGGCCTGTATGGTGTTCAGGTAGGTTTTCTGCTGCTCGTCGTAAAGCTTGGCGTTTTTGATGGCGATGCTGGCCTGGGCCGCTATGGTGGTCAGAAGCTCCAGTTCTTCATGGTTGTAAGTGGTGTTATCCAGCTTGTTCACCACGGTAATCGTGCCGATGATTTCGTCTTTTGTTATCAAGGGGGCGCAAATCAAGGTCTTCCGCTCGTAACCGAGGGCGCTGAACTTGTCGAATTCCGGGGTCTGGTTGATATCTGCGATCAGGAGCGGCTTGCAGTTTTCAACAACCCAGGTGGAGACGCTGGAAGGTTTCATGGGGAGTGTGGTGCCTGACGGTGAAATATTTTCATTTCCTATTAGGGTGGTTATTACGAGTTCCTGGCGCTCCTGATTGTAAAGTATGATGTAGCCGATCTGTGCATGGAGGGTTTCCATGGTTGTCTTGACGATCAGGCTGAAGAGGTTGTCTATCTCCATGGTGGAATTGATCGCCAGTCCCACCTTGTAAAGCGTTGAGAGTTTCGACACGGCCCTTTCCAGGGTGGTGTTCTTGTCTTCCAGTTCACCGGCCAGATCGGCAATCTTGTAGTTTGCCTCTTCTATCTCTTCTATCCGTTCTTCGAGGGTAACGTTCAGGTTCTCGATTTCTTTGATCTGTTCTTCGAGTTTCTGATTCATCAGGTGCGTTTCCCGATGGTGTGACAGCTTTTCCTGTGCCCGGGCAAGCTCGCGTTCGTGGTTGATGCTCGTGTCCATCATGCTCTTGAATTTTTCCACCATGCGGTTGAAACTGTCGGCAAGGATGCTCATCTCGTTGCTGCTGGTTATTGAGGTCCTCCTTCCAAAATTCCCCTTTTCCACCTCTTCCATGGTTAAAATGAGTTTTCGTATCGGTTTGTCCACATAGAAGATCAGGAAAATAGAAACGATGAAGATGATCAGGATGATGATGAGTGTAGTCGCTATTATGGTGGTATTTTTTTCTTTTGAGATGAATCTGTCCATGTAGTTCATCGACAGTTCTATTTCAAGAATTCCCAGTACTTTCTGGGCCGGATTGTGGCACTGGTGACAGGCTGGTGAGTTCAGAATGCGGCTGTAAGAATCGTATGACTTACCGTTCGTTTCCCGCCGGAAGGTGGGCAGAACAGCCTTTTTAAGATCGTGTCGTTCGTTTTCTGGCCTGATCTGGCCGATCTCACCCCGCTCCGCAGAGTTTAGTATCTTGCCCGATGCATCCAGTATGCGCAGGGAAGAAATCAGCTCTTTTGACCTTATGCGGCTGAATATGGCACTGATTTCTTCCGAATGGCCGGAACGCATGGCGTCGTTGATGCTGCTCTTTACGGTTTCGGTCAGCACATTGGCGTTGTGGCTGGCCATATCATAGAGCATCTCGGTCTGATGTCTGTAATTCAGGAATGCTGCGAGCGTAACGACAGCCACCAGGGTGATTGTAATAAGCCCTATGATTTTTATCTTCAGTGAATTAATCATTTAGTGCCGATCATTTAGCTTTGAAGTGAAAAAATATACTCAATATAACTCATATTTTCAAGTTATTTGGCGGTTGGACTTGTCTAATCCAGTGCTTCTATTTAAGTGAAATTATTGGTAAGTATTAATTTATGTTCCCGGCAGTGGCCGGTTTTTCACCATATAATTTCTTCACCCTTTTGAAATTTCGGCTCTGAATCAGGTTCAGTAGAAGTTTATCCATTGCCTGAAAAAGTTGACAAGGGCAACGACCACACATATGATTCCATCGTCTTTGGGTGGCCGTGTTTTTCTCATTAAACTGGTTAAGCAATTCGCTTGCCAATGGCGGGGGGGAAAGCCATTTATTGGATATATAAAATTATTGACTTTGCCCCGTGTTCTATGATTTTATCGTCAGGTTTTGACGGCTTGTATAGAGGAAATGTACTAATTGAAATTGCTCAGCTTCATAGTGCTGTGGAGTCTCCTGATTCCTGCAACTGTTTCGGGCATCGACATGCAGCCAGAAACGATAAGGGTGGCAGTGCTGAAGGGGGCAGAGAGTGTAACGCTCGAAGGAAATGGACTTCTGCTGACGGATGGCAACGGTGAGCCGCTTAGGGTCAACCTTCCTCTGCAGATCAGGAAATATAAAGACGGGCTGTCGGTCAACAACAGGAGAGTCCGTAGCCTGAGGGCAACGGCTCCGGCATTCCTTCTCATTAATGGTAAGGGGTATCGGGGCATCATAGAGGTATTGCCTGCGGACAAAGGCATATTGGTGGTGGATGAACTTCCTCTGGAAGATTATCTGGTGGGCCTGATAAATTGCGAGATATCTTCCCAGTGGCCGATCGAGGCGGTAAAGGCCCAGGCCGTGATTGCCAGGTCCTATGCGGTTTATCAGAAAGCGGCCCGGAAAAATGCATTGTATCACCTGGAGTCGAGTGTCATGGACCAGGTTTACGATGGGTGCGACATTGAAGACAGCCGTGCAGTCAGAGGGGTCAGGGAAACTGCCGGTGAAGTGCTTACCTATAATGGTGCCGTCATTCAGGCATTCTACCACTCTAACTGCGGCGGTCATACGGAAGCATCGGAAAATGTCTGGGGATTTGCATTGCCCTATCTGTCCGGTGTTGAGTGCAAGTATTGCCTCACCTCGCCTTCCGTCAAATGGCAGCTGTCGATTCCGCTGAAAAAACTGGAGTCGCAGCTGAGGAGCAGCGGTTATCATGTTTTCGGGGTGAAGGATATCAAGCCCGGCATCAGGAACAGAAGCGGTCGGTTGCAGGACCTGACGATCGTTTCTGCAAAAGGGCGCACTGTCATCAGCGCCGTCAACTTCCGCAAGGCGATAGGATACAGCGTCATAAAGAGTACAAACTTTGATGTGCGTATTTCCGGTGATGAAGCGCATTTTACGGGAGCAGGATACGGTCACGGTGTAGGGCTTTGCCAGTGGGGAGCTAAACAGCGCGCCAGCGACGGTTTCGATTATCGGGAGATACTTTCATATTACTATCCGGGTACCAAGCTGGAAAAGATATCGACTGATTAATGCATGCAGCTGAATGATTTTGACTACTATCTACCTCAGGAGCTGATAGCCCAAAAGCCTGTGCAGAACCGGGACGCTGCCCGCCTCATGACCCTCGACCGGGTAAACGGCGAGCTGAACGAAACGGTAATCGCGGAGATTTCGGCACTGTTTCGTGAGGGCGACCTCCTGGTGATAAACGATACCAGGGTGATACCGGCAAGGCTTCTCGGGGAAAAGGAAAGCGGCGGTCGGGTCGAGGTGTTCCTGGTCAGGCGTCTCATTGCGCCGGGCGAAGTGTGGCAGTGCCTCATAAAGGCATCGAAATCTCCTAAACCGGGTACTCGGATCATTCTCTCCGAAGGGGTCATGGCCAGTGTCCTGGAAAGGAGCGAGCAGGACACCTGGGCCGTTTCCTTTACCCCTGTCGATGGATTTCTGGACCGGCTCGAAATGATTGGCAGCATGCCGTTGCCCCCTTACATACGCCGCTCTGCCGAGGATTGCGACAGGGAGCGTTACCAGACCGTGTTTGCCCGAACTAAAGGGGCGGTGGCGGCACCTACGGCAGGGCTTCATTTTACCGATGCCTTGTTGCAGAAAATCAGGCAACGGGGTGTGGATATAGCGCCATTGACCCTCCACGTCGGGCTCGGAACTTTCATGCCGGTAAGGGTTGACGATCTGCGGGACCACCGGATGCACCGGGAGCATTACGTCATACCGGAAGCCACGGCTGGCGCGGTGAACACCAGGAAACGGTGCGGAGGGAGGGTGGTTGCCCTCGGCACGACCACCACCCGGGCGCTGGAACATGCGGCAGCCCGAAACGGAAGCGTTCAGCCGGGGGAGGGGGAGGCTGACATATTCATCCGCCCCGGATATGAGTTTAAGGTGGTGGATGCCTTGATAACAAATTTTCACCTCCCCAAATCGACGCTGCTCATGCTGGTTTCTGCCCTCGCCGGCAAAGACCGCTTGTTTGACGCCTATGCCGAAGCGGTCAAAAGAAATTTCCGTTTTTTCAGTTATGGCGACGCCATGTTCATCTATTGAAGGTAAAATTGCCAGCCATTGATTTTAAGTTAATAAAGACGGACGGTTCGAGTGCTGCCCGGCTCGGCTCTTTGACAACCCCGCACGGGAAAATAGATACTCCGATATTTATGCCGGTCGGGACCCATGCGACGGTCAAGGCGATGACTCCGGAGGAGCTGACGGAGGTGGGTGCGCAGATTATTCTGGCAAATACCTATCATCTCTACATGCGACCCGGCCATGAACTGGTGGGACGGATGGGTGGGCTGCATGAGTTCATGCACTGGCAGGGGCCGATACTGACCGACAGCGGTGGTTTCCAGGTGTTCAGCCTGGGAGAACTGCGCAAGATAACCGAAGAAGGGGTGCGGTTCCAGTCCCACCTGGATGGTTCGCATCACTTCATCTCTCCCGAGACATCCATTGCAATACAGGAAGCTCTGGGGGGGGACATCATCATGTGTTTCGACGAATGTCCGCCGTACCCTGCCGAATACGCATATATTGCCAAGTCCATGGAGATGACCAGTCGCTGGGCGCTCCGCTGTAAAAATGTGAAAAAACGTCCGGACCAGGCACTGTTCGGTATCGTGCAGGGGGGAATGTTCCGGGAACTCCGCGAGCGAAGCGCAGCGGCGTTGCAGGAAATCGGCTTTGACGGCTACGCCCTCGGGGGAGTGTCGGTAGGCGAAGAGAAGGAGATCATGCATGAGGTCATGGGGTTTTCGGCCCCCTTCTTCCCAGCAGGCAAGCCTCGCTACGTCATGGGGATCGGGGCGCCGGAAGACCTGATCGAGGGGATCAATGCCGGTTTTGACATGTTCGATTGCGTAATGCCGACCAGGAATGCCAGAAACGGCATGGTCTTCACCTCGTTCGGCAGATTGAACATCAAGTCCGCCCGGTATGCCGAAGAAAGCCTCCCCATAGACCCCGAGTGCGGTTGTTACGTCTGCAAAAACTATAGCCGGGCATATCTGCGCCACCTTTTCAAGAGCGGCGAGATACTTGCATCACGCTTGAACACCTGGCACAATCTGCATTATTATCTTTCCCTGATGGCCGGGGCCAGGCAGGCAATCGCCGCAGACCGCTTTGCGGATTTCCGGCGTGATTTCTATGCCAAACGGGTAACCATGTAGGGGCGGTCCTTGATGATCGCCATGATTCCGGGCACCCGCAAGGGGTGTCCGTACAAATACTGTTCTTGGAGGTTGCAAAATGTTAGGTTTGGCTTTCGCAATGGGTACACCTGCCGGGGGGCAGGCTGCCGGTGGGCAGTCCGCTTTGATGAACCTGGTGCCGCTGATCTTCATGTTCGCTATCTTTTATTTTCTCCTGATCCGTCCCCAGCAGAAAAAGGCCAAGGAGCATCGGGCACTGCTTGATTCGCTGAAAAAAGGGGACCTGGTCGTCACCGCTGGCGGCATGCACGGCAAGGTGACGGCGATTGATGAGAATGTCATTACCCTTGAGGTGGCTACAGGGGTAAACATCAAAATCAATAAGGGATTTATTGCCAATCTGGTGAAAAAAGATTAAGATTCAATAACCAATGAAAGGAGCTTCTTCCATGACCAAGGGGTTTACCTGGCGTATCAGCCTGATTGTACTGTTCCTTTTCATTTCATTCCTGTACTTGACACCGACCCTGGTTTCTCCCCTCCCTTCCTGGTGGAAAGGTCTTCTACCCAAGGACAAGATCCATTTAGGGCTTGATTTGCAGGGCGGCACCCATCTGGTTATGGAAGTCGAGACCCAGAAGGCGGTCGAGGGGTCGCTGGATCTGATATCCACCGACCTGGAAGACACCCTCAATTCCCAGAACATCCGTTTCAAAAGCGTTTCCAAAGTTGGCGGGGACCGGGTCCAACTGGTGCTTTACGACAGGGGGTCTGCCGACACCGTACAGAAGCTGGTGAAGAAAAAATACCCTGATCTGGAAATGCTGCCGCTTTTCGATGAGGGAGGATTTGTCAACCTGCAGCTGCGGATCAACGAGAAAGAGGCGCAGGTGAGGAAAGATAAGGCTGTCCAGCAGGCGCTTGAAACCATCCGCAACAGGATCGACCAGTTTGGCGTTTCGGAGCCGATCATCCAGCGGGAAGGGATCAACAACATAGTGGTCCAACTCCCCGGTATCAAGGACCCGAAACGTGCCATCGAGCTGATCGGTAAAACCGCCAGGCTTGAATTCAAACTGGTGGACGAGAATGTGAACGCCGCTACCGCCACTCCTTCTACCATTCCGGAGGACGACGAAATCCTCATGGAAAAGAGAACCGATCCGACTACCGGCGCGGTTTCTGAGAACCCTCTTGTGGTGAAAAGGAAGGCGATGATTACCGGTGACCTGTTGACCGA
The DNA here is from genome assembly GCA_027356255.1 of Geobacter sp. Classification (GTDB taxonomy): domain Bacteria; phylum Desulfobacterota; class Desulfuromonadia; order Geobacterales; family Geobacteraceae; genus Geotalea. The sequence continues at coordinate 6,829 of DAIEGL010000197.1, read as the reverse complement.
TGCCCAGGTCCGCATCGATTCCCAGTATAACCAGCCTTATGTCGCCATCGAGTTCAATTCCACCGGCGCCAGGCTGTTCGACCAAGTGACGGCCGCCAATGTGGGCAAACGGTTTGCCATCGTCCTGGATAACAACATCTATTCGGCGCCGGTGATTCGCGAGCGGATCTCCGGTGGAAGCGCCCAGATATCAGGTTCGTTCACCGAGAAAGAGGCGTCCGATCTGGGGATCGTGCTGCGCGCCGGCTCGCTTCCTGCGCCGGTGAAGATAATCCAGAACGTTACCGTCGGTCCTTCCCTCGGTCAGGATTCCATCAACAAGGGGCTCATAGCCGGCCTGATCGGGGTCGCGCTGGTGGTAGTATTCATGACGATCTACTACAAACTCTCCGGTCTTGTCGCGAATTTCGGCATGGTGCTTAACATCATTTTCCTCATGGGGTCGCTTTCCGCCCTCGGGGCCACCCTGACCCTTCCGGGCATTGCGGCTATCGTCCTTCTGATCGGCATGTCGGTTGACTCCAACGTCCTTATCTTCGAGAGGATCAGGGAGGAGCTGCGACTCGGCAAGACACCGTTGGCTTCCATCGCCGCCGGATACGATAAGGCGTTCCTCACCATCATGGACTCTCATGTGACCACGCTGATAACCGCCGCGGTGCTCTTCCAGTTCGGCACCGGGCCGGTAAAGGGGTTTGCCGTGTCGTTGAGTCTGGGTATCATCATCAATCTATTCACCTCGCTTCTGGCCACCAGGGTGGTGTTCGACCTCTTCCTCGATCGCGTCAGGGTGAAGAGACTGAGTATATAAGGGGAGAGACCAATGGAACTGATCAGCAAAACCAAAATAGATTTTATAGGCTTGAAAAAGATATCGTTCGCCGTTTCCGCCGTTATCGCCATAATCGGCATCATCGGTATCATTCAGATAGCCAGGGGTGCTGCCAACATGGGGATTGATTTCTCCGGCGGCACCGCCATGCAGCTCAAGTTCAAAGCGCCGATCACAACCGAAGAGGCGCGTAGCAGTCTGGCCAAAAACGGGGTCAAAGACGTGGACCTGCAGGAGATCAAGGAGGGCAACAAGCTTCTGATCAAGATGCGTAAAACCACCACGGCAACCGGCAGTGTCGCCGACAATGTTCAGGCGATCCTCAAAAAGGAGTTCCCCTCCAACCCCTTCACCGTCGATAGCTCGACGGAAATCGGGCCATCGATCGGTGACAAGCTGCGCAAGGATACCCTCATCGCCGTGGCCATTTCCATGCTTGGGATCGTCATCTACATCGCCTGGCGGTTTGATTTCAAATTCGGCGTGGGTGCGGTGGTCGCAACCATGCATGACGTCCTGGCGATCTTTGCCGTATTCTTCGTGCTGAACAAAGAGGTAAACCTCCTCCTGATCACGGCGGTACTGACCATTGCCGGTTATTCTCTTACCGATACCGTCGTGGTTTTCGACAGGATCAGGGAAAACCTGCACAAGAACATGAAGGAATCGATTCCCAACATATTCAACAAGAGCATCAACGAGGTCCTTTCTCGTACCATCATCACTTCGCTGACGACGTTCCTGGCCGCCACCTCCCTCTTTCTGTTCGGCGGAGAAGTGATTCATGACTTTGCATTTGCCCTCGTGGTCGGTGTAGTTGTCGGCACCTATTCATCAATCTTTGTCGCCAGCCCGATCGTCGCACTCTGGGAAAAGGCGCCCGGCCAAACCAAAGCTTAAGGAGGCTGTACGTGAGAAAGGAAAGCATTCTTGGAGTAGTTGTAGCTCTTATTGTCGGCCTCTTGGGAGGCTACCTGATTTTCAGTGTCGGCACGAAAAAGGAATCCGCACAGTTCAGCGGTGCAGTGCCGCCTGGGAGCGGGACGCCGACCGACTATCAGCAGCGCATAGCTGAAGAGGAAAAAATTGTCGCAGCCGACACGAAAAATCTCCAGGCATGGATCCAGCTGGGGAACGATTATTTTGATACGGATCAGTCAAAAAAAGCCGTAGATGCATACTCCAAGGCGCTGGAGCTTGATCCTAACAACACCAACGTTCTGACCGATCAGGGTATCATGTACCGGAAAATCGGCTGGTTCGACAAGGCGATTGCAAATTTCGAGAAGGCGCAGCAGATCGATCCTAAGCACCTGCAAAGCCTTTACAATCTCGGTGTCGTATACGCCGCGGATCTGAAACAGCCGGACAAGGCGCTGAAGGCCTGGAGCCGTTACCTGGAGCTTGACTCCACGAGCCCGACCGCCCAGCAGATAAAGATGCAAATGGATCAACTTAAGGCGAGTTCCAAGTAAATTAACCGATTGCTTGAAAAAACCCCGCTCAGGCGGGGTTTTTTTGTGTTCAGGTTCTTTTGCATGCGTAAGGCGTGGCGGACATTGCGTGATACTGTCTTAGAATATATTGGAATGTAGAACCGATTTTTTACGAGGTGCGGATGCAACAGGTACGGGAAAAACGCTGGAAAGTCAGGGATTGCGATCCGCTCAACGTGGATTGTTTGGTGCAGGGTGGGGTGGCATCACCGCTCCTGGCCCGGTTGCTCGTCAATCGGGCAGTCTGCGACCCAGCCGACGCTTCCCGCTTTCTTTCCTCTGCCCTTGGCCAGTTGCATGATCCGTTTTTGCTGCTCGGTATGGACCGGGCGGTGGAGAGGCTGGCAGCTGCGGTCAAAAACGGGGAAAAGATTTGCGTTTACGGCGACTACGATGTGGACGGTATCACCTCGGTGGCGCTGCTCATTTCATTTTTTCGCAGCATCGGTCTCGACCCCTTATATTTCATCCCCGACCGCCTGGTCGACGGTTACGGTCTCTCCGCCGACGGAGTTGCGCGGGCTGCCGCCCTCGGCGCGCAGGTCATGGTGACCGTGGACTGCGGCATTACCGCGGTGGTCGAGGCAGCGCTCTGCCGTGAGGTCGGCATCGACCTGATCATCACCGATCATCACATGCCGGGAGATGTCATACCTGATGCATGTGCGGTCATTAATCCGCTCCAGCCCGGCTGCCCCTTTCCGTTCAAATCCCTTGCCGGAGTAGGCGTGGCGTTCAACCTCATGATCGCCCTGCGCAGCAGGCTGAGGAAGAATGGTTATTTTGCCGGCCGGGAGGAGCCAAATCTCCGGGAATATCTTGACCTGGTTGCCATGGGGACAGTGGCCGACGTGGTGCCGCTGGCCGACGAAAACCGGATACTGGTTAAGCACGGCCTCCGGGAGCTGACCAACTCCCTACGGCCCGGAATGCAGGCGCTCAAGGCCGTGGCGGGGGTAAACGGCGTGGTGGGGTGCGGCGCGGTCGGTTTTCGTCTGGCGCCGAGGCTCAACGCGGCGGGGCGCCTGGAGAACGCGGCCATGGGGGTAGAGCTTCTGCTCTGCAACGACAGAAAGGGGGCAGAGCCGATGGCGGCGGCCCTAGACAACAGCAACGCCGAGCGCCAGGCTGTGGAACGGGAAATATTGAGCGATGCCCTGGCAATAGTCCGGTCAACCCCGGCGTTGAGCAGCAGGAAAAGCATAGTCCTCGCTTCCGAGGCGTGGCATCCGGGGGTGATCGGCATCGTTGCCTCGCGGCTGGTGGACATGTTCCATCGCCCCACCATCCTTATTGCCCTGAAGGACGGCAACGGCAAAGGCTCCGGGCGCAGCATCGCCAACTTCCACCTGCACGATGCCCTCACAGCATGCGCCGATGAACTGCTCAAGTTCGGCGGGCATAAGCATGCCGCCGGTCTGAGTATTTCCGAGGAGACCCTTGAGACGTTCGTGGCGAGGTTCGACGAGGTTGCCGCAGGTCTCCTCACCGCCGAGGACCTCGTCCCGCTGCTCTTGATCGACGGAGAGATCGAGGCGACAGAGATCACCAGCGCCATGGTGGAAGAGCTGGAGGCGATGAAGCCCTTCGGCATGGGGAATCCCGAGCCGGTTTTTCTGCTGCGGGATGCAGAGGTATGCGACTGCCGGACCCTCAAGGAAACGCACCTGAAGATGCGTCTCAATGCGGGCGGCCGCGTTTTCGATGCCATCGGCTTTTCCATGGCGGGGAGGGCTGAGCTGGGAGACCGGCTCGATGTCGTATTCTCCCCCGCCATGAACGTCTGGAACGGGAGGAGCTCACTCCAGTTGACCATCAAGGATTTACGCAAGGCGGGAGGGTGAACGTGCAAAGGACGGAGCGGTTTAATCGGGCAGACCGGGTAATCAAGATAGGTTTCTGGGTGAACGCCCTGCTGATGGTCATGAAACTCCTGGCCGGTCATTTCGGCCGTTCCGAGGCCGTCTTTGCCGACGGCGTGGAGAGCGCCTGCGATTTCATAGCCCTGCTTTCCACCATCATCGCCCTCAACATCGGGCGCAAGCCGTTCGACGATAAGCATCCTTACGGCCACGGCAAGGCGGAAAGCCTCTCCGCCATCCTGGTCTCACTGATTATTTTTGCCACCGGCGCCGGGATATTGTACAAGACGGTGAAAACCATCATGGTCGGGGTTTATGAAGAGCCCCAGTTGATCGCCGTGCTGGCCGCGTTTGCAACGATTCTCGTCAAGGAGTGGCTCTGCCGCTTCTCGCTCAGGGTGGGTGGGAGTCTCGGCAGCCCCGCGGTAATGGCCATCGCCAAGGACCACCGCAAGGATGCCGTTACCTCGATCGCCACCCTCATAGGCGTAACCGGCGCCTTCTTCGGGATAAAGATCATGGACCCGTTGGCAGCCGGACTCACCGCATTCTTCATCTTCCATATCGGTTATGAGACTTTCAGGAGCGCCGCCCACGACCTGATGGACGGCCAGCCTCCGCAGGAGCTGTTGAACTCCATCGCGATGCTGGCGGAAGGCATAGCCGGGGTGGAACACGTGCATGAAATCAAGGGGCGCCGCTCCGGCCAGTACGTGATCGTCGATCTGAAGCTGGATATGGACCCGGAAATGACGGTCAAACAGTCCCACGCCATCGCCACCGAGGTGAAGCGGCTCATTTTCGAGCGGTTTTCCAACGTGGGGGACGTGATGATTCATATCAACCCCCATGACGAGGAACACGAGGATCTGATACGCTTGTAGGGGGATGCGAGATTTGCTTCGGTTGAATGAGCCGCCCGCTCCCGGACACGGGTAGGGCGGCTTTTTCTATGTTTAATGCAGGAACAATTCTAAGATGCGACCGGTATGACCTCGCCGGCGAGGATTATACGGTCATTTTCCAGGGTTACGGCGTGGGCGCTGTGCTCGATGAGGTCGTAGAGGTGGAGATATTTGGCCACTTCCGCCGGCTGGCTTGTCTTCCTGCCGAAGTATTTCCCCGGCTGGCTGAAGACGTCGGTCACCACCCGGTCGTCGTAGATGGCGAAATCGAAGGAGCTGTTGGTGTCCCGGTTGCTGATGTCGCTTGCCGACGGCAGCTCGTCGCGGAAGGCGATCCGAACGTCGACATTGTCGTGGTGCTGGGCGAGGAGGATCTTCTGCACCTCTGGGTCGGTGATCGCTTCGCGGTTGGCGACGAAGATGCGGGTGATCTTCACGCCTCGGTCCAGGGCGCGCAGGTTGGACTGGTAAAAATTGAGCAGTGCCCCCCGGGTATCCCATCCCGTGGTGAGCGGGTCCACCGCTTTCGCGTGGTGGACCGCCTGCTCCATCTGCTTTGCCCCTTCAAGGTAGAATTCCGTCTCATCCATCGGGATATAACCCTGCTGCAGGAGCGAGATCGTCCGCATTGTCGAGGCCATCAGCTCGTGTGCCTTGGTCTGACATTCCGGGTCACTGATCTGGGCCATGGCGAAGGTTACCTCGTGGGCCTGGTGATACCGGTCGAGCAGCCCATCACGGGTCTTTTCTATCTCTTCTCGCACAAGGTAGGTGCCGAGCGACAGGAGTATCCCGACACCGAAGATGGTATAAGCGGCCTCAGGGTAGTGGAGCACCCAGTGGAAAAAGATGGCAAGGCCGGAACCGGCGAGGAATTCGATCAATACGGCTATGTTGTGTATCTTTTTATTCATGGTTGAGAACCTCCTGTAATTACACAAGATATTTCGGGGCACAAAAAAGCCGGGTGCAGAATATCATGGAGATATTTCGGCGACCCGGCTGTCTGTCTTGAGACCCTGTAGGCTTTCCGTCCCATCCTCGCGGATGGTTTGGTATTATCGTTTATCTACTATTCAGACCTGCTCTGTAAGTTGCTCAAACCATAATGCAGATACCGGCAAAAGTCAAGTTTGTAGACTCATTAGAATGTTGCAACCGTGTAAACTTTTTTTATCAGCCCCCTAGGCTTTAAAACCCCGGAGGACGCTCTGCCAATAAAGCTTACTTCTCCGCGGCTTGCACCATCAGTTCGGCAACGAGCCTGGTGAAACGGAGCGGATCGGGGACCGGCGACCCCTCGGTCAACAGCGCCTGGTCGTAGAGCAGTCCGCAGTAATCTGCCAGCCGCGGATTTTCCTTGTCCTTCTCGAAGATGCTGCTCAGGACCTGCATCAACGGGTGGTCGGGGTTCAATTCCAAGACCCGCTTGGACTCGGGTACGTCCTGGTTCATTGCCTTGAGGATCTTTTCCATGTTCGCGTTCAGCCCGTACTCGTCGGCAACAAGGCAGCAGGCGCTGTCGGTGAGGCGGCTGGAGAAGCGCACCTCCTTTACCTTGTCCTTCAACTGTTCCTTGATGAAGCCGAGTACCCCCTGATACTGCTTCTTGGCCTCTTCCTGCTTCGCTTCCTTCTCCTTCTTCTCTTCTTCCGTGTCCAGTTCCAGGTCTCCACGGTCTATCGCGTGCAGTTTTTTGCCGTCGTACTCGGTCAGGCTCTGCACCACCCACTC